>JAEYPE010000258.1 GCA_023411035.1 Pseudomonadota bacterium
CAGCGGCTCCGGCCCCGGCGGCTGCTCCCGCCGCCGCTCCGGCACCGGCGCCCAAGGCCGCTGGCATCGACGCCAAGGACCTGTCGGACAAGCTCGGCATGGCCTACAAGGCCCAGCCGAACAGCAGCATGCGCAAGACGATCTCCCGTCGTCTGACCGAGGTGCAGCAGACGGTTCCGGACTACTTCCTGGCCATCGACTGCGAGTTGGACGCGCTGCTGAAGGTCCGCTCCGACCTGAACGCCCGTTCCAAGGACTACAAGCTGTCGGTCAACGACTTCATCATCCGCGCCGCCGCGCTGACGCTGAAGAAGTTCCCGAACATCAACGCCGCCTGGTCGGATGACGCCATCCTGCGTTACGACCATGTGGACATCTCGGTCGCCGTGGCGACGCCGACCGGCCTGATCACGCCCATCGTCAAGAAGGCGGAGACCAAGGGGCTGGCCGAAATCTCCAACGAGATGAAGGGGCTGGCGGAGCGTGCCCGCGACGGCAAGCTGAAGCCGGAAGAGTATCAGGGCGGCACCTTCTCGATCTCCAACCTCGGCATGTACGGCATCCGGGAGTTCGCGGCGATCATCAACCCGCCGCAGGCCTGCATCATGGCGGTCGGTGCGGGCGAACAGCGTCCGGTCGTGAAGAACGGCGCGCTCGCCATCGCCACCGTGATGACGGTCTCGGTCACCGTGGACCACCGCGTCGCCGACGGCGCGCAGGGTGCGGAATTCCTCGCGGCTTTCAAGAAGCTGATTGAGGACCCGCTGAGCATGCTGCTGTAAGGGGGCGGACCGACCATGGCTGACATGAACTACGACCTCATCGTCATCGGCGGCGGCCCCGGCGGCTATGTGGCGGCGATCCGCGCCGCCCAGCTCGGCCTCCGCACGGCGGTGGTGGAGCGCGAGAACCTGGGCGGCATCTGCCTGAACTGGGGTTGCATCCCCACCAAGGCGCTGCTGCGGTCCGCCGAGGTGCTGCGCAACGCCAAGCACGCCGCGGAGTACGGGCTGGTCATCCAGAACCCGTCCTTCGATCTGGACAAGGTCGTTCAGCGGTCCCGCCGGGTGGCGGGGCAGCTCAACGGCGGCGTCAAGCACCTGCTGAAGAAGAACAAGGTCGCCGTCATCGAGGGCGAGGCCAAGCTGCTCGGCAAGGGGCAGGTGGCCGTCACCAAGAACGGCGCGGCGGTCGGCACATTCGGCGCGAAGAACATCATCATCGCCACCGGCGCCCGCGCCCGCACCCTTCCGGGGCTGGAGGACGACGGCAACCTCGTCTGGACCTACCGCAAGGCGATGACCCCGAACACCACGCCGAAGTCGCTGCTGGTCATCGGCTCCGGCGCCATCGGCATCGAGTTCGCCAGCTTCTACAACGAGCTGGGCGCCAAGGTGACGGTGGTCGAGGTGATGGACCGCATCCTGCCGGTGGAGGACGAGGAAATCTCGGCCTTCGCCCGCAAGCAGTTCGAAAAGCAGGGGATGCGCATCATCACCGGCGCCAAGGCCGGCAACCTGCGCAAGGGCGCGGACAGCGTGACGGTGGCGGTCGAGGCCAACGGCAAGACCGAGGACATCACGGTCGACCGTGTGATCCTCGCCGTCGGCATCACGCCGAACACGGAGAATCTGGGCCTGGAGAACACCAAGGTCCAGACCGACCGCGGCCACATCAAGACCAACGCCAACTGCCAGACGGACGAGCCGGGCGTCTATGCCATCGGCGACGTGACGGGCGCTCCCTGGCTCGCCCACAAGGCCAGCCACGAGGGCGTCATCGCCGTCGAGCACATCGCCGGCAAGCACCCGCACGCGCTGGACGTCCGCAACATTCCGGGCTGCACCTACTCGCACCCGCAGATCGCGTCGGTCGGGCTGAGCGAGAAGAAGGCGAAGGAGGCGGGCTACGAGGTCCGCGTCGGACGCTTCCCCTTCATCGGCAACGGCAAGGCCATCGCTCTGGGCGAGGCGGACGGCATGGTGAAGACCGTGTTCGACGCCAAGACCGGCGAGTTGCTGGGCGCCCACATGGTCGGCGCCGAAGTGACGGAGCTGATCCAGGGCTACACGGTCGCCAAGACCATGGAAACAACCGAACAGGAACTGATGCAGACGGTGTTCCCGCATCCGACCCTGTCGGAAATGATGCATGAGGCCGTGCTTGATGCCTATGGCCGGGCCATCCACTTCTAAGTGGAGCGCCGGATCGTCGTTCGTCGTCTCCCTCTCCCCCTAAGGGGGGGAGGGAGTTCATGCATCGTCGTCGATTTGGCGGCGTTGTGCCGTGCCGACCGTTAAACAGACTTGACCGGTCGGTCATTACGGCCTATCCGGCGGATGCCGCGTCCGCCGGCCGCGCGACGGCAGGCGCGTTTCCGTTCAGAATCGGCGCTGCCGCCGGGCAGCCCGTGGGAGCACTTCAGACCATGACCGTGGCCGATCACCCCGAGAAGCTTCGCCATCCCGAAAAGGCCCACAAGCCCGACAACCCGATCCAGCGCAAACCCGGCTGGATTCGCGTCAAGGCGCCGACCAGCCAGGAATACAACGAGACCCGCAAGCTGATGCGCGGGCTCAAGCTCAACACCGTGTGCGAGGAGGCGGCCTGCCCCAACATCGGGGAGTGCTGGAAGCACAAGCACGCGACCTTCATGATCCTGGGCGCCATCTGCACCCGCGGCTGCGCCTTCTGTAACGTCGGGACCGGACGCCCCGACCAGCTCGACCCGCATGAGCCGGACAATGTGGCGGAGGCGGTGGCCGAGCTGAAGCTGAGCCACGTTGTCGTCACCTCGGTGGACCGCGACGATCTGGAGGACGGCGGGGCGGAGCATTTCGCCCGCACCATCCGCGCCATCCGCGCCGCGTCCCCGGAAACGACCATCGAGATCCTGACCCCCGACTTCCAGAAGAAGAAGGGGGCCGTCGAAGTGGTGGTGGAAGCGAAGCCGGACGTCTTCAACCACAATCTGGAAACCGCGCCCCGCCTCTACCCGACGATCCGTCCGGGAGCGCGCTATTTCACCTCGCTGCAACTGCTGGCGCGGGTGAAGGAACTCGACCCGTCCATGTTCACCAAGTCCGGCATCATGGTGGGGCTGGGCGAAACCCGCGAGGAGGTCGGCCAGGTCATGGACGATCTGCGCGCCGCCGATGTTGACTTCATGACCATCGGCCAGTACCTCCAGCCGACGCCCAAGCATGCGGCGGTGGACCGGTTCGTGACTCCGGAAGAATTCCAGAGCTACGCAACACTTGGCCGCGGCAAGGGTTTCCTGATGGTGGCCTCGACGCCGCTGACCCGCTCCTCCTATCACGCCGGGGCGGACTTCGCGAAGCTGCGGGAGGCGCGCCTCCGCAAGCTCGCGGCAGCGGCGGGCTGAGAGGCGGCCCAAAGAGAAACGGAGCGGGTATGCCGACGCACGCGGAAAAGAAGGTTCTTCCCTACACGCCGGAACAGATGTACCGGCTGGTCGCCGATGTGGAGAAGTACCCGGAATTCCTGCCCTGGTGCCTCGCCGCCCGCATCCGCCGCCGCGAAGGCAACGTGATGTTCGCGGACCTCGTGATCGGCTTCAAGATGGTCCGCGAACGCTTCACCTCGCGGGTGGAACTGGACGAAGAGAACCGGCGCATCAACGTCCAGTACACCGAGGGGCCGTTCCAGTACCTGAACAACCACTGGATCTTCAACCCGCATGAGGGTGGAGTCTGCGTGGACTTCTACGTGGATTTCGAATTCCGCTCGAAGATGCTTCAGAAGATCATGGGCGTGCTGTTCAACGAGGCGGTGCGCCGCATGGTCCACGCCTTCGAAACCCGTGCCGATCAGCTTTACGGCAACCGGGCCTCGCAGACGGCCACGGCGCGGACCGCCTGACGGCGTTCCCTCATCGGATTCCGGTGTCGGGCCGTGCGGCCAGCAGGCGCTCCAGCGCGGCCTGCACGGTGGCCATGCGCACGGCCTCGCGGTCGCCGGGGAAGGTGTATTCCTTGTGCTTGGCCGCCCCGCGGCGGATCGCGGTGGCGATGTGGACGCGCCCGACCGGCTTTTCCGGCGTACCACCGCCGGGTCCGGCCACTCCGGTGACCGCCACCGTCACGTCCGCCTTCGACTTCGCCAGCGCCCCCACGGCCATCGCCACCGCCACCTCCGGGCTGACCGCGCCGTGGGCGAGGATCAGGCTGGGCGGCACGCCGAGCATCTCGGACTTGGCGGCGTTGGAGTAGGTGACGAAGCCCCGGTCAACGACCGTAGACGATCCCGCGATGTCCGTCAGCGCCCCGGCGATCAGGCCGCCCGTGCAGGATTCGGCGGTCGCAACCATGTAACCGGCCAGTTCATAGTCGGCGAGGAGCTTGGCGGCGAGTTCGCGGATGTGATCGGGAAACATGCGGGTCCCTTTCGTCGTCGTGCCGGGGCTGGCTCCCGAGAAAGACTAACCCGGAAGACGGACGGTCGCCACCGCCTGCGCTGCGATGCCTTCGCCGCGCCCGGTGAAGCCCAGCCGTTCCGTCGTCGTCGCCTTCACACTGACCCGATCCGCCGCCATGCCCAGGATTTCGGCGATGCGGGCGGTCATCGCGTCGCGATGCGGACCGACCTTCGGGCGTTCGCAAATGATGGTCACGTCCACATGGGCGATCCGCCCGCCGCGCGCGGTCACCAGTTCGGCCGCATGGCGAAGGAACAGCGCGCTGTCCGCGCCGCGCCATTGCGGGTCGCTGGGCGGAAAGTGGCTGCCGATGTCCCCGGCGCAGAGCGCGCCCAGGATGGCATCGGTCAGGGCGTGCAGCCCGACGTCGGCGTCGGAATGGCCTTCCAACCTGTGGCTGTGCGGCACCCGCACGCCGCAGAGCGTGACGTGATCGCCCTCGGCGAAGCGGTGCACGTCGAAGCCCATGCCGGTGCGGATGTCGGAGAGGGCGGAGTCGATCACACGGGCGGCGCGGGCCAGGTCGTCGGGGGTGGTCACCTTGAAATTCTCCTCCCTGGCGGGCACCAGCGCGACGGGCAGTCCGGCGCGCTCGGCGACCGCGGCGTCGTCGGTCAATTCCAACCCGGCGGCGGAGCGGTGCGCGGCCAGAATCTCGGGAAAGCGGAAGCCCTGCGGGGTCTGGGCGCGCCACAGGCCGGAGCGGTCCACCGTGCCGGTCACCAGCCCGCCATTCAGCCCGCCTTTGCCGCGCTTCAGCGTGTCGGCGACCGGCACGGCGGCGAGCGCCGCCGGATGGTGGTCCAGCGCCGCGATCACCGCGTCGATGGTGGCATCGTCGATCAGCGGGCGCGCCGCGTCATGGATCAGCACATGGTCCGGCGCCGAGTCGGCCAGGGCCTCCAACCCGTTGCGGACCGAATCCTGGCGGGACGCGCCGCCGGCCACCGGCTCGGGCAGGCCCAGACCCGCGACCGCCGCATCGTAGAGATCGCGGAAGGCCGGATTGATGACCACCCGGACCGCTTTCACCCTGGGGTGGCGCAGGAAGGCTTCGACCGTACGGCGCAGCACGGGCTTGCCGACGAGATCCAGATATTGCTTGGGAATCTCGGCGCCGAACCGCTGGCCGCTGCCGGCGGCGACGATCAGCGCGGTGCAGGAAGACATGGGCAGGAAGACATGGGACGTGTCCGTACCGTTTGGGCTATGGTATCCGCGCTTGACGGGCCGTCCGCGTGACGCTTACGTCAGTCGGATCGGACGCATCGGAGCCTAGCCGGTCACCGGCGTTCCGCCAAGGGCCTCAGAGGCTTGAGCAGCGAAGACTTGACCATCAGCGACTTTGGGTTTCCGCAGAGGGAAGGGCACGGGTCCGCCGCATGTCGCAGAACATCGTCTACAGCCTGACCGCGCTGATGGCGCTGCTGCCGGCGTCCATCTACCCCTACCGCCAGATAGCGGGGCAGGGGGCGGACGGACGGTCCGCCTATTTCTGGAGCGCCCTGGCGCTGGGCTTCGCGGGTCCGGCGGCCTGGGCGCTGACCCAGGTGGCGGGACGCTGGCATACCGGCCTGTCCACCGCGCTGTGGGTGACCATCGCGGCCTGCATGCTGCTGTTCATGGCGTTGAGCGCGCTGACCCGCTCGGCCTGGAGGCTGTCGCCGCTGCTGCTTCCCTATCTGCTGGCGGTCGGCGCCTTCGCGACGCTGGCCCAGCAGGGCCCGGCTCCGGTCCTGCGCGGCGGGGCGCCCGGCGTCTGGATCGACCTGCACATCGCCGTGTCGGTCATCACCTACGCGCTGCTGACCATGGCCGCCGTGGCGTCGCTTGCCGCCTTCCTTCAGGAGCGGGCGCTGAAGTCGAAACGCCCGACCCCTCTCACCCGTTTCCTGCCCCCGGTGGCGGAGAGCGAGCGGTTGCAACTCCATCTGCTCGCCGCGTCGGAGACGGTTCTGGGCGCCGGTCTCGCCACGGGAATGGCGGTGCTCTATTACGAAAACGGCGTCCTGCTGCGCGCGGACCACAAGACTCTGCTGTCCGTCGCCAGCTTCGTCGTCATCGGCGGGTTGCTGCTGGCACATGCCCGCACCGGCGTGCGCGGGCGGATGGCGGCGCGTCTCGTGCTGATTGCCTATCTTCTGCTGACGCTCGCCTATCCGGGCGTGAAGTTCGTCACCGACGTCCTGCTGAGCTAGCCCCGGCGCATGGCAACCACTGTGGGACACACGGGTTGTGCGCTTGCAACATGCCGAAACGCTGTGCTACCGTGCACAAATTCTCATCACATAGCTGATATGCCCATCCCGTGGGCAGGTGAACATGACCATCCAAATCGGCACCATCTCGCTTGAGGGTCCGGTGATCCTCGCCCCTATGTCCGGCGTCACCGACCTGCCGTTCCGGCGGCTGGTGAAACAATCGGGCTGCGGGCTGGTCGTGTCCGAAATGGTCGCGAGCCAGGCGATGATCCGCGAGAACCGGCAGACCCTGCGCATGGTGGAATGCGAGCCGGAGCAGTTCCCCATGGCGGTCCAGCTTGCCGGCTGCGAGCCGGAGGTGATGGCCGAAGCCGCGAAGCTCAACGAGGACCGCGGCGCCGCCATCATCGACATCAATTTCGGCTGCCCCGTGAAAAAGGTGGTCAACGGCCACGCCGGTTCCTCCCTGATGCGGGACGAGGCGCTCGCCGCCCGCATCCTGGAGGCCACGGTGAAGGCCGTCTCCATCCCCGTGACGCTGAAGATGCGCAAGGGCTGGGACGAGACGAGCCTGAACGCGCCCCGGCTGGCCCGCATCGCGGAAGAGTGCGGGATCAAGCTGGTCACCGTGCACGGCCGCACCCGCGACCAGTTCTACAACGGCACCGCCGACTGGGCCTTCGTCCGCTCCGTGAAGGACGCGGTGTCGATCCCGGTGGTGGTGAATGGCGACATCGCGACCTTCGACGACGTGGACCGCGCACTCGCGGAATCCGGCGCCGACGGGGTGATGATCGGGCGCGGCAGCTATGGGCGCCCCTGGTTCCCCGCCCAGGTGATGCACTATCTGCGCACCGGCGAACGGCTGCCCGATCCGCCGTTGCACCGGCAGCTCGACACGCTGCTGGAACATTACGACGCCATGCTGTCCCATTACGGTGTGGAAGGCGGGCTGCGCGTCGCCCGCAAGCATGTGTCCTGGTACTCCTCGGGCCTGCGCGGCTCCGCCGAATTCCGGTCGGAGGTCAACCGCATGTCCGATCCCGAACAAGTGCGCGGGTTCATCCGCGACTTCTACGCCCCGGCGATCGAAAGGATGGCCGCCTGATGGCCCGAACATCCGCTGCTGCCCCGTTGTCCCGCCGCCCGTCACGGTCGCCTGCGCCTTCCACCTCCTACCGCCCCGTCCGCAGTTGCATCGACCCGTCCGTGGTGCTGAACGCGCTGCCGGACCCGGTGATGGTCGTGGATGGCGCCGGCCTCATCCGCTACGTGAATCTGGAGGGGCAGGAGTTCTTCGGCCTGTCCGCCGCCATGATGGAAGGCATGCCGCTGGCCGACCTGTTGCCGCCCAACAGCCCGGTCAGCCAGTTGATCGAGCAGGTGCAGCAGGGCCGGAACCGCGCCTCGCAGGAAGGCGTCGTCATCGACACGCCGCGCATCGGCCCGCATCACGTCACCGTGCGGGTCACCGCCCTGGGCGAGCCCGCCGACCATGTGCTGGTCACGGTCAACGAACGCACGCTGGCCCGCAAGATCGACAACTCGCTGACCCACCGGAACTCAGCCCGCTCCGTCACCGCCATGGCGTCGATGCTGGGGCACGAGGTGAAGAACCCGCTGTCCGGCATCCGCGGCGCGGCCCAGCTTCTGGAAGAGAACTGCAGCGAGTCCGACCGGGTGCTGACTCGGCTGATCTGCGACGAGGCGGACCGCATCGTCGCCCTGGTCAACCGGATGGAGGTCTTCTCCGACCAGCGCCCGCTGGAACGTGGGGCGGTGAACATCCACACGGTGCTGGAGCATGTCCGCAAGGTGGCGCAAAGCGGCTTCGCGCGGAGCATCCGCTTCATCGAGCGGTACGACCCGTCCCTGCCGCCGGTTTATGGGAACCGCGACCAACTCATCCAGATTTTCCTCAACCTGATTAAAAATGCGGCAGAAGCTGCCCCGGATGTGGGCGGCGAGATCATTCTCAGCACATCCTATCAGCACGGGGTGCGCATGGCTCTGCCGGGCGGCGACACCCGCCTGCATCTGCCTTTGCTGGTGTCCGTTCAGGATAATGGGGACGGCATACCCGAAGATTTGCGCTCCAACCTGTTCGACGCCTTCATCACGACGAAGGTCAACGGAACTGGCCTTGGTCTTGCATTGGTGGCGAAAATCATCGGCGATCACGGCGGAGTCATCGAGTTTGACAGCCAGCCGCGCCGCACCGTCTTCAAGGTCTCGCTACCCATGTACGATGAAGCGCAGATGAGCGGCGATCCTGCACCGGCCAGAAGCATTCGAGGGAGCGTCGGATGAGCGCAGCCACGATTCTGGTTGCGGACGACGATCGTGCCATCCGCACCGTGCTGACCCAGGCGCTTGCCCGCCTCGGCCACGAAGTACGCACCACCGGCAACGCCTCCACGCTCTGGCGCTGGGTGGCGGACGGGCAGGGCGATCTCATCATCACCGACGTGGTGATGCCCGACGAGAACGGCCTGGACCTGATCCCGCGGATCAAGAAGATCCGGCCCGACCTGCGCATCATCGTGATGAGCGCGCAGAACACGCTGATCACCGCCGTCAAGGCGGCGGAGCGCGGCGCCTTCGAGTATCTGCCGAAGCCCTTCGACCTGAAGGAGTTGGTCTCCGTCGTCGAACGGGCGCTGAACTCCAACACCCCGCCTGCGGCACTGCCGGCCGACGCCGGGGAGTCGGACGAGCAGCTTCCCCTGATCGGCCGGTCCCCGGCCATGCAGGAGATCTACCGCGTCCTTGCCCGTTTGATGGGCACCGACCTGACCGTGACCATCACGGGCGAGTCGGGCACCGGCAAGGAACTGGTCGCCCGCGCGCTGCACGATTACGGCAAGCGCCGCAACGGCCCCTTCGTCGCCATCAACATGGCGGCCATCCCGCGCGAACTGATCGAGTCCGAGCTGTTTGGCCACGAGAAAGGTGCCTTCACCGGCGCCACCAACCGCTCCACGGGCCGGTTCGAGCAAGCGCAGGGCGGCACCCTGTTCCTGGACGAGATCGGCGACATGCCGCTGGAGGCGCAGACACGCCTGCTGCGCGTGCTCCAGGAGGGGGAGTACACCACCGTCGGCGGGCGTACGCCCATCAAGACGGACGTACGCATCGTCGCCGCGACCCACCGCGACCTGCGTACTCTGATCCGCCAGGGCCTGTTCCGCGAGGACCTGTTCTACCGCCTGTGCGTCGTCCCCATCCGCCTGCCGCCGCTGCGCGAGCGTACGGAGGACGTGCCGCTGCTGGTCCGACACTTCCTGAACCTGTGCCAGGCCCAGGGCCTGCCGGTGAAGAGCATCGACCAGCCCGCCATGGACCGGCTGAAGCGCTACCGCTGGCCGGGCAACGTGCGCGAACTGGAGAACCTCGTCCGCCGTCTCGCCGCGCTCTATTCGCAGGAGGTCATCAGCCTGGACGTTGTGGAGGCGGAGCTTGCCGACGCCACACCCGCCGCCCAGCCGGTGGAGGAACCGCAGGGCGAGGGCCTGTCCGCCGCCGTCGAGCGGCATCTGAAGGACTATTTCGCCGCGCACAAGGACGGTATGCCGTCCAACGGCCTGTACGACCGGGTTCTGCGCGAGGTGGAACGGCCCCTGATCGCGCTCAGCCTCTCGGCCACGCGAGGGAACCAGATCAAGGCGGCGCAGCTTCTCGGCCTCAACCGCAACACGCTGCGCAAGAAAATCCGCGATCTGGACATCCAGGTTGTGCGTGGACTGAAGTGATCCGGCGCCGGGCGGACAAGCCCGGCGTCTCCTCATTCCCACAGAGTGCCTTTTTTGCGACAGACTTAGGACCCCTCTGCCTTTGGCAGTGGTCCATAGGGACTGTTCGAAAGGCAGAGGGGTTGCCGCTTGGCAGGGCGGCAACAGCTCGTGTATCATTCTGGCAACAGACTGGTTGCTGGATTGATGTCACCCACACCCCCTGAGACCGCCACGCCGCTTTGGCAGCAGTTCCTTCGCTGGGCAACCCGAGTCGGGCTGGCGAAGCGGCTTGCCTTCGCGCTGTCGCTGGCCGCCCTCGTGGCGGGCTTCGCGACCTACACGGCGCTGACGGAAAGCGCGCCCTTCGGGGAAACCAACCCGCGCACCGTCACGCTGCTGCTGACGCTGGATCTGGCGCTCCTCCTGCTGCTCGGCGTGCTGATCGCCCGGCGCATCGTCTATCTGTGGATCGGGCGGCGGCGCGGCCTCGCCGGGTCGCAGATGCATGTGCGACTGGTGGCGGTGTTCAGCCTTCTGGCCATCGCGCCGGCCATCATCATGGCCATCTTCTCCACGGTCTTCTTCTACGTCGGTGTGCAATCCTGGTTCAGCGAGCGGGTGCGCACCGCGGTGAACGAATCCCTGGCGGTCGCCAGCGCCTATCTGCACGAGCACCAGCAGAACATCCGCGCCGACGCGCTCGCCATGGCGAACGACCTGAACCAGGAGGCGGCGCGGCTCGCCAGCGATCCGGAGCGGTTCGAGCAGGTGGTCGCCACCCAGGCGATGCTGCGCGCCCTGTCGGAGGCCATCGTCTTCAACGGGACGACCGGCGCCATCATCGCGCGCGCCGGCTACACCTTCGCGCTGGAGTTCGACCCGATCCCCGACGACAAGCTGGCCACCGCCCGCCGGGGCGAGGTGGCGATGATCGTCAGCGAGAACGACGACCGGGTGCGCGCCCTGGTCCGGCTGGACCGCTTCGCCGACACCTATCTCTATGTCGGGCGCATGGTGGAGCCGCGTGTGCTCTCCCACATGGCCTCCGCGGAAGGGGCGGTGAGGGAGTTCGGGGCGCTGGAGAGCCAGCGCGGCAGCCTTCAGATCACCTTCACCCTGATCTTCCTCGTCGTGGCGCTGCTGCTGCTGCTGGCCGCGGTGTGGGCCGGCCTGATCTTCGCCACGCGGCTGGCGCGGCCCATCAGCGCGCTGATCGGCGCGGCGGAGCGGGTGCGCGCCGGTGACCTGACCGTCCGCGTGACCGAACCCCCGGCGGAGGACGAGTTGGGCCTGCTGTCGCGCGCCTTCAACCGCATGACCACGGAGATCGAAAGCCAGAGGCATGAGCTTCTGTCCGCCAACCGCCTGATCGACGAGCGCCGCCGCTTCACGGAAACGGTGCTGGGCGGCGTGTCCGCGGGCGTGATCGGCCTGGACGGGGAGGGGCGGATCACCCTGCCCAACTTCTCCGCCGCGCGGCTTCTGGGCGTCGAAGACCCGGAAAGCATGATCGGGGAGAAACTGGCCGACCTGTCGCCGGAGATGGGGGAGCTTCTGGCCCACGCGCCGGGCCGCCCGGGCCGGGTGGTTCAGGACCAGATCCAGATCCGCCGTCCCGGCACGACTCCGCTGACCCTGCTGGTCCGCATCTCCACCGAGGGGCGCGGCGGCGGGGAGATCCGCGGCTATGTCGTGACCTTCGACGACATCACCGAACTGGTTTCCGCCCAGCGCAAGGCGGCCTGGGCCGACGTGGCCCGACGCATCGCCCACGAGATCAAGAATCCGTTGACGCCGATCCAGCTTTCCGCCGAACGGCTGCGCCGCAAGTACCTGAAGGAAATCACCAGCGACACCGAGGTCTTCACCATGTGCACGGACACCATCGTCCGGCAGGTGGACGACATCCGGCGCATGGTGGACGAGTTCTCGGCCTTCGCGCGCATGCCGCAGGCGGTGATGAAGCCCTGCAACCTCAACGATCTCGTCCGGCAGGCGGTGTTCCTGCAATCCAGCGCGCACAGCGGGAAGATCAAGTTCGAGATGTCGCTTCCGCAGGGGCCGCTGACCGTGCCCTGCGACAGCCGCCAGATCAGCCAGGCGCTGACCAACCTGCTGCAGAACGCGGCGGACGCCATCGAAGGGCGCCCGGCGCCCGCGGACGGTGCCGAACTGCCGCCCGGCCATGTCTCCATCCGGATCGATGCCGATGCCGAGCGCATCGCCATGATCGTGGAGGACAACGGCAAGGGCCTGCCCACCGAGGAGCGGGACCGGCTGACCGAGCCCTATGTGACGACGCGGACCAAGGGCACGGGACTGGGGCTCGCCATCGTCAAGAAGATCATGGAGGACCATGGCGGCGTGCTGACCCTGGAGGACCGCGAGGGCGGTGGGGCGCGCGTCGGTCTGGTCATCCCCAACACGGCCAACATCGGCATCGCCACACCGGCGGAGACCGGCGGAGAGAAGAGGCAGGCAGCCCATGGCGCATGACATTCTGATCGTCGACGACGAAGCGGACATCCGGATGCTGATCGCCGGCATCCTGAACGACGAAGGCATGAAGACGCGCGAGGCCGCGGACGCCGATCAGGCGTTCGCGCAGGTCGCCGCGCGCCGGCCCAGCCTTGTGGTCCTCGACATCTGGCTCCAGGGCAGCCGGCTGGACGGGTTGCAGATTCTCGAACAGCTCATGCGCGACCACCGGAATTTGCCGGTCATCATGATCTCGGGCCACGGCAACATCGAAACCGCCGTGTCGGCCATCAAGATCGGCGCCTACGACTTCATCGAGAAGCCCTTCAAGGCCGACCGGCTGCTGCTGATGGTGGACCGCGCCATCGAGGCGGCCCGGCTGAAGCGCGAGAACGAGGAGCTGAAGCTGCGGGCCGGCGGCGAGGTGGAACTGATCGGGCGTTCGACCGCGGTCGGCCACGTCCGCCAGAGCATCGAGAAGGTGGCCCCCACCGGCAGCCGCGTCCTCATCACCGGCCCCGCCGGCTCCGGCAAGGAGGTGGTAGCCCGCCTGATCCATGCGCGGTCGCGCCGCAACGGCGGTCCCTTCGTCGGGCTGAACTGCGCCACCATGCGCCCCGACCGGCTGGAGATGGAGCTGTTCGGGACGGAGGCCGGGGTGGACGGGCCGGGTCGCAAGATCGGCACCTTCGAACAGGCGCACGGCGGCACGCTGCTGCTGGACGAGGTGGCCGACATGCCGCTGGAAACCCAGGGCAAGATCGTCCGCGCCTTGCAGGAACAGGTGTTCGAGCGCGTCGGCGGCGGCCAGCGGGTCGAAGTGGACGTGCGGGTCGTCGCCACCTCCAACCGCGATCTCCAGGCGGAGATCGAGCAGGGCCGCTTCCGCCAGGACCTGTTCTACCGGTTGGCCGTCGTGCCGATCCGGGTGCCGTCGCTGGCCGAACGGCGCGAGGACATTCCCCTGCTGGCCCGCCACTTCATGCAGCGTTCCGCCGAAGCCGCCGGCCTGCCGGCGCGCGAGTTCGGCGAGGACGCCATGGCGGCGCTCCAGGCCTATGACTGGCCGGGCAACGTGCGCCAGCTCCGCAACGTGGTGGATTGGCTGCTCATCATGGCGCAGGGCGACCCGAAGGAGCCGATCCGCGCCGACCAGCTTCCGCCGGAAATCGGTGCCATCACCCCGACCGTCCTGAAATGGGACAAGGGCGGCGAGATCATGGGCCTGCCGCTCCGCGAGGCCCGCGAGGTGTTCGAGCGCGAATATCTGCTGGCCCAGGTGACCCGCTTCGGCGGCAACATCTCCCGCACCGCCTCCTTCGTGGGGATGGAACGCTCCGCCCTGCACCGCAAGCTGAAGTCGCTGGGCGTCCACGGCAACGAAAAGGGCAAGCTGTTCGTCGAGTGAGGCGGGCGGGGAAGGGTGGAAGGCCGTGAAGGTCATCGTATGCGGAGCCGGGCAGGTCGGCTCGAACATCGCGCGCTATCTGGCGTCGGAGGGCAACAACGTCACCGTGATCGACCATTCGCCGGAACTCATCCAGCGGATCAGCGACACGCTGGACGTTCAGGCCATGGTCGGCCACGCCTCCCACCCCGACGTGCTGGAGGCGGCGGGGGCGGGCGAGACCGACATGATCATCGCGGTCACCCAGGCCGACGAGATCAACATGGTCGCCTGCGAGGTGGCGCACGCCCTGTTCAAGGTGCCGACCAAGATCGCCCGCGTCCGCAACCAGAGCTATCTGAAGCCGATCTGGGCGGACCTGTTCAGCCGCGATCACATGCCGATCGACGTCATCATCTCGCCGGAGATCGCGGTGGCGCGGGCCATCGCCCGCCGGCTCCAGGTGCCGGGCGCCTTCGACATGATCCCGCTGGCCGACGGCAAGGTCCGCGTGGTCGGCGTGCTCTGCACGGAAAGCTGCCCGGTGCTGCACACGCCGCTGCGCCAGTTGACCGGCCTGTTTCCCGATCTGGGGCTGGAGGTGGTGGCGATCATCCGCGACGACCGCTCCTTCATTCCGGGCGGCGACGACCACATGCTGCCCGGCGACGAGGTGTATTTCGTCTGCGACAACCGCCATCTCAGCCGCTCCATGGCCGCCTTCGGCCATGAGGAGGTGGAGGCCCGCCGGATCATCATCCTGGGCGGCGGCAACATCGGCCTCTGTCTGGCGGAGGAACTGGAGGCGAAATACCCCCATGTCGCCGTCCGCATCATCGAAGTAAACCGCACCCGCGCCCAATTCGTGGCCCAGCAGCTTTCGCGCACCATGGTGCTGCACGGCGACGGGCTGGACCCGGAGATCCTGGAGGAAGCCAACGTCCGCGCCACCGAAACGGTGGTCGCCGTGACCAACGACGACGAGGGCAACATCCTGTCCTCGCTCCTCGCCAAGCGGCACGGGGCGAAACGCGCCATCACCCTGATCAACAAGGCGTCCTACGGCTCTCTGGTGTCGCCGCTGGGGATCGACGCGGTGGTCAGCCCGCGCGCCATCACGGTTTCCAACATCCTCCAATACGTCCGGCGGGGCCGCATCCGCGCGGTGCACAGCCTGCGCGACGGCTTCGCCGAGGTGATCGAGGCGGAGGCGCTGGAAACCTCCGCGGTGGTCAACACGCCCCTGCGGGAGGTGAACCTGCCCTCCGGCGTCATCGTCGGGGCCATCGTGCGCGGCGACGAGGTCATCATCCCGCGCCCCAACACGGTGATCCGCCCGAAGGACCGCGTCATCATCCTCGCCACCGCCGGCCAAGTGAAGAAGGTGGAGAAGATGTTCGCCGTCCGGCTTGAATTTTTCTGATCGTCTCCCGTATCGTTTTGGCTACCAACCAAAAGAACATCCATGGCTCGATGGGCATACGTCAACGGCCGCTACCTGCCGCACCGGCAGGCGGCGGTCCATGTGGAAGACCGCGGCTTTCAGTTCGCCGACGGCGTCTATGAGGTGGTCACCCTCCTCGACGGGCGCTTCGCGGACCTGGATGGCCATATGGAGCGTCTGGGCCGCAGCCTGTCGGAACTGCGCATGGGCTGGCCCGCGCCCCCGCGCGTCGTGACGATGATCGCCCGCGAGTTGGTGCGGCGGAACGGCGTGGTCAACGGTTCGCTCTACATCCAGGTCACCCGCGGCGTGGCCCCGCGCGACTTCAAATTCCCCGCGGACACCTCGCCGACCCTGGTGATGACCGTGAAGCGCGTCACCGCCTTCGCCAAACCGGAACAGCTTGAGAAGGGCGTGGCCGTCGTCACCGTGCCCGACATCCGCTGGGGCCGCCGCGACATCAAGACCGTGGGGCTGCTGGCTCCGGTCCTGGCGAAGCAGCAGGCCGCCGAATCGGGCGCCTACGAGGCGTGGCTGATCGACCCGGACGGCACGGTGACGGAGGGCTCGTCCTCCAACGCCTGGATCGTCACGCGGGACGGCGTTCTGGTGACCCGCGCCCCATCGGAAAAGATTCTGAACGGCATCACCCGCCTGTCGCTTCTGCGGCTGGCCCGCGAGCGCGGCATTCCGGTGGAGGAGCGCAGCTTCACCGTGGAGGAGGCGCTCGCCGCCAGCGAGGCGTTCGTGTCTTCCGCCGGCACCTTCGCGCTGCCGGTGACCCGCATCGACGGCAAGCCGGTGGGCGAGGGCAGGCCAGGGCCGGTCGCCACGACGCTGCGGCAAGCCTATCTGGATTATGTGGCCGGGAGGGTGTCGTGACCGCCGCCGTGATCGACCGTCCGCCCGTTCTGCCGCGCGCCGTCCTGTACGACTGGGA
>JAEYPE010000007.1 GCA_023411035.1 Pseudomonadota bacterium
CTCCCCCCGGCCATCGCCCGCTGGACCTTCTCCGACAGTGTGGACACGCCCGTCCGCCGCGCCGTCCATGGCGATTCCAGCGGGGTCCGGGGCGCCGCATGGCTGTGGCGTCCCGAGGAGGCCGCTAGCGCTGGAAGGTGTATTCCGGGTTGAGCGTCACCTCGCGCGGCGTTCCGGGCACGTCGTCCCCTCCTCCCCGGCGCGCCGTCGGCGCCGCTCCACGCCCATCGCGGACCGGAGGGGTCAGCGAATTGCTGCGGGAGTAGGAGGGCGTGGCGCGGGCCGGGTCGGTGCCGTAACCGCGCGATCCGGCGCGGAACTGCTCACCGTTGCCCATCGCGCCCCAATGGGACGGGCGCGGGCCGGGAACCGGCTGGGCTTCCTCCATACGGCGCATGTGGGGGCCGGTCGGGACCATCTCCTCATACACCCAGGAGGGATATTCCTGTCTCTGCGCTTCGGCGGGTGCGGCAAAGGCCAGCACCGCGAGGGTCGCAACAGTCATCGTTCGCAGCATGACGCGGCGGCCTTCCATCCTTCTGCGTGTGGAAGGCGGATTCCGCCGGATGCCGCGGCGCACGTCCAGGGGGGAGGCGGGTTACCCAGCCCGTGGCCCCTCCGATGCCGCCCCACCGCGGCGTCGGGAGGGGGACGGCTTGCCGAAAAGTTCATGTGCGTGCGGCGGCCTCATCAGGGCCGGGGCGCACCGTAAAGCGTCAGGGTCAGCCGCTTGCCGGTGTTGTAGTTGAAACCGGAGAACTGGCCGAGTTGCACCGGCTCCGCTCCCTTCAGCGCGGCGCGGAACTCCGCCTCCTCCCGCCCGGTGACCAGGGCCAGCCCGCAGGCCGGGTTGCCGGCCAGATGCGCGGCGGCGTCCGCCCCGTGGGTCAGGCGCGTGCCGGTCCCCAGCAGGAACACGAGGCTCGGCTCCGAATAGCCGGCGGAGGCGACCACGCTGTCGGCGCAAGGGCGGACCGCCGCGACCGTACGCGCGGCCTGCCGGCTGATCCACACCCCGTCGATGGCCGGCAGAACCGCGCCGTAGGTGCCCGCGTACAGCACCGCCGCCGCGGCCACGCCCGCCGCGAAACCCGCGGATTCCCGCCGCTGGGCGAACAGGCGTACAGCCAGCGCGTACAGCACCAGGACCACCGGCAGCATGGCGACCGCCACCGGATCGACGCGCTGGTCCACCAGATAGGGAATCACCGCGACCGCTATGGTCAAGGCGCCGAAACCGATGGCTCCCAGGGCGGTGGCAACGGTGAACAGGACCCGGCGCTGTGCCTCCGCGCGGCGCAGGAAATGCTCGCGCGCCGCGGCGGCGGTCAGGATGGCGATGGCCGGAAAAACCGGCAGCGTGTAGTGAAGCAGCTTGGTCGGCACCGCCTCGAACACCAGCCAACTCGGCACGATCCAAGCGACGCAGAAGCGCACGGCGTCCGCCGCCGGCCCGGTCGCCTTGCGGTGCATCCACACCCAGGGAACAGCCAGCAACGCCAGGAAGGACCAGGGCGCGAAGGTCACCCAGAAGGTGCCCAGATAATAGCCGGGCGGCAGGCCCTTGGCCTCCTGTCCGCTGACCACCTTGCCCATCATGTCGTGGCCGACCGATTCAGCGAAGAAGGCGCCTTTGGTTTTCACCGTGATGGCGACCAGCCAGGGCGCCGCGATGGCCAGCACAATGGCGAGGCCCACCAGCGGGCGCAGCCGCTTCAGCCAGCCGGCGCGGCGGTCCAGCACCGCCAGCACCAGAGCGGTCGTGCCGGACACCAGAAGGACGATGGGGCCCTTGATGAGGATTCCCACCCCGGCGGCGACCCAGAAGGCGAGCGGCGCCGCCCAGCCGGAGCGTTCCGCATGGCGGTTCAGGTAGAGGCTGGCAAGCGCCGCCTGACCGATCACGATGGTGGAGAGCAGCACCGCGTCGGTCTTCGCCATGCGGGCTTCCACACCCAGCACGACGCAGGAGGCCATCATCACCCCGGCGAGGAAGCCCACCGTTCCGCCGAACATCCGGGCACCGGTCCAGGCCGTCGCCAGAACCGCCAGCACCGCGCCGATCAGGGACGGGATTCGGAATGTCCAGATCTCCTTGGGCATCTCCCCTGGTCCGGCCACCAGCCGCGTCGCCGCGGTCTGGAGCCAGTAGATGCCGACCGGCTTCTTATGGCGCGCCTCGTCCTGGAAACGGATGTCCACGAAGTCGCCGCTTTCCAGCATCTGGTGGGACGCCTGGGCGAAGCGCGCCTCGTCCCGGTCGAAGGGCGGCAGGTCGAAGAATCCCGGCAGGAACAGCAGGACGCTGAGCACCGCCAGGAGCAGATAGGCCAGGACCGGCAGCCGGCTGGCGGAGGGGGCGGAAGCCGCGCTCACGGCGTGCCCGCCGCGCTGCCGTCCGCTCCGCCTTTCCGGCGGTTGTTCCAGACGAAATAGAGGTTCCGGGAATAGATGATGAGGCCCAGCCCTTGTCCGAACATGAACACCGGATCACCCCGCTGGATCGAATAGGCCAAGAGAAGAACCCCGCCGCCGATGGAGAAATACCAGAAGAGGTCCGGCACGATGCTGCGCCGGGCGCGCTCGCTGGCGATCCACTGGACGACGAAGCGCATCATGAAAAGCGCCTGCGCGAAAAAGCCGACGCCGACCCAGATCAGGTCGGCGGTGCTTTGGCTCTGGTACCAGGCGATGACGCGTTCGAGCATCGGGCGGCAACCGGCTTCGGGACGGTTCAGCGGTCTTCGACCGCAGGCGACAGCGCGGTGCGCCGCTTCAGCCAATAGACGCCCAGAAGATCGACAACGCCGATCAGGCCGCGGCGCCAATTGGTGTATTTGGAGACGCCGCGTTCCCGCGGACGATGGTTGACCGGCACATAGGCCACCGGATGGCCGTGCGACCGGAACAGGGCGGGAAGGAAGCGGTGCATCGCCCCGAAGAAGGGCAGATCGAGGAAGGCATCCCTCCGGAACAGCTTCAGCCCGCAGCCGCTGTCCGTGCAGCCGTCCTGAAGGAAGGACTGCCGCACCGCGTTCGCGAAGCGCGAGGCCAGCCGCTTGGACAGCGTGTCCTGGCGCTTCTGGCGCAGGCCGCCGACCATCACCGGAGCGTCCGGACCGCCCTTGGCGGCCAGGGCGAACAGGGCGGGGATATCGGCGGGGTCGTTCTGTCCGTCGCCGTCGAGGGTGGCCACCCACTCCCCGCGCGCCGCCTTCACCCCGGTGCGCACGGCGGCGCTCTGCCCGGAGCGGCGGACATGACGGACGAGCCGCAGGCGGCCCGCGGCAACCACCGGTGCGAGCCGCACCAGCGTGTCGTCGCTGGAACCATCGTCCACATAGATCACCTCGAAGGCGCGGCCCAGAACGTCGGCGGGCGACAGGGCGCGCTCGATCTCTTCAAGGAGCGGAAGGACGTTTTCGGCTTCGTTGAAGACCGGAACCACGACCGACAGCCGCACGGGCGGACGGCCCTCGGAATCTACACTCACTGGATTAATCCCATTCGCCAAGTGGCGGGCAAATTACTCCCGCCGCCCGGCAAACGGTAGAGGAAAAGGTTGGGACCGCGTCCCGCCGCCCTCAGCCCTTCCGGTCTTCGACGGGCATCGGCACGTACCGCAGGTCGCCGTCGCGGCTGAACAGCATCAGCACGGTCTTGCGCCCCTGGCTGCGCGCGTCATCCACCAGACGCTTCAGATCCTCCGGTGTCTTCACCGGCACCTGCCCGGCTTCCACGATCACGTCGCCGGCCTCGATCCCGCGCTCACTGGCGGCGCTGGAATCCCCCACTTCGGTCACCACCACGCCTTCCACGTCCGGATTGATCGCGAAGCTGTCGCGCAGGCCGGGGGTCAGCGGCGACAGGGTCAGGCCGAGAACCGTCTTGCTATCGACCGCCGTTTCCGGACGCGGCGCTCCGCTAGAACCGGAGAGGGCGACCTGCTCCCGCGGTTCCAACTCGCCCACGGTGACGGTCAAGGTTTCCGCTTTGCCCTCCCGCAGCAGTTCCAGCGGAACGGAGGAGCCGATCTTCGTCGCCGCGACGATCCGTGGCAGTTCACGAATATGCTCGATGGCTTTGCCGTTGAATCGGGTGATGACGTCGCCCTGGCGCACCCCACCCTTCCCCGCCGGGCCTTCCGGAGACACGCTGGTCACCAGCGCGCCCGCCGGTTCCTGCATGCCCAGGCTTTCGGCGATGTCCGGGGTCAAGCTCTGCACCTGTACGCCCAGCCATCCGCGGCGCACCTGCCCATGGTCGCGCAACTGCTCGATGACCGGACGCGCGACGGAGGACGGTATGGCGAAGCCGATGCCCACCGACCCGCCGGTCGGCGAATAGATGGCGGTGTTGATGCCGATCACCTCGCCGTTCAGATTGTAGAGCGGACCGCCGGAATTGCCCCGGTTGATGGAGGCGTCGGTCTGGAGATAGTCGTCGTACGGCCCCTGCTGGATGTCGCGCTGGCGCGCGGAGAGGATTCCCGCCGTCACCGAGCCGCCGAGGCCGAAGGGATTGCCGATGGCGACCACCCAGTCGCCGACCCGCACCGCCTCGCTGTCGCCCCAGGGCGCGGCCACCAGCGGCTTTTTGCTGTCGACCTTCAGGACGGCGAGGTCGGTCGGCCCGTCCACCCCGACGACCTTCGCCGGCAGTTTCGTGCCGTCATGCGTGGTCACGGAAATCTCGGCCGCTTCGGACACCACATGGCCGTTGGTGACCACGAAACCCGCCCGGTCGATGATGAAGCCGGACCCCAGCGCCGCCATCGGGCGCGGTGGCTGCTGCTGTTGCGGCTGGCCGCGCTGGCGGTCGCGGAATTCACGGAAGAATTCCTCGAAGGGCGATCCCGGCGGAAAGTCGGGCAGTTCCTGTCCGCGCGGTCCCGCCTGCGGGCCGCCCTGCGGGGCCGCCTGCGTGGCGGAAATGAAGACCACCGCGTCCACTTGCTTTTCCGCAAGGTCGGCAAAGGTCGGGGGCGCGTTCGGCGGCAGAAGGGACGCCAGCGGCGGTGCGGCCGGTGTCGCCCCGCCCGCATCCTGCGCGAAAACCGGCCCGGACAATGCCAGAAGCGCGGCGACAAGACCCGCGGGCGCGGCGGACGCCGTCAATCGTGATGCAGATCCAAATTTCAGCCTCGCCTGCCAACGGGCATAGCTGGACAGGCGCCGGAAACGATCGGTGGAATGCGGCATGAATGAACTCCGCCAGTCGGACAGCACGCGCCTGCGAATGGCGCATCCTGACAACAGAACGCTCCGCAACGCATTCCGGACCGCCGAGGATTTTCAAACCGCTTTGCAACCGCTCTCCGCATGACCGATTCGTGAAAAGGCGTTTTTTTAAAATCCTTCTCCGCAAATGTTTCTATGCGGTTCGCTCGAACCGATCACCACGGCGCGATCCGGCCTTCGGACTATGGCTCCGGCAACCCGCCTAAGCGCAATTTTTCCATGCGGCGCAAAGTTCTTCTGGCATTTTCCCAGCGAGTTCCCGATATTCATTGGCACCGACAACATCGCATGCAAAAACGGCTCCTGACGTGATGCTCGTGCACGCGCCCGCGTGACGCTGCGTCAGAAGGCGCGCGATACGGCCCAAGCAGCATACGCATGACTCAAAATTCACTTTGGCAACCGAGCGACATAATGAACGCAGAAACCGGGCCCGAACCGGAGGCTCCGAAGAAGCGCGGACGAATCCCCCAATCGGCGTGGCCGCAGATTCTTGAGCGCTACCGTACCGGCGCAACCCTGTCGGCGATCGCGCGTGAATTCGAATGCACGCCGAGCGCCATTTCCTACATCATCCGCAAGGCCGAGGCCGCCAGCGAAAAAGATGTGGTGGCCGAAGATGCTGCGGACACCGCCGCTCCGGACGCGCCGGCGGAGGCGCCGCCCGCCGCTCCCGCTCCGGTTGCGGCCTCCGATGCTCCGGCACCGGTGAAGCCCGCCCGCCGTGCCGCCGAACCCCGCACGGAACCGGTGAGGGAAGCCCGCGCCGCGGCGCCCGCCCCCGCTCCGGCCCCGGTTCAGTCTGCCGCGCCCCAGCCT
>JAEYPE010000029.1 GCA_023411035.1 Pseudomonadota bacterium
GACGGTGTTCTTCATCAAGCGCGGCATGGCCGCCGGCTACGCCGGTGTCGAGAACGAGCTGTTCTTCCGCCCCAACACCATGATGCTGTTCGGCGACGCCAAGAAGGTCACCGAAGAGGTCGTGAAGTCGATGGAGTAACCCGCACCCTCAACGGTGTGGCGTAGAACGAACCCTCGGGGCATGCTGATGCCCCGAGGGTTCTTTTTTGCCCTGAAGGAAACGGAGAGAGGACGCCATGCCCGCCTACATCATCGCCGACGTGACGGTGACGAATCCCACGGCCTACGAGGAGTACAAGAAGCTCACGCCGGAGGCGGTCGCCAGGAACGGCGGGCGTTTCATCGCCCGCGGCGGTCAGGCGGAGGAGCTTGAGGGCGGCTGGCAGCCGAACCGCGTGGTCATCCTGGAATTCCCGGATTACGCCACCGCCAAGGCCTTCTACGACAGCCCCGAATACCGCAAGGCGCGGGAGGCGCGGAAGGACGCCGCCGATTTCCGGATGATCGTGGTGGATGGGGCCTGATGCCCCCAGAAACGAAGAAAGCCGCGCGGCCTCCGCAAAGGCGGTGGCGCACGGCTTTCTCCGGGGAAATGGGTCTTTACGTCTTCTTCACGCCGAAGCAGTGTTCCGGCGCCGGGAAGCTGCGGGCCTTCACCTCGGCGGCGTAGGTCGCGGCGGCCTCGCCGATGGCGGCGCCGAGTTGGGCGTAGCGCTTCACGAACTTGGGCTGGAACTCGCTGAACAGACCGAACATGTCGTCCGACACCAGGACCTGCCCGTCGCAGGCGGGGGAGGCGCCGATGCCGATGGTGGGAACGGTCACGTCCTCGGTGATCTGGCGGGCGAGCGACTCCATCGTGCCTTCCACGACCAGGGAGAAGGCGCCGGCATCGGCGATGGCGCGGGCGTCGGCGCGGATGCGCTCCGCCGACTCCGGATCGCGGCCCACCGCCTTGTAGCCGCCCAGCGCGTTGACCGACTGCGGCAGCAGCCCGACATGACCCATCACCGGCACGCCGCGGGTGGTCAGGTAGGCGACCGTCTCGGCCATCTCCAGCCCGCCTTCCAGCTTCACGGCCTGGGCGCCGCTCTCCGCCATGACGCGGGCGGCGTTGCGGAAGGCCACCTGCGGGCTTTCCTGATAGCTGCCGAAGGGGAGGTCCACCACCACGCAGGCATGGCGTGAGCCGCGCACCACGGCGGCGCCGTGGGCGATCATCATATCGAGCGTGACGGGAAGCGTGCTGTCGAAGCCGTAGACCACCATGCCCAGCGAGTCGCCGACCAGCAGCAGGTCCACATGCGGGTCCAGCAGACGGGCGACCGGGGTGGTGTAGGCGGTCAGGCAGACGATCGGCTCCCCGCCCTTACGCGCGCGCAGCGCCGGCACGGAGACGCGCGGGATGTCCTTGGATGCGCTCATTGGCGATCCTCCCCATAATCTTTTTTGCAGGCTTTCTTCGTGCGGCGAAGGGCGCCGCAGATGCACCAAAACCGCCCACGCGCAGTCGCGGGGCGGCAGGTGCAAGACACAAGAGGGGCAAGCGCGCGAACGCGCATGGATGCCCGGCGCGCCGAAGCGCGCCTGTCAATCCGGCGCGAAACGCGCCCGGAAATTAATAGCCCTCGCGCTCCATACGCTTGCGGAGCAGCTTGCGGGTGCGACGCACCGCCTCAGCCTTCTCGCGCGCGCGCTTCTCCGAGGGCTTCTCGTAGTTCCGGCGCAGCTTCATTTCCCGGAAAATGCCCTCGCGCTGCATCTTCTTCTTCAGCGCGCGGAGGGCCTGATCGACGTTGTTGTCTCGGACCAGAACTTGCACGTTAACCGTCACCCTTTCAAGTGAGCCGAGTTGCAATGAAGCAACAAACAGGCATGCGATAGGCATGCGCTTTCGGGCGCACCCCTTGTGTGGGTGACTATGTAGCACGGACCGGGCTGTCTGTGAAGCGGAGTCTTTCCATTTCGGATTCTCCAGGGCGGCGAGGCGGGGGTGAAATGGTTGCCCGGCGGGCCGCAACTCCCAGATAATAGGGCATGGCCCTGTTGAAAATCGCCCGTATGGGGCATCCGGTGCTGCGCAAGGCAGCGGCCCCCGTGCCCGACCCGACCGCCCCGGACATCCGGCGGCTGGCCGCCGACATGATCGACACCATGCTGGACGCGCCCGGAGTCGGGCTGGCGGCCCCGCAGGTTCACGAATCGCTGCGGATGATCGTGTTCCGGGTGCCGGGCGAGCGGTCCGGCGGCGAATCGGTGGAGCCCACGGCGCTCGTCAACCCGGTCATCGAGCCGCTGGGAGACGACGTGCTGTTCGGCCTGGAAGGCTGCCTGTCGATTCCCGACCTGCGCGGCATCGTTCCGCGATTCGCGCGAATCCGCTACCGCGGCGGCGGGCTGGACGGCCAGCCCATCGAACGGGAGGCGGAGGGTTTCCACGCCCGCGTGATCCAGCACGAGTGCGATCACCTGGACGGCGTGCTTTACATCGACCGGATGACCGATCTGCGCTATCTGGCGTTCAACGACGAAGCGCATCATCTGGCCGAGGCGCTGGTCCGACAGGATTCGAGCCGGGAAGAGGGGAGAGACTGACATGGATGCTGCCCTGGACATGGACGTGGTGCGGGACGACATCCTGCTGTCCACGCTGCCCAACATCGTGTTCGACGGCTGGAGCCTTCAGGCGCTGCGCGACGGCGCGCAGATGGCCGGCTACGACAGCGCCACCATGCACCGTGCCTTTCCCGGCGGCGTGCCGGAGCTGGTGGAGCATTTCGGCGCCTGGACCGACCGCCGCATGCTGGCCGAGCTGGACAAGCATCCGCTGGACGAAATGAAGGTGCGCGAGAAGATCGCGCTGGCCATCCGCACCCATTTCGAGGTGCTGGAGCCCCACATGGAGGCCAAGCGCCGTCTGCTCGCCTACCTCGCCATGCCGCAGAATCTCGGCCTGGGGCTGAGCATGCTGTACCGCACGGTGGACGCCATGTGGTTCGCGGCGGGTGACACCGCCACCGACTTCAATCACTACACCAAGCGCGCTACACTGGCCGCGGTGCTCAGTTCCGCCACCTTCTATTGGCTGGACGACCGTTCGGAAGGCCATGCGGAGACCTGGGCCTTCGTGGACCGCCGCCTGAACGACGTGATGAGCATGGGCAAGGCGATGTCCGCCATGGGCCGCGCCGGGCGCTTGCTGAGCCACCTGCCCAGCCCGGCACGCTTCGCCCGTCAGATCCGCCAGCGCGCCGGCAACGCGCCGGTGGAGAACGCCTCCACCCACATGGCGGAAAACATCTGAGGGGCTTAGGCTTTCGCTTTCCTGCGGGATGGCTTCCTGATGGCGGCGGTGCGGATCGCCGCCGCCAGGGCCGGGCGCGCCCAGAGCAACAATTCGTCCGGGTCGTCCAGCGCCGATTCGGGCGGCGGGAAGTAGGGCATGACCGTCGGCTTGTCGTCGAAGGGCTTGAAGGGGCGCAGGCCCAACGCCTCGTAATCGGGGCGGTTGCCGTCGTCGGCCTTGAAATACAGAACGTCGTCGGCGAGCAGCGCGAAGACGATGCCGTCGCAATAGAGAGCATAGCCGCCGAACATGCGGCGTGCCGACACGCTGCCCAACGGGGCCAGCGACTCGCACAGGAAAAGGACGAGTTCGCTGACCGGGGCCGCAGCGATGGGGTTTACTTTTTGCGGAAGGCGTCGAGCGCCACGACCTCGCCGCGCTTCGGCTCCTCGCCGGATTGGTCCGACTCGGATTTGGCGAGCTTCGCGACGGCCGGCTTCACCCCGTCCTTGCCGTCCGCAGCCTTCTTCTCCGACGCCTCGCGCGCGGGCATGGTGGCGACCTCCGCCGATTCGGCGGGCTCAACGGGTTGGAACTGAAGGGCGAAATTTTCCGACGGGTCGGCGAAGGTGGTGATGGCGGCGTAGGGGATGACCAGCCGCTCATGCACGTTGTTGAAGCTCAGCGTCACCTCGAAATGGTCGTCCAGCGCCTCCAGCCCATAGAACTGGTACTGGATGACGATGGTCATCTCGTTGGGATACTGCGACGCCAGATAGTCCGGGATGTCGACGCCCGGATAACCCGTCCGGAAGGTCAGGTAGAAGTGATGGTCGCCGGGGAGCCCGCGGTCCGTCACCTGGCGGAGCGCGTCACGGACGACGCCACGCAAGGCGGCCTCGACCATGCGGTCATAACGCAACTGCTCTCTCGGCATTCTTGGGCGGATCCTTAACGCCAGACAGGTAAGGTGTGGGCCTTCTGTTGCTAGGCGGCCCACGGCCCCACCCTCAGGTGCTACCCATCGGGGATTGATTTCGGTCAGTTACCGCTGTTAGGCGGCAACGGCGACCGGAGCAACGTTGTCGTTGGCAACTATTGCAATGGCCCGATAACGGCGGAACCATGCCGAGCGAAGACCATGCCTTTACCACGCGTGTCGATCCTATTTCGCCCCCAACGAACCCGCTCCCCACGGCAACGCCCGAGAGACCGGTGGTTTGTTTGGTGGAGGCGCCGGGTACCGCCCCCGGGTCCACAACGCTTATTCCGCAAGGCGTTTATCGCCATAGTCGGCGGCTGCCGACGGACCCAATATAGGCCCTTCGTCCGAGGATGGAAAGGGGTTGCCGCGGATTCTGACGGCAGGGCCGTGCGAAGGGCGTGACTGTCCCTTCTCCCGGACGTAGAGTGCCGCCCGCATTCAGTTCCCGGAGTCCCCATGCCGATCACGCCCGAGCAGCGCGCCGAGATCGACCGCCTGCGCGCCGTCACCGCCACCACCCGCCGCGCCACCGTTCCGGCCCTGGAGGAGATCCTCTATGAGCCGATCGAGGTCCTGGACCACGGATTCGTGCGTGTCGTCGATTACATGGGCGACGATTCGGCCGTCGTCCAGGCGGCGCGCGTGTCCTACGGCAAGGGCACGAAGAAGGTCACGGAGGATGCCGGCCTCATCAAGTACCTGATGCGCCACCGCCACTCGACCCCGTTCGAGATGTGCGAGATCAAGTTTCACGTCAAGCTGCCGATCTTCGTGGCGCGCCAGTGGATTCGCCACCGCACGGCGAACGTGAACGAATACTCCGCGCGCTATTCCATCCTGGACCGCGAATTCTACATCCCGACGCCCGAGAACCTGGGCGCGCAGGCCGTCGTCAACCGGCAGGGCCGCGGCGACGTCCTCCAGGGCGAAGAGGCCGCGGCGGTGATGAAGCTGCTGCGCGAGGATTCGGAAAGCGTCTACGCTCATTACGAGGAGATGCTGAACCAGCGGGAGGACGGCACCACCATCGAGGAGGGCCGCCAGGGGCTGGCGCGCGAACTGGCGCGCATGAACCTGACGCTGAACTACTACACCCAATGGTATTGGAAGGTCGATCTCCACAACCTTCTGCATTTCCTCAGCCTGCGCGCCGACCCGCACGCCCAGTACGAGATCCGCGTCTATGCGGAAGCCATGTTGGACGTGGTGAAGCGCTGGGTCCCCGCCGTGTTCGACGCCTTCAGCGAATACCGGCTGGGCGGCACCCATGTGTCGAAGACCGGGCTGGAGGTCGTGAAGCGCCTGCTGTCCGGCGAGGCCGTGACCCAGGAAACCAGCGGCCTGTCCAAGCGCGAGTGGCGGGAGCTGATGGACCAGCTCGGCCGCGCCGAATAAGCCTGTCAGGAAGCATCGCCATGACACCGCCCCAGATGACGCCGCACGAGGCCGACGGGCTTCACCGCCAGGGACTCGTCGCGGCGCAGGCCGGGCGGTTCGACGAGGCGCTGGACCTGATCGGGCGGGCCATTGCCGCCTATCCCACGGTCCCCGTCTGGTGGGCCAATTACGGGCTGGTGATGGAAAGCCTGGGCGACGTCGCCGGGGCGGCCAACGCCTATGCCGGGGCGCTGAACCTGGACCCGTCGCTGGACATGGCGATGGACGGGC
>JAEYPE010000052.1 GCA_023411035.1 Pseudomonadota bacterium
ATACTGGGTCGCGCCGGATCCGTCGAAAGGCCGTACGCGGCTGGATGCCCCAGTGCACACGGCGCGACACGATGGTATTCGAGACAAACGTACCAACAACACCGCGGAGACAATGATGCGGACGCCCATCGCCGCCGCAATGACGCTTCTGGTTGCAATCCTCCTGCACCCCGGCTCGGCGGCAGCGCAGCGCAAGGCCGAGCCCGGCGCCTTCGACTATTACGTGCTGAGCCTGTCCTGGTCGCCGGCCTACTGCGCGCGCGAGGCCGACGCCGTCGACTCCGACCAGTGCAGCCCCCGCAAGCGCTTCGGCTGGGTGGTGCACGGGCTGTGGCCGCAGTTCGCCGAGGGCGGCTATCCGCGCTCCTGCGCCGCCGGGCGCAATGTGCCCAAGTCAGTGGTGGACGAGACCTTCGGCGTGATGCCCGACGTCGGGCTGATCCTGCATCAATGGCGCTCCCACGGCACCTGCTCCGGGCTTTCGGCCGCCGACTACTTCGCCAAGCTGCGCACCGCTCACGCCAGGGTGAAGGTCCCCGCCGCGCTGTCGACGCCCGGGGACGGCCTGTCGGTGCCCGCCGCGCAGGTCGAGGCGAAGTTCGCCGAAGCCAACCCAGGCCTGACGCCCGACATGATTGCGGTGGTCTGCCACCGCCGCGAGGTGAGCGAGGTGCGCGTCTGCCTGGACAAGGACCTCAACCCGCGCGCCTGCGGCAAGGACGTCGCCGACCGCTGCGGGAAGACGGCGGTTCTGAAGTAATCCCGTCCCTACGCGCACGAACACGAACGCCGGCCTCCCCGCAAGGAAAGGCCGGCGTTCGTGTCCTGCGCACAAGCGTGGCGCGCGTCCTACTTCTTCAGCCCCATGAGCTGTTCCAGCCAGTGGATATCGTAGGCGCCGTTTATGAAGTCCGGCTCGGCGATGATGCGCTCGTGCAGCGGCAGCGTCGTGTCGATGCCGCCGATCACGTACTCCTCGATGGCGCGGCGCAGGCGCATCAGGCACTCGTTGCGCGTCGTGCCGTGCACCACCAGCTTGGAGATCAGGCTGTCGTAGTGCGGCGGCACCCGGTAGCCGTCGTACAGCGCCGAATCGACGCGCACGCCCAGGCCGCCCGGCGCGTGATAGCCGTCGATCTTGCCCGGCGACGGGATGAAGGTCTCCGGGTTTTCGGCGTTGACGCGGCACTCGATGGCATGGCCCTGGAAGCGGATGTCCCCCTGGGTGTAGCCGAGCGGCGCCCCGGCGGCGACGCGGATCTGCTCGCGCACCAGATCGACGCCGGTGATCATCTCGCTGATCGTGTGCTCGACCTGGAGGCGGGTGTTCATTTCGATGAAGTAGAACTGCCCGTCCTCGAACAGGAACTCCATGGTGCCGACGCCGCGATAGCCGAAGCCGCGCGTGGTGCGCGCCGCCAACTCGCCGATGAAGTCGCGCTGGGCGGCGTTCAACGCCGGGCTCGGCGCCTCCTCGATGACCTTCTGGTGGCGGCGCTGCACCGAGCAGTCGCGCTCGCCGAAATGCACGACGTTGCCGTGCAGATCGGCCAGCAGCTGGATCTCGATGTGGCGCGGCCGGCCGAGGTACTTCTCGATGTAGACCTCGTCGTTGCCGAAGGCGGCGCGCGCCTCGCCACGGGCGAGCTGGTAGGCTTCCTTGAGCTGGTCGGGGTTGCGGGCGACCTTCATGCCCTTGCCGCCGCCGCCCGCCGCCGCCTTGATGAGAATCGGATAGCCGGTCTCGCGGCCGATCTTCTCCGCTTCCTCCAGTGTCGGCACCGGGCCGTCGGAGCCGGGAACCACGGGAAGCCCCTGCTCCATCACCGTCTTCTTCGCGGTGACCTTGTCGCCCATGATGCGGATGTGCTCCGCGGTCGGGCCGATGAAGGTGAACCCGTGCTCCTCCACCATCTCCGCGAACTGGGCGTTCTCCGACAGGAAGCCGATGCCGGGATGGATCGCGTCCGCCCCGGTGATCGACGCCGCCGACAGGATCGCCGGAATGTTCAGGTAGCTTTCGCGGGCCGACGCGGGGCCGATGCACACGCTTTCGTCCGCGAGGCGGACGTGCATGGCGTCGGCATCGGCGGTGGAATGCACCGCCACGGTCTGGATGCCCATTTCACGGCAGGCGCGGTGGATGCGCAGAGCAATCTCACCGCGGTTCGCGATCAGGACCTTCTCGAACATCGCCAAGGGATGGTCCCCGCTCACTCGATGATCATAAGGACTTCGCCGAACTCCACCGGCTGGCTGTCGGAGACCAGGATCTCGACGACCGTGCCGCCCCGCGGGGCCTTGATGGGGTTCATGACCTTCATCGCCTCGATGATGAGGACGGTCTGGCCGGCCTTCACCGTGTCGCCGACGCGCACGAAGGGCGTGCCGCCCGGCTCCGCCGCGGCGTAGGCCGTGCCGACCATCGGCGAGGTGACAGCGCCCGGATGTCCGGCGGGTTTGCCCGCCGGGGCGGCGGCCGGAGCCGCGACGGGGGCGGGAGCGGCGGGAGCGTGCACGGCCACCGCCTGGGCGGCGGTCGGGCGGGTGACGCGAATCCGCTTCTCGCCCTCGGCAAACTCGATCTCGCTCAAGCCCGTCTCACGCAGGAGATCCGCGAGCTTGCGGACCAGATCGCCGTCGATGTCGAAGCTTGCCATGGTGTTCGTTTTTCCCGTGTTCCTTAGTCGCGCTCGAGGATATTCGCCATGGCGTCCAGCGCCAGCAGATACCCGTGCGGGCCGAAGCCGCAGATCATCCCCTTGGCCACCGCGGAAATGTGCGAGTGGTGGCGGATGGCCTCACGCTTGTAGATGTTGGAGAGGTGCACCTCGACGATCGGCAACTCGGACAGGATCAGCGCGTCCATGATGGCGACGGAGGTGTGGCTGTAGGCGCCGGCGTTGATGACGATGCCGTCATGCTCCGTCCGCGCCTGCTGAATCCAGGAAACGAGTTCGCCCTCGTGGTTCGACTGCCGGAAATCGATGGCCAGCCCGAGCTGTTCGGCGCGTTCCTGGCACGCGCCTTCCAGATCGTCGAGCGTCATCGAGCCGTAGATGTGCGGCTCGCGCACGCCCAGCATGTTCAGATTCGGTCCGTTCAGGACCAGAACGGAAGCGTCGATGGCCACGGGCCACGCCCCTTTTCCAAGATCGAGTCCGCGCGTTTATAGCACTTTGCGTCGCGCTGGCAATGCCGCATGGCGCAATCGCCGCGTCCATTCGCCGTGTTTCTGCCCTGTCCGGCGCGGAACGCCTCATGGCGCCGCGGACAGGTGACGGCGCAGGATCTCCTCCATGGCGCCACCGTCCTTGAGCTTTTTCAATCCGGCATTGAAGGCCGCCAGGACCGCCGCCGCCTCCGGCATGGAACGGGAGAGAATCAGATGATGCACGGCGCGGGCGAAGGGCAAGGGGGCGATGCGGATGTCGTCCCCGACCATCGCCTTCGCCACCGCGCTTTGCCCGGTGAATTCGTCGACGATGAAGGCGTCCACCCGGCCCGAGGCGACCATCCGCACGCAGGCCGGCAGATCCGCCGGGCTTTCCCGCCTCAGCGCGCCCGACGCGGCGAGTTCCGCCAGTTCCGGCGGCAGGGCGTAGCCGACCGGCACGCAGACCGTCCGCCCCCGGAAATCCCCCGGCCCACGGAACGTCATGCCGCTGTGGGTGGACAGATAGACGAGTTGCCGCACTTCCAGCAGCGGGTCGGAGAACAGCATCTCCTTCTCCCGGTCCCGCGTGCGGACATAGGGGAAGGTGCCCAGGAACCTGCCCGCCAGCACCCCGTCGTAGCCCCGGCGCCAGGGCATGAAGCGCACCTCGTAATGCAGCCCCACCTCGTCGAAGGCGCGGCGCACGATCTCGGTCAGCAGGCCGCCCTGCGGCAGTTCCTCCCCCGTGAAGGGAGCGAAGTCGTTGCCGGTGACGAGATGCAGGGTGGATTCGAGCGGCGCCGCCCGGACGGTGCCGAGCGCCGCCAGCAGCAGGAGCATGGCAAGGAAACACCGCCGGCCCGCCATCGCCCGATCGCCCTCCCCTCTCCCGCGGTCTCCGCTCAGTCCGCCGCGGCCCGGTCCTGGGTGCGGCTGCGCCGTCCGGCGGGGTCGGTGAACAGGTCGTTGATGCGCTGGACATGCTCCGCCACCGCCTCGCGGATGGAGAAGATGCGCTTCTCGGCCCCACCGCTCCAGCCCACCGGCTTCTTGCGGAAGATCGAGCGGAAGAAGCGGGTGTTGCGCAGGAAGCCCTGCTGCAGGTTCAGGTCCACGTCGCCGAAGCGTTCCGGCAGGCTGCGGGCGACCCGGCGGGCGGTGAAGGCGCGCAGCCAGAAATGGCCGGCGCCGAACAGGACCGCCAGCAGCGTCAGCGCCGCCAGCATCCCCACCGGCAGGCCGCCGGCCCAGGCGACCGGCTGCGACTGGCCCAGCCAGGACAGGAAGGCCGACACCGTGTCCCCGCCGGCGAGGCTGGCGATTCCGCCGAACAGCGCGCCCAGCAGGGCCAGCCACAGCGCGTCACCGATCAGCACCAGCTTGCGCCAGCGTTTCATCGCCGCGGCGAGCTGGGGCACGATCTCGCCCTTCAGTTCCTTCACGAGGCTGTCGATCATGCCGACGATGCGGTAGGCGCGGGCGACCTCCACCTCGTTGATGCGGGTCTGGAGTTCGGCGAGGTCGGCGTCGCGCCGCGACTCGTAGCGGGTGCGCACCGCGTCGTCCTCGATGGCGACCGCCGACTTGCTGTCGTAGAGCGCGTAGAAACGGCCCGACACCAGCCCGGCCTGGGCGATGGCGCGCTGCCACGCGCCGAACACCGCCTCCAGATTGTCTTCCTTCGCCGTGGTGTCGATCTGGTTCAGGATGTAGCAGACCTTGCGCGCGTCGGCGCGCTCCACCGTCTTCGACACCAGATGCTTCAGCGTGTCCTGCATCGCCCCCGGCTCCGGGTGGCGCCCGTCGAAGAAGACCAGCACGAGGTCGGACAGCTCGACGATGTGGTCCACCAGCCGCAGGACGGAACGGCGCTGGTCGTCGGCGTCGAAGCCCGGCGAATCGATGAAGATCTTGCCGCGCGCCCGGTCGCCGGACAGCGTTTTCAGTTGCAGGTAGTTGTCGATGCGCTTGCCCTCGCCCGCCGCCACTTTCTCGATCTCGTCGGCGATCCGGTAGAAGGGAAAGCGCGGGTCGGCGTTCAGCGCGGTGCCCGGCAGGGCTTCCCGCCGGGTTTCCGGCCCGTGGCAGATCACCGTGAACTTGTCGTCCACCGCCTGGTTGCCGGTGTTCTGCAGCGGCGCGCCGAGATAGCCGTTGAGGAAGGTGGACTTGCCCGCGGAAAAGGTCCCCAGCACCGCGATCATCGGCCACCAGGGGATGCGCGTGGTCAGCGACTCGTGCGGCCCCAGCAGGCCCAGCCGGACCAGAACCCGATCGAAATTGCGGAAGGTCGGAATGACCGGGAGAAGGTTCGGGTTTTCCGCGCGGAGATGCGCGTCCAGGGCGGCGAGGCGCTGCTGGAGGGCTTGCCTGGGGGTCATGCCGGCCGGGTCCCGTCTGCTGTGAAATGGGTGTCGTGTCGGGGGCATTCTCTAGCACGAGGCGCCGTTACGATGGACAGCGAAATCGCCGTGACCGGAAACGCCGTGACGCGGTGCAACATCGGTTCTATCCTGTGGGGACTCGTCCGTTTCCGTGCACGACCACGAGGGACAGGCCAGTGACGCAGGGACCGCAGGGCCACGGCGCCCATCATCATGATCATGGACATTCCCATGGGCATGGGCATTCCTATGGGCATGGGCACGCCGCGGAGGTGACGGCGGACAGCGAGCGGCGGATTCTGCTGGTCCTGCTGATGACCGCCAGTCTGATGGTGGTGGAGGTTGCGGGCGGCATCATCTCGGGCTCGCTCGCCCTGCTGGCCGACGCCGGGCACATGCTGACCGATGCGGCGGCGCTGGCGCTGGCGTGGCTGGCCTTCCGGCTGGGGCGGCGACCGTCCGACCGGCGGCGCAGCTTCGGCTATCACCGGCTTCAGGTTCTGGCCGCCTTCGTCAACGGCCTCAGCCTGTTCCTGCTGTCCGGCTGGATTTTGTGGGAGGCGGCGGAGCGGCTGATGCAACCGCAGCCGGTCATGGGCGGCACCATGATGGCCGTGGCGGTTCTGGGCGGCCTGGGCAACCTCGCGGGCTTCATCATCCTGCACCGCGGCGACCGGGAGAACCTGAACGTCCGCGGCGCCGCCCTGCATGTGCTGGGCGATCTGCTCGGCTCGGCGGCGGCGGTCGTGGCGGCGGGCGTCATCCTGCTGACCGGCTGGACTCCCGCCGACCCCATCCTGTCGGTGCTGGTCGCCCTGCTGATCCTGCGCGGCGCCTGGGCGGTGGTGCGGCACAGCGCCCACATCCTGGTGGAAGGCACGCCCGTGGGCATCGACGTGGACGAGTTGCGCCGCGCCCTGCACGAGGCGGTGCCGGCGGTGACCGACATCCATCACATCCATGTCTGGTCCCTGACCGCGGAGCGTCCGCTTCTGACCATGCACGCCGTGGTGCCTCCGGGGACCGACCGGGACGCTGTACTCCGCGATCTGGTGGAGACGCTGCGCGGGCGCTTCGGCATCGGCCATGCGACGGTGCAGGTCGAAACCGGCCCCTGCCCGGATGGCAACGAGGCCCGCCGCGCGGCCTGACGCCACGCCGCGCCCCGGCTCGCCGCGTCAGCCCGCGTCCGGCATTCGGATGGGTGAGCAGATGCCGACCAGATAACCGTTGGGATCGCTGACGTAGGACGTCGTTTGCCCCCAAGGCTCGTCCCGCACATCCTGCACCAGCACCGCGCCGGCTTTGACCGCCCGGTCCAGGGCGGCACGGACGTTCTCGGTTTCGAAGGCCACCTCGAACACCGGCGCCTCAAGGTCCGGCTTGCCCGGAGTCTTGCCAAGCCGCCCCATCAGAGCGGTGGAGGAGAAGGCGAGCTTGGTTCCGCCCGTCGAAAGCTCCCCATAGTCGCCGGACTCGTGCAGGAACACCCGTTCGAGGCCGAAAGCCCGTTCGTAGAAGGTAAGCGCACTCGCAACATCATCGACATAGAGAATCGTGTATTTGAAGATCATGGCGTCCTCCCGGCGCGAGCGGTTTTCGAGCGCATCCGTTATCGAGAGTATCCGGGCAATCCGCCCAGGATCGATGATGAGCATGGCATGGTCATGGCCGCCCGGCCAGGGTTGACAATCGCATCGGCAAGACAATCCCAGGGTTGCCGAACCCACCTCATCGAGCCACGTTGTGACCATCTTGGGCGAGGCGGATCGGAATCGGCCCCTGGAACGTTGCATTCGGCATGACTGCCGAAAACGATACCGCACCCGACTCCGATGCCCTGCACCTGACGGCGGAGGAGCTTGCCTTCCTCCTCAGCGACCCGCAGACCCAGGCGGATCGCGAAGAGCGCAACGCCCGCGCCAACCGGGCGCGCACCGAGCGGCGCCGCAGCGATCCGGCCTATGCGGAGCGGCTGCGCAACGAGGACCGGCTGAGGCAGCGGCGGCACCGCGCCAAGGCGGCCATCGGCAAGCCCGAGCGGGAGCCGGACCCGCCCGTCCCCCTGCCCGCCCTGTCGGCGGCGGCCGCCCTTCAGCGCCTGGAAGCCCATCTGGAGTCAGCGGCCACCCCGCAGGCGGCCCAACTGCGTCGCCGTCCGGAGGCGTTGCGGCGCTATGCCGCGGCCTTCGAGATCTACCGCACCCTCTCCAACCGGGGGGAGCGCCCGACCCGCGGCGCCATCGCCGCCGCCTTCGCCACCCGATTCGGCCTCACCCTCATCCCGTCGCAAGTCCAGAAGCTGCGCGATCAGGTGGAGGGCTTCGCCCGTCCGGGCGGCCCTTGGCATGCGGGATGAAGGGTGAAGGCCGGATGGCCGATACAGCGCGTCACGCAACAGGGCCGATGCGCGCTGTGTTCGGCCCGCAAAGGGCCGTTAACTCACCTTTAACTATGAATTAAGGGACTGTTAAGCCTGTTCGGGCGTTTTGCCGCAGCGTGCGAACCGCGCCGGAGCGCTGCGTGACCGGCTGTATCGGGCTTCGCCTCTGTTGGGCACCGGGGGAACGCTTTACAGGTCGGTCGGGGCGTCCGGCGCCGAAGCCCCGGGTTTCGGCGGCGCGGGTTCGGACGGCGCCGGGCGGTCGCGGTCGAGTCGGCGGATGATGATGTCGCCTTCCGGCGTCACTTCCGGGGCGGCGAACATCGGCATCTGCCGCACCCACCCCTCCAGGGCCTTCATCAGCAGCTCAAGCCCCTGGCGGGCCTGTTCGCCCGGCGTGGAAGGGGAGCCGGGTGGCTGGGCGTTGCCGGGCGGGGGCGTCGTGTCCACGGCACCCGCCGGCCCCGCCCACAGGGCGCCCATAAGAATCAGAGAACCCATAAGAGTCAGAGGGATGAAGCGGCGCGCGGTCATGGGTCATCACTCCCGGTCGGTGTGGTGTCTTCCCCTGACGAACATCCGCGCCGCCCTTTCCATCGCACGGTTTTTTCAAACCGCTCCCGTCAGAACTCCTTCCAATCGTCCTCGTCGGCGGAGGCGCGCTGCAAGGTGGCGGACGCCGCCTTGGCCGCCGCCGGACGGGCGGGTGCCGCCGCCTTGCGCACCACCGGCTTGGCCGGGGCGGTGTTGCGCCGTACGACCGGAGCCGCTGCGGCCTGGCCCGCCCCGCCATGGTGATGGACGGCGTGAGCCGCCGCGAAGGCCGAGGCGTCCAGCTTGAAGAAGCTGACCAGGGACCGCAGGTCCGTCGCCTGGGTGGCGAGCGACTGCGCCGCCGCGGTGGTTTCTTCCACCAGAGCGGCGTTCTTCTGGGTCATCTCGTCCATCTGCGAGACGGTGGCGTTGATCTCGTCCAGCGCCGCCGCCTGCTCCGACGAGGCCGACGCCATCTCGGCGATCAGCCCGGCGACCTGATGGACGCCCG
>JAEYPE010000119.1 GCA_023411035.1 Pseudomonadota bacterium
CGGTGCGCGGCATCGACCCGGAAACCGGGCACGCCTACGACGACACCCGCCGCTACATCGAGGCGACGCTGAACCTGTCCGCCGAGGACCGCTTCAAGGTCTACGAGGGCAACGCGCGCCGCGTCTACCCACGGCTCGACCGGGCGCTCAAAGCCAAGGGACGGTGACGGCCAGGAGCAACCGGCCGGGGGTTTCAGTCAGGCTGAAGGGGTCAGCGGGGCCGTTCGACCGCGATGGCGGTGGCCTCGCCGCCGCCGATGCACAGGCTGGCGACGCCGCGCTGCGCCCCCCGCGCGGCCAGCGCGTGCAGCAGCGTCACGATCAGCCGCGCGCCCGTGGCGCCGATGGGGTGCCCGAGCGCGCAGGCCCCGCCGTTAATGTTCAACGCATCGCGGGGAATGCCCAGGTCGCGTTGCGCGGCCATGGCGACGACCGCGAAGGCCTCGTTGATCTCGAACAGATCGACGTCGCCGACGGACCAGCCGATGCGGTCGAGCAGCTTGCGGATCGCCGGGATCGGCGCGGTGGTGAACCAGGCCGGGTCCTGGCTGTGGGTGGCGTGGCCGAGGATCGTCGCCAGAACGGGCAACCCCTCGCGCTCCGCCAGAGAGCGGCGGGTGAGGACCAGCGCCGCCGCGCCATCGGCGTTGGCCGATGAACTGGCCGCCGTGATGGTGCCGTCGCGGCGGAAGGCCGGCTTCAGGGCGGGGATCTTCTCCGGCGAAACCTTCAGCGGGTTCTCGTCGTCGGCGACGATGCGCTCCCCGCCCTTGCCCGCGAGGGTGACGGGGGCGATCTCGGCGGCGAAGGCGCCGCCTTCGATGGCGGAGCGGGCGCGCGTCAGCGTCTCGATGGCGTAGGCGTCCTGCTCGGCACGGGTGAAGCCATAGAGTCCGGCGGTCGCCTCGCCGAAATCGCCCATGGGCCGCCCGCCTTCATAGGCGTCCTCCAGCCCGTCGAGCATCATATGGTCGAGGATGCGGTCGTGCCCGACGCGGTAACCGCCGCGGGCCTTGGCCAGCAGATAGGGCGCGTTGGACATCGACTCCATGCCGCCGGCCACCACGACGTCGGCGGAGCCGGCGCGGATCAGGTCGTGGGCGAGCATTGTCGCCTTCATGCCAGAGCCGCAGACCTTGTTGACGGTCGTGGCGCCGGTCGCGTCGGGCAGGCCGGCCCCGCGCGCCGCCTGCCGGGCGGGTGCCTGTCCCTGTCCGGCGGGCAGCACGCAGCCGAGCAGCGCTTCGTCCACGCGCTCCGGTGCCAGACCGGCGCGGCTCAGCGCGGCGCGGACGGCGTGGGCGCCCAGCGCGTGGGCGGGCAGGGCGGACAGCTCGCCCTGGAAACGGCCGAGCGGTGTGCGCGCTGCGGAAACGATGACGACGGGGTCCGTGGCGTCCATGATCGCGACCTCCTTATGGGATGGGAATCACTGCACCGTCAGGCCGCCGTCGACGTTGATCGACTGGCCGGTGATGAAGGACGCGGCGTCGGAGCACAGCCAGACCACGGTGTCGGCGACCTCGCGCGGCTGGCCGACGCGCCCGACCGGGTGCAGCGGGCCGAGCGCCGCGTTCACCGCCTCTTCTCCGCCGAAGGAACCGGCGCTCATCGGCGTCTGGATGATGGCCGGGCAGACGGCGTTGACACGCACGCCGGACTTGGCGACCTCAATGGCGACGCTGCGGGTCATGCCCTCCACCGCCGCCTTGCTCGCGGAGTAGACGCTGTTGCCGGCCAGCCCGATCTGGCCCAGCACCGATCCGGTGGACACGATGGCGCCCTTGCCCTGCCGCATCATGATCGGCAGCTCGTGCTTCAGGCACAGCCAGACGCCCTTGATGTTGACGGCGACCATGCGGTCGAAATCGGCTTCCGTCGTCTCGGCCACGGAACGGTTGAAATGGATGCCCGCGTTGTTGAAGGCGTAATCGAGCCGGCCATGGTCGCTCTCGATCCGGGCGAACAGGGCGGCGACCTCCGCGGCGTCGGCGACGTCGGCCTGGATGAAGACGGCCCGCCCGCCGGCCTGCCGGGCCAGCTCCACCGTTTCCAGCCCCTCCGCTTCGCGCCGCCCGGTGACGATCGCGGTTGCGCCCGCCTTGGCAAAGGCCAGCGCGGTCGCCCGCCCGATGCCCGAGGTGCCGCCGGTGACCAGGGCCACGCCGCCGCTCATATCCGTCATTGTCCGCTCCATGTCCGGTGGGTTATGATGACGACCATCATGAATACCGCTATTCATTGCGTCCATCATGAATAACGGTGGAAGCCCCTTCGTTGGAGGCGTGGCAGCCATGCGTGAGGTGAGTGCGTGAAGGTTTCGAAGGAAAAAGCGGCGGAGAACCGTGCCGCCATCGTCAAGGCGGCTGGGCGCCTGTTCCGCGAACGCGGGTTCGAAAAGGTCGGGGTGGCGGAGATCACCAAGGCCGCGGGTCTGACCCATGGCGGTTTCTACGGCCATTTCGCCTCGAAGGACGCGCTGGCCGCCGAGGCGTGCGAGGCCGCCTTTGAAGACAGCCTCGACCGGCTGAGGGCGGACGACGCCTCTCCGGATGGCGCGCTCGACGCCTTCCTGACGCGCTACTTGAGCGAACGGCACCGCGACCGCCCGGACGCCGGCTGTCCGATGGCGGCCTTCGCCGGGGAGGTGGCGCGGCAGGACCCGGCGGTTCAGGAACGCTTCGTCACCGGCGTCGAGCGCTTCTTCGAAGCGGTGGAGACGCGCTTGCCGGATCGGGAAGGGGAGGGCGCCGCCGACCGCCGCGCCCGCGCCATAACCATCGTGTCGGCCCTGATCGGCGGCATGGCGCTGGCCCGCGCCACGGCACGGACCGATCCGGACCGGTCGGCGGAAATCCTGGAGGCGCTGCGCCGTCAGATCGGCACGTTGGGAACCGGCGGGGGCTGATACCCTGCCGGTTCCCAACGGCGGCGCGAACCCGCCGTCAGAAGGCCAGGGACGCCGTGTCGATCACGAAGCGGTACTTCACGTCGCCTTTCAGCATGCGGTCAAAGGCCCCGTTGATCGCGTCGGCGCGGATCATCTCGATGTCGGCGACGATGCCGTGCTTCGCGCAGAAATCGAGCATCTCCTGCGTCTCCGGAATGCCGCCGATCATCGAACCGGCGAGCGACCGGCGCTTGGTGATCAGGGTGAACACGTTGGGCGAGGGATGCGGCGAGGCCGGTGCGCCGACCAGCACCATCGTCCCGTCCCGCTTCAGGAGTGTGATGAAGGCGTCAAGGTCGTGCGGTGCGGCCACGGTGTTGACGATCAGGTCGAAGCTCTTCGCGTGCGCGGCCATCTCATCGGGATTGCGCGATACCACCACCTCGTCGGCGCCGAGCGCCCTGGCGTCCTCGCGCTTGGATTCGGACGTGGTGAAGGCGACCACATGCGCGCCCATCGCGTGGGCGAGCTTGATGCCCATGTGCCCCAGCCCGCCGATGCCGACCACGCCCACCTTCTTGCCCGGACCGGCCTTCCAGTGCCTCAGCGGTGAATAGGTGGTGATGCCCGCGCACAGCAGCGGCGCCACCGCGGCGAGCTGGTCTTCCGGATGCGTGATCCGCAGCACATAGCGCTCGTGCACCACGATCCGCTGCGAATAGCCGCCGAGCGTGTGGCCGGGCGCGTCGGGCGTCGGGGAATTGTAGGTGCCGACCATGCCGTCGCAATAGTTCTCCAGCCCGTCCGCGCAGTCGTCGCACCGCTTGCAACTGTCGACGATGCAGCCGACGCCGACGAGATCGCCCTCGCGGAATCCCGACACTTGCGCGCCGACCGCCGAGACGCGGCCCACGATCTCGTGGCCGGGAACGCACGGCCAGCGCGTGCCCGCCCATTCCGCGCGCGCCTGATGCAAATCCGAATGGCAGACGCCGCAATAGACGATCTCGATCTGAACGTCGTGCGGACCGGGCGCCCTGCGCGTGATCTCCATCGGTTCGAGGGGGCTATTAGCGGCATAGGTGCCGTAGGCCTTCACGGTCATCGAAGTGCTCCTTGGTTCCTGACGTCATTCCTGTGCTGCCAAGACGGAACGCCGTTTCGGTCATTATGACGAGCACCGCCGGGTCCGATTAGATCCGGTGGACGGTATGCCGTTATGAGCGGTGTTCATGAATTCCGGCCTCCGTGGCGCGATGGCTGCACATCGCGAACAGCAGACCGCCGACCAACTCACGGTGCGTTCTGAAGGTCATGCGCTTCGGACGCCGCCCGCGGCCATGCCCGCCGGTTCGGTCACGGCCTTATCCATGACGAAGGCATCGCCATCGGAATCACTGCATGTGCATCCACAGGCGCATGAGTTCCGGGATCGTGCGGATATCGAGTTTGCTCAGAATGTTCGCACGGTGCGTCTCCACCGTACGGACGCCGATGCCAAGGCGGGTTGCGATGGTCTTGTTGGCGCAGCCCTCCACCATGAGTTCGGCGACATCCCGTTCGCGGGGACTGAGAAGGGCCAGCTTCGCCAGGGCGGACGCCGCCGCGGAGCGGTCCCGGCGCTGGAGGGCATCGCGCTGCAAAGCCTCGTGAACGCGGCGCAGGAAGACGCCGTCGTCGAATGGCTTCTCCAGGAAATCGATGGCTCCGGCCCGAAAGGCGGTGACGGCGGAACTCACCTCGCCGTGGGCGGTGATGATGATGACCGGAAGGCCGCAGCCGCGCCGGGTCAGCTCCTCCTGAAGCTCGAGGCCGTCCATGAACGGCATGCGAAGGTCGGCCACCACGCAACCCGGCTGCTCCGGGCTGTAGCGGTGCAGGAACTCCAATGCGTTGCCGAACGTGCGCACGGACAAATTCGCCACCTCGACCAGAGCGGCGAGCGCGTCGCGAACCGCCTCGTCGTCGTCGATGATGAAGACGGTCGGCTCTGCGGTGGAAGGCTTATTGGTTTGGGTCATGGGACGACCGGACATCTGGACGCGCTGCGGGCAGAAACACGTGGAAAACGGAACCATTCGCGCCGGAGCGTTGCAGCCACAGCCTACCGCCGTGGCTTTCGACGATCGAGCGGCAAATCGGCAGCCCAAGCCCCATGCCCGCCGGCTTCGTGGTGGCGAAGGGCGAGTACAGGTGATCGACCATGCCCGCCGACACTCCCGGGCCGGTGTCCTCGACCTCGAAGGTGAGGCCGTCGGGAAGCGTGGCCCGGACACGGAGGACGACCTCGCGCACGGGGCTGTCGGCTGCGGCGATGGCTTCGATGCTGTTGTGCACGAGGTTGAGGAGGACCTGCTCGATCTGGATACGGTCGCACAGCACGAAGGGAAGCGGCTCCACCATGTCGACCCGCAACTGGACCCTGTTGTAGGCCGCGTCCCCCCGCACCAGCGCCAGCGTTTCACGCACGATTTCGGCGGCCGATTCGGGCGCCAGTTGAAGCGACCCCTTGCTCAGGAAGGTGCGCAGACCCCGGATGACCTCGCCGGCCCGCTCCGCCTGGATCACGGCCTTGTCGATGAGTTCCTGGGCGCGCGGCAGGGTGTTGTTGCCTTCCATGACCCGTTGGGCGGCCCGCGCATAGCTGATGGCGGCCAGCAGCGGCTGATTCAGTTCATGGGCCAGCGCGGAGGCCATCTCTCCGGTCACCGTGAGGCGGGCGATGTGGGCCAGTTCGGCCTGATGCTCGCGCAGCCGCTTCTCGACCTCGCGGCGTTCGCTCACGAGGGCGCCAAGGAACAAGGCCGTGATGGCCAGCGCCAGCATCAGCGTCTGGTGGTAGATCACGGCATCCAGGGGAAATCCGATCGCCTGCAACCCGGCGATCAGACCGCTCTGAATTGCGAGGGCCGCCGCCACCGCGCCGGGGAGACCGTGCGACACGGCCACCCAGACGAGGGGCAGGAACAGGACGTAGAACAGGTTGAACTGTCCACTGCCGATGGGCAGGAAGACGAGCAGGAGCGCCGCGGCGATCGCGGCCGTCTGGGCGGCGGAGGGCGTCTTCGGCAGGCTCCAGGCCGGTGTCTCCTCCGGCCGGTACAGCAGGAGGACGAACGGGGTGACCACGGCGATGGCGATGGCATCGCCCAGCCAGTATTGGAACGCCAGCATCGGCAGGTCGGCCGCGGCAAGCGCCCCGTCCAGAACGAACACGCCGACGAAGGCGGGCGCCACGACGGCGGCGCTCAGAAAGGTGACGCCGACCAGCCAGCCGACGTCTCGCACCCGGTTCAGCGCCAGACCGATCCCCACCCGGTGGCGCAGGAGATGGGCGGCGGCCCCATAACCGGCGACGATGGCGAGGTTGGAGAGCAGCAGCGATGCGATCGAGGCCGGGTGCCCCCGCACCACCAGATCGGCCAGGATCAGCGTGGCATAGACCATCGGCATGCCGCGCGCCCCGGTCCACAGCAGCAGGGCCATGTAGAGCCCGGCCGGAGGATTCCACGGCGTGATGTTCAGGCTGGGGCGCGGGTGGATGAAGGTCAGCCAGTCGATGGGCAGATAGGCCGCCAGGAAGGCAAGGAACAGCACGACCAGATCCCGGCCGGTCGGCATGGCCGGAAAGGGCGCTTCCGTTGCACGGCTGGCGGACAGAAGAGACATCTCAACACATTCTTTCGGGCTGCACGCGCGGACAAGGCCTGGAATATAGGTCCACCCGGCGCATTCGCCTATTCCAAGTGAAGGGAGCCCGGAGGGCTCCCTTCCTTGTGTCGCAGGGATCAGCCGACGAAGAACTTCTGCGTGCCATGCGCGGCGATGGCCTTCGACAGCCGTTCCAGCGCGTGGGCATAGGCAGCCGTGCGCATCGTGATGCCCTTGGCCGAGCGCATGTCCCAGACCCGCCGGCCCTCGGTCTCCATGATCACGCGCAGGCGATCGTGGATCTCGTTCAGGTTCCAGTAGTAGCCCTGGCGGTTCTGCACCCACTCGAAGTAGGACACCGTCACGCCGCCGGCGTTCGCCAGGATGTCGGGCAGGACGATGGCGCCCTTCTCCTCCAGGATGCGGTCGGCGTCCGGGGTGACCGGGCCGTTGGCGAGTTCCAGAACGATCCGGGCCTTGATGAGGCCGGCGTTGCCCCTGTGGATCTGATCCTCAAGCGCCGCGGGAACCAGAATCTCGCAGGCCGTGCCCAGCAGTTCGTCGTCGGTGACCACGCGGGCGCCGTTTCCGGTGTAGGCGGTCACCGAGCCGCCACGCTCCTTGGCCTCCTGCACGGCCTGCGGGTCCAGGCCGTCCTCGCAGACGATGGCCCCGCGCGAATCGGACAGGCCGACGATGCGGTAGCCGTCCGCGTGCAGCAGGCGGGCGATGTGGAAGCCGGCGTTGCCGTAGCCCTGGATCACCACCCGCTTGGCCGAACCGGTCAGGCCCAGATCCTCTTCCAGATGCTTGATGAGGTAGTAGCCGCCGCGGGCCGTCGCGTCGTCACGGCCGAGGGAACCGCCGAGCGGCAGCGGCTTGCCGGTGATGACCGCCGGGCTCGGCTGGCGGACGATGGAGCTGTACTCGTCGGCCATCCACCCCATGATCATGGAGTTCGTGTAGACGTCCGGCGCCGGAATGTCGCGATCGGGTCCGATCATGCCGGCGAACGCCTGCACGTAGGCCCGCGACAGGCGCTCCAGCTCCGACTTGGACAGGCTGTGCGGATCGACCTTCACCGCGCCCTTGCCGCCGCCGTAGGGCAGGTTCATGACCGCGCACTTGAAGGTCATCCAGAACGCCAGCGTGGTCACTTCCTCCACGTTGGAGCTCGGATGGAAGCGGATGCCGCCCTTGGTCGGGCCGCGGGTGTCGTCGTAGCGGCAGCGCCAGGCCGGGAAGGAGCGCTGCGACCCGTCGTCCATGCGCACGGACAGGCGGACGCTCATGGTCTCTTTGGCGTATTTCAGCTTCTCAAGAACTTCGGGGTCCACTTCAACGTGCTTCGCGGCTTCATCCAGGCGGCTCAGCGCCCCCGAAAGCAGATCGTCCATTACTTTGTTCCCTATGTTTTCGGTCAGGAGCACCGAAGGTGGGCCGCATACCCTTCCTGGAAGGTTCTGCTCACCGCCCCTAAGGCATATGACGGCCTTTTCTACTGGGGAATAATCCGGATCGAAATATCCGTAATATTACGGAATTTTGGTAACGCACTGGAAAACAAGAATAGTTTTTCTAAAAAACCGATTCTTGTCCTGCATTCCGTAATACTACGGATGGTGGCGGATAATGCGCGTGAGTGAGAATTCGTTCCAGCCTTCATCACAGCCGCCGCACATTCGAGGACGCATCCATGACCGAGGGAGCCGACCGACCGCTGATCTGGATTGGGCGCACGGACTACGGCCGCCTGCTGCGGGCGATGGATCGGCTGGCCGTGCAATCTCCGGATGTGCTGGCGTTCCTCTCCCGGGAGCTGGACCGCGCGATCGTCCGCCCGGAAGGCGATCTGCCCCGGACGATCGTGCGCATGGGCAGCCGGGTGCTGTTCCGCCGCAGCGACGGCATGCCGTTCGAATGGGGCGAGCTGGTGTATCCGGACCGCCTGCCCGCAGAGGGGCAGATCACCGTCGCATCGCCTCTGGGAGTGGCCCTGCTTGGCCTGCGCGAGGGGGCGCGGATGCCCTACAGGGATGCGGACGGAACCACGCGCTGGCTGTCGGTCGAGCGCGTCCTGCCGATCTGACCGCGCATGGGCCGGAGTCTTTGACCAGGCCGCCGGTCAGGCTCGACAGGACCATCGGCAGAAGCGGGGGGATCGGCCCCGGCAACGTCAGCTTCGACGAACTGACGTTGCCTGCTGCGCGTGAGCCTTCAACTCCGCCGCCATCTGGGCGATTGCCGGTTCCCAATCGCCGGGGGCCGGCTGGTGGAAAAGGCGCATCGTCGGGTACCAGGGGCTGTCGGTCCGTCCCTTCAGCCAGCGCCAGCAGGCGTCGAAGCGGGACAGCACCCAGACCGGACGGCCCACCCCGCCCGCCAGATGGCAGACGGAGGTATCGACGGTGATCACGAGGTCGAGCTGCTCGATGAAGGCCGCGCTGTCGGCGAAGTCGCCTGAACTCCGCCTGCTCATGGGCGGGCTCGGAAATCCTGCTTGGAGGCTTTGGCGCATAAATCATCGGAGGCTGGCGGTGTCGGGGTTTTGGCGAGTATAGAGGCGTCCCGCTGAAGCCGAGAGACGAATGCCGTACAAGGCCAATGAGCCCCGCCGCCACAAGATCCCGCAGGCCCGCTATCGTGTGGAGAATTGGGCGGCATACGATGCGGCGCTTCGCCGGCGCGGTGGCTTGGCGGTGTGGGCGACGCCGGAGGCGATCGCCGCCTGGACGCCGCCCGCTACGGGCCGGTGCGGTCGGCCGGCGCGGTACTCCGATGTCGCCATCGAGACCGGGCTGATGCTGCGTCTGGTGTTTGGTCGGCCATGGCGGCAGACTGAGGGTTTGCTGGGCTCGCTCATGCGCCTGCTCGGCTTGGACCTGCCGGTTCCCGATCACACGACCTTCTCCCGACGCAGCGCCAATCTGGAGGTCGCGTCAGCGCTGGCCGGGACGGACGGGCCGGTCACCGTGGTCATCGACTCCATGGGGTTGAAGGTGTTCGGCACGGGCGAGTTGCACCACCTGGCGGTCAATCCGGACACGGGTGAGATCCTCGCCTCGGAGTTGATGTCCAACGAGGAGGGCGGCGCCTCTTTGGTTGGCCCATTGCCCGACCAGATTGCCCGCCCGCTTGGTGCGGTGCTGGCGGACGGTGCCTATGATGGTGACCCCGTCTATCGCGCGGTGAACGCACATACGCCCGAAGCGGAAGGGATCATTCCATCACGCTCGACGGCAGTGATCAGCGACACCGCCGAGAACGCCCTCACGCAGCAGGACGCGCACATCCCAATGATCGCAGAACGCGGCCGGCTCGGCTGGCAGCGCATGGTCCAGTACGGAAGGCGGTCCTTGGGCGAGGTGGCGATGTTGCGGTAGAAGCCGTTGATCGGCCGCAGCCTCCGCGCTCGGAGTCGGCCAGCGCGGAAGATCGAGGCCGCCGCCTCCCGCAAGGTCGCCTGATCACCGATCGGACAAGGCAAACTCTTTCGGCAAGCCGAGTTGTGCCCCAATGTCGCGCGCCGCTGCAACGACAACCGAATCGGCCCAATCGCGGAAGGTATTCTTAACCATATGTGAAGAAACTTCAAAGTAGTTAACGAGCACCTGGAATGTAAGAATCGCCTGACTGTCGGGCCGATCAAAGAACACGGGGGCTGACCCATGTCGACCGCAGCGGTGGAAAAAACCGTTTCCACGGAGAAGGCTCCCGATGGTGACCGCCGGCTTCTCGCCCTGACCGGCCTGTTGCAGCTCGAGCGCCGTGCACGGGCGGCGCCGACTGCGGCGGAACTTGGCTTCCTGATGGTGAACGAGACGCTTGGGCTGGTGCGTTACCGGCAGGCCGCCCTGTGGCAGGGCCGGGCGGGCGGGCAGGGCACGGTGGTGGCGCTTTCGGGCGTCTCCGTCATCGACCGGCAGGTTCCTTATGTGATGTGGCTGCGCCGCGTGCTGGACTGGATTCATATGCAGCATGGCCTGGGCGCGCCGGTGCAGCTGGTGGCCGCGGAGCTTCCCCCCGACCTCGCGCGCGCCTGGGCCGAGTGGCTGCCGACGCGCGCGCTCTGGCTGCCGTTGCACGGCCGCAGCGATCGCGACCCTTGCGCGCTGCTCCTGGCGCGCGACGAGGACTGGACGGTCGGCGAGCTTCATCTGCTGGGCTACGCCGCGGATGCCTACGGGCATGCGTGGCACGCCCTCACCGGGCGCCGCCGGCGCTCGGTATGGCTGCGCCGGCGGCAGGTGCTTGTGGCGGCGCTGCTGGCCGGCGCCGCGGTGGTGCTTGCGCTTCCGGTTCCGCAGTCGGCGCTGGCGCCGGCCGAGGTGATCCCCCGCGAACCGACCATCCTGCGGGCGCCCATCGACGGCGTGGTCGACCGGTTCGAGGTGAAGCCCAACGAGCCGGTGCGCGAAGGCCAGCTGCTCCTGGTGCTCGACCGGACCAAGCTGCAGAACCGGCTGGAGGTCGCCCGCAAGGCGCTGGAGGTGGCGCAGACCGAGCACCGCCAGGCCGGCCAGCAGGCCCTGTTCGATCCCCGCGCCAAGGCCAACCTGGCCGTCCTCAAGGGGCGCATGGACCAGCAGGCCGCCGAAGTCGCCTATGTCGAGGAGCTGCTGGACCGCATCGAGATCCGCGCGCCGCGGGCCGGCATCGCCATCTTCAACGACGTGGCGGACTGGATCGGCAGGCCGGTGACGATCGGCGAGCGCATCCTCACCGTCGCCGATCCCCAGGAGGCGGAACTGGAGATCCGCCTTCCGGTCGCCGACGCCATCGCGCTGGAACCCGACGCCGAAGTGCGCCTCTTCCTCAACATCGACCCGCAAAACGTCATCGCCGCGCGGCTCAGCTACAGCAGCTATCAGGCCGAAACCACGCCGGATGGAGTTGTCGCCTACCGGCTGAAGGCGACGCTCGATCCGGCCGTCGCCCCGCCTCGCATCGGGTTGAAGGGCATCGCCAAGCTCTATGGCGAGCGCAGCCCGCTGATCCTTTCCATCCTGCGCCGGCCGTTCGCCGCCGCCCGCCAGCGGCTCGGCCTGTGAGCGTCGCCCTGCATCCCGGCGCGGAGGGGGCCGCTCCGGCAGCGCCTACCCCGCGCCTGCCGCCGCTGCGGGAGGAGCTGTCGCTGCACGCCGGGCCGCCGACTCCGGACGGCGCCCCGACCTGGACGCTGCACGACCCGTCCTGCAACCGCTTCTTCCGCATCGGCTGGCCCGAACTGGAGATGCTGTCGCGCTGGCACCTCGGTGAGCCCGCCGCCATCGCGGCGGCGGTCTCGCGGGAAACGACCATCGCCGCCACCCCGGCGCAGGTGGAAACCCTGGCCCGTTTCCTGTGGTCGCAGGGTCTCCTCCAGGCCCTGGGCACGAACGCCCTCGGCCGGCTCAAGACCCTGGCGGACGCGCAGCGCCCCCATTGGCTGATGTGGCTGCTGAAGAGCTACCTGTTCTTGCGCATCCCCGTGCTGCGCCCGGACGGTTTCCTCAACGCCACCATGCCGCTGGCGAAGCTCCTGTTCACGCGGCTCTTCCTGGTGATCACTGTCCTGGCGGCGCTCACCGGCGGCTATCTGGCGCTGCGGCAGTGGGATGCCTTCCGCACCACCTTCCTCCATTTCTTCACTCTGGAAGGCGTGCTGCTCGCCGGCTGCGCGCTCGGCGGCGCCAAGCTGCTGCACGAGTTCGGCCATGCCTACACCGCCAAGCGTTACGGCTGCCGCGTGCCGACCATGGGGGTGATGTTCCTGGTGCTCTGGCCGGTGCTCTATACCGACGTCAGCGAGGCCTGGAAGCTGCCGTCGCGCCGTCAGCGCCTGGCGATCGGGGCGGCCGGCATCGCGGCGGAACTGGTGCTGGCCGCCTATGCGACGCTGTTGTGGAGCTTCCTGCCGGACGGACCGGCGCGCAGCGCCGCCTTCCTGCTCGCCACCTCGACCTGGGTGCTGACGGTGCTGGTCAACCTCAACCCGCTGATGCGTTTCGACGGCTATTTCCTGCTGTCGGACCTGCTGGACGTGCCGAACCTGCAGGAGCGGGCCTTCGCCCTGGCCCGCTGGCGGCTGCGCGAGCTGCTGTTCGGCTTCGGCGATCCGCCGCCGGAGCGCTGGCCCCGGGGGCGGGAGCGGGTGCTGCTGCTCTATGCCTATGCCACCTGGGTCTACCGCTTCTTCCTGTTCCTCGGCATCGCGCTGCTCGTCTACCACCTGTTCTTCAAAGTGCTCGGGGTGTTCCTGATGGCGGTCGAGATCTGGTGGTTCATCGTCAAGCCGATCGCCACCGAGCTGCGGGGATGGTGCAGGCGTCCCGGCGGCCATCGCGTCACGCCCAACCTGCTGCTCAGCGCGCTCCTGCTCGCAGCCGGGCTGGCGGCCTTCCTCCTGCCCTGGAGCGGTGGCGTCTCCGCGCCGGCGATTCTGCGGGCGGAACGGCAGACTCACCTTTTCGTCCCCGCCGACGCCCGGCTGGCCGCGATCGACGCCCGGGCCGGCGGAACGGTGGCGGAAGGCGACCGGCTCTTCCGGCTGGAGGCCCCCGACCTCGACCATGAGCTTGCGCAGGCCGAGCGGCAGGTGCAGATGCTGCAGGGCCGCGTCCAGGTGCAGACTCTGAGCTCGGACCTGCTGGAATCCAGCCGTTCGACCTGGCGGGAGCTGGAGGAGGCGCAGGCCAAGCTGGCGGCGCTGAGGGACGAGACGGCGCGGCTGGCGGTCAAGGCGCCCTTCGCCGGGGTGCTGGTCGACGTCATCGACCCTCTGGTGCCCGGCGAGTGGATAAAGGAGGGAACCGCCCTCGCCACACTGCTCGATCCGCGCAGCAGCGTGATCGAGGCCTATGTCCCCGAGGAAACCCTGCGTCGGATCGCCGTGGGCACGAAGGGTCGTTTCCTGTCCGACGACCCGTCCGGCCGGGCCGTTCCGGCCGAGGTGATCGCGATCGCCGCCGCGAGCAGCCGCATCCTGACCGAACCGTCGCTCGCCTCCACCTATGGCGGTCCGGTGCCGACCCATCTCGGCCGCGAGAACATCCTGGTGCCGGAGGCGCCGGTCTACCGCATCCTTTTGCGTACGGACGGGGCGTTGCCCGCTCCGGTGCGGGTCGAGCGCGGCATGGTGGTTCTGGACGGCGAGCCGGAAAGCCTGGCCGTCCGGCTCTGGCGCAGCACGGTCGGCGTGGTGATCCGTGAAAGCGGCTTCTGAGCGGCGATGACGTCGGGAAGAAAAAAGGGGCGGAAGGCCTGATCCTTCCACCCCTTCCGGCTTCGGTGTCCGGCGCAGTCCCGCTTCAGCTGGGCGGGGCGAAGACGGCGGTCCCGCTCATGCCGGCGATCAGCTCGGGAAAGCTGCCGCCGGTGACGGTGCCGAACACCTTGATGGTCTGGCTGACCGGATCGATGCGGGCGCCCGTCCGGCCGATGGTGGCCGCATATTCCTTGCCCGTCTCGTCCAGCCGCAGTGTGAACGCGGTCCCCTGGCGCAGCCATTGCAACCAAGTCGACGGCACGGCCAGCTCGACCTCCAACGCGCGGTCGTCGAGGATCTCCATCAGCTCGTGGCCTTCGCCGACATACTGGTGGGCTCTGGCCTTCAGTTCCACCACGCGCCCGGCGAAGGGGGCGGTGATGATGCAGTAGGTGGCGATCGTCCGGTTCATCGCCACCTCGGCCTCCGCGACAGCGAGCTGGGCCGCGGCGGTCTGGAACTCGAGCGCGCTGTTGGAGCCGAGCTTGTCCAGCCGTGCCTGGACTGAGTAGGTCTTGCGGGCCTGGTCCTGCTGCGCCAGCGCCTTGTCGAGCCGCGCCTTGTGCAGCCGGCAGTCCAGGGCGGCGAGCTTCTGCCCTTCGGTGAAACGCTCGCCCTCCCGCACCGTCAGTTCGCTGATCGAGCCCGGAATCTCGGCCGACAGGATGGTGCTGCGGACCGGGCTGAGCTGCGCGCGGATCTCGGGATGCCCGCCCTCTGCCGTTTGCGCGTGTGCGGCGCCGGCGAGGGCGAGCAGGGCGGTCAGGCCGGCCCCCGCCAGGCGCCGCGCCGTCACGACCGCGGCTCCGCGCTGGCGAGCAGCATCCTCACGGCCGTTGCGCTGACAGGGGCGGCGGCCACCGGGATCCCGCCGTCCCTGGCGGGGTCTTCCTTGGCCGGTCCTTCCGCCGGCAGCTCCGCCGTTGGAAGCTGCGGCGCCTCCACCGGCAGGTTGCCCAGCGGGATGCGGCCGGCCGTCCAGTCCGCGACCACCGGGGTCAGCCCCGCGGTCAGGCCCTTGATGTCCTGGCTCTGCACGGTTTCCGGAACCGGGTCGAGGCCGAGCGAGACGTAGAGGCTCGACACCGCGTTCTGCAGTTCGGCATAAGCGCGGTCGCGTGCCAGCTTGGAGCCCAGCGCCGCGGCCTTGGTGCGGATGCGTTCCAGCGGCGATTCGGCGTCGGAGGCGGCGGCCTTCTGCACATTCTCGTTGATGCGCTTCTCGATCGATTCGAGCTGGACGGCACGCTCGAAGTTCGTGCGGCCGCGCTGGTATTGCTGCAGGGCGACATGGACCTGGGTCAGCGTCGCCATGCTGAGCGCCAGGCGCCGGAAGTCGCCGGCCTCCACCTGAGCCTCGGCGGCGCGGATGTTGGCGGGGCCGGAAATGATGTTGAACAGGCTCAGCGTCACGCGGGCGCCGGCCTCGGCCCAGGCGTTGTTGATCAGGTAGGAGTTGCTGTCGTAGTTCAGTGACGGGCTGAAAGAGATGCCCGGCAGCATCCGCAGCATCGCCTTGCGCACCTCGGTCGAGTTGATGCGCCGCTGATACTGCTCCTCGCGCATCTCGGGACGGTTCAGCAGCGCCATCGTTTCCAGCCGTTCGACCGGGACGGTGATCTGCGGGATCTCCTGCTTGAAGCCCTCCGGCAGGGCGAGCGTGAAGGACTGGCCGAGCGGCACGTTCATCAGGGCCGCAAGCTGCGCCTTGGAGATGGCGAGGTCCTGCTGGACCGTCTCCAACTGGCGGATGATCTCGATCAGGCCCTTTTGATACCGCAGCGCCTCAAGAGGCGGGCGCAGCCGCTGCTCCTCGACGGACGAGGCATCCTGCAGCGCCTGGCGCGCCTCGACCAGCAGCTCGTCGATCTCGCCCAGCATCCGCTCGCTTCCGGCCGCCAGCCAGAAGGCCCCGCGCACCTGCTGGATGATCGAGTTGACCAGCCGGCGGCGGCGCTCATGCGCAATCAGGACGCGGTTGGCCTGCTGGTGCGCCTGATAATAGCTGACGCCGAAGTCGAGGATGTTCCAGGTCAGGCCGAGATCGGAGACGAAGCGGTCTTTGTCCTGGCTGATGGCCGGTTCGACCGAGCGGAAGTTGGTGATGGTGTTGCGGCTGTACGTCTCGTTCGCGGGGTTGCGCGAGATGAATCCGGCGCTGGCCGCCATGCGCGGCAGCATGTCGTAGGTGGTGACGTCGAGCTGCCGGTTTTGCAGCAACTCCTCCATCAGCGCCTGACGGGAATCGAGATTGTACTTGATGGCTCGGGCCATCGCCTCGGCCATGGTGATCGGGCCGGTAACCGGCTCCTGGTCGACGAAGAGGCGGGAGCGATCCTGCGTGACCTGCGCCAGCTGTTGATCGACCGTCAGCGGCTCGGGCGTCACGGAACAAGCCGAGACGGCCGCCGCCAGCGCAACCAACATGAGATGTGATGCACCCAACCGGAGGCGGCGCTTTCCGCTCCTCGCCATTGTCATCCCCCTTTGCGGATCGTAGTTCAAGTACAAGTCCGCATTTCCCTATATGATATGGCGAAAATATCAAGCTTTTATCTCTTGTCGGGATGCTGATGGCGCCAAGCTGTGTCCTGTGTGAAGCTCTCAAGGGGGAAGTGGGCGTCGATTTTTTTCGATGTGCGGCTGATCTTCGATGATTTGTGACTGAAAGTAGCAAAATAGTTAATAGCGGAATTGCATTTTTGTCGCAGTGTATTCAAAATTTCTGCGCGTTCTTTGATTTATATGGTTGCAAATAAGCGCACATTAGGAATAAAGCGAACAAATACAAACATATTGGGAAAATTTCCTATAACATTGTGATAAATTGTGAAAAAATGATCGTTAACGGACGCGGAATGCAAGAATAATTCGGTTGCGAAGTTATTAAGGCGCGCGTATCGCTGAACCAGAGGTGCCGCAAGCTGAATCGCGGCGAGTCATCGTGCGCGTTGATGTCATGGAGGGCGGAATGGGTATTGTGAGGCGTGTCGCAGTCAACGGCTCGACGAACGGTGCCCGCCCGGCGGCGGGTGGCATGGCGGACAGCTTGGCCATGGCCCTGGAGCCACGCTTCATGTTCGACGCCGCCGGCGTGGCGACAGCCCACGACGCGGCGCAGGAAGCGGCCCATGATACGGGTGTTCCGGCGGCTGCGGAAGCGGCCCTGGCCGATCATTCCATGTTGGCGGCGCTTGCCGGTGAGGCTCATCCGGACCAGCCGGCTGCGGCGAAGGAGATCGTCTTCATCGATGCGAATGCCGCCGACCATGAGGAGCTGATCCGCAACGCCCCTGCCGGCGCACAGGTCTTCGTGCTGGACGCCGCGCGTGACGGGCTCAGCCAGATCGCCGAGGTCATGGCGAACCAGCAGGGCGTCACCGGTCTCCACATCCTGTCGCACGGCAACCAGGCATCCTTCTCGCTCGGCAGCAGCGCGATCAGCGCCGCCACCCTCGACGCCCACCAGCAGAATCTTGCCGCCATCGGCGCGGCGATGGCACCCAACGGCGACATCCTGCTCTATGGCTGCGACATCGGAAAGGGGACGGCCGGGCAAGCCTTCATCGACAGCCTCGCCGCCGCGACCGGCACCGACGTGGCGGCCTCGACCGACGGCACGGGCGCCGCGGCGCTCGGCGGCAACTGGGTGCTGGAGCAGCAGAGCGGCGCGGTCGAGACCAGGACGCTGGCCGATGCCGGCTATTCGCATCTCCTGGCCAACCCGACCGTCATCAGCATCGAGGACGGCGATGCCGACAACGTCGTTTCGGCGGCCACGCCGCTAACCTATACGGTAGTCTTCAGCAAGGACATCGACGCCGCGACGGTCGACGCCTCCGACTTCAGCAACGCCGGCACGTCGGGCATCAGCATCGGCACCATCTCCAAAGTCGGCGCCGGCATATTCACGGTGGAGGTGACGCCCACCACAGCCGGCACGCTGCAGCTGCAGATCGCCAAGGACGCGGTCATCAAAGCGGCCGATAACACCCAGCTCGACACGAGCTCCGCCATTCCCGACAACGACACGCTGACGGTTGAACGCGCCCCGCTCGACACCAACGGCAATCTGCTGGACTTCTCGGGCACGCCCACGCTGGTATCCGGTACGGCCCTGACACAAGGCGCCGTCTACAAATACACCAACGTGCTCACGCTCGGCGGCGTCCAGGTCGATGCCTTCGTCACGCTGACGAACATCACGAACGCGACACTCACGACCATCGACAACAACAATCCGAACAACTACAACTACGCGGGCATTGACAAAGCCAAGCTGTTTGCGCCGGAGATCAAGACCACGGCCGCGAACGGTGGCGTCACCTTCACGATCGACTTCAAGGGCACTGATGGCAAGGCCATCAGGCTCCTGAATTTCTACAACAACTCGCTCGACATCGACGGCGCCGAGTTGGTCGAGTATGGTGGTTTTGATTCCTACACCTTGGGATCGAGCAGCGATCTCAAGGTTCTCGCCGGCACCGGCAGCAACCTGCGCTTTCAGCAGCAAAACAGCAATACGTCCTACGATGGTCTGATCGTCAACGACATCGGGCGCGTGCAGACCCACTTCAACGATGTCTCCAGCCTCCAGATCAAGATGGGCGGAACGGCCAATACCGGCAACACCGCCCGCCAGTATGGTGCAGCCTTCGGCGCCATCAGCTTCACGTCAGCCACCACCAGCTACAGCGCGCCCACGGTCAACGGCCTCATCACCACGGACCGCACCCCGACCCTGACGGGCTCGGTCGGCAGCACCTACAATTCCGGAGACTCGTTGTCCGTCAAGGTGAACGGAACCACCTACACCACCGGCGGCGGTCAGGTCACCGTTAGCGGCACGACCTGGACCTTGACGATTCCAACGGCGCTGGCCAGCTCCACCACCCCCTACGATGTCGAGGTCACGCGGACCTATGGCGGCCCGAGCCTCAATATCAAGGACCAGACCACGAACGAACTCACCGTGGTCGGCGACAGCACCCCGCCAGTGGTGCTGAGCAGCACCCGCCAAAATCCGAGCGCCGAAACGACCAACGCCACCAGCGTGACCTTCCGCGTTGTCTTCAGCGAAGCGGTCAGCGGCGTGCAGGCGAACGATTTCGCCCTCTCCGGCACGGCTTCCTCGGGAGCCACCGTCGGTTCGGTGACCGAAGTGATGCCCGGCGTCTATGATGTCGTCGTCAACGGCCTCGCCAATGCCAACGGCACCATCAACCTCGACATGGCAACGAGTCCGACCATCGCCGACCTGGCCGGCAACAACCTGACCAACACCACGATCTCGGGTGCGGACGAGACCTACATCATCGACACCACGGCGCCGGCCGCCCCGACGGTGGATGCCCTGACGACGAAGGACACGACGCCGACGCTCACCGGCACGGCGACGGTGGGCAGCGGCGAGACGCTGACGGTGGTGGTCAACGGCATCACCTACACGGCGGGTGACGGCAACCTGACGCTGAACGGCAGCAGCTGGACGCTGACGATCCCGCCGGCCAACGCCCTCACGCAGAACACCTACGAGGTGACGGCGAAGGTCACCGACGCCGCCGGCAACGCCACCTCCGACATCACCGGCAACGAGCTGGTGATCGACACCACGGCGCCGGCCGCCCCGACGGTGGATGCCAAGACGACGAACGACACGACGCCGACGCTCACCGGCACGGCGACGGTGGGCACGGGTGAGACGCTGACGGTGGTGGTCAACGGCACCACCTACACGGCGGGTGACGGCAACCTGACGCTGAACGGCAGCGCCTGGACGCTGACGATCCCGCCGGCCAAGGCCCTGACTGAGGGCACCTACGAGGTGACGGCGACGGTCACCGACGCCGCCGGCAACGCCACCTCCGACGCCACCACCGGCGAGCTGGTCATCGACACCACGGCGCCGGTGGCCCCGACGGTGACGGCCCTGACGACGAACGACACGACGCCGACGCTCACCGGCACGGCGACGGTCGGCACGGGTGAGACGCTGACGGTGGTGGTCAACGGCACCACCTACACGGCGGGTGACGGCAACCTGACGCTGAACGGCACC
>JAEYPE010000186.1 GCA_023411035.1 Pseudomonadota bacterium
ACCGAGCAGCATGGGCCGAATGGCCTGATCGGCACCGACGCCATCTGCGCGGAGGTGGTGGCCCGCGGCGTCGGCGACGCCACCGGGGCCATGGTGGGGCCGACCATCCCGGTGGGCATGGCCGTGCACCATATGGACTTCGCCGGCTCCATGACGCTGAAGCCCTCCACCCTGATCGCCCTGCTGCGCGACTATGTGATGTCGCTGGCGGAGCACGGGTTCGAGCGCTTCTTCTTCATCAACGGCCATGGCGGCAACATCGCCTCCGTCCGCGCCGCCTTCTATGAGATCTACGCGGAAAACCGCGCCTTGCGTGGCCGGGAAGCGCCGGACCTGCGCTGCACCCTGGTCAACTGGTGGGAGAATCAGGAGGTCGGGCGCCTGTCGCGGGAACTGTTCGGGGCCAAGGAAGGCTCCCACGCCACGCCCAGCGAGGTGTCGCTGACCCAGTTCGCCTATCCCGACTCGATCAAGACGGCGGCGATGGACCCGGAAACCGCGGCCCCCGGCAGCTTCTACGACGCCCGCGACTTCCGCCGCCGCCACCCGGACGGGCGCATCGGCTCCGCCCCCGGCCTCGCCGCGCCGGAGCATGGCAAGCGCCTGCTCGACATGGCGGTGCAGGCGATTTCCCGGCAATACGGCTCCTTCATGGCGGAGGAGTGAGCGGAAAAAGCGAGCATGCGGCCTTGAACTTGGGCGGGGCTTCACCGCATCATCCCGCGCCGGAACAACGGTCCAAGACAACCAACTGGGAATACGCCGTCATGCCGAACCGCCAGAGGCGCGCCGCGCTCACCACCACCATGGGCGCCGCCATGGGCGCTGTCTTTGGGTTGGCCTGCGCGCTGGCCGCCGGTCCGGTGCTGGCGCAGGCCGCCGCCCCCCGCACCGATCTCGTGGTCGGGATGCGGCTGGAGCCGCCGCACCTCGACCCCACGGCGGGCGCCGCCGCCGCCATCGACGAGGTGACCTACGCCAACCTGTTCGAGCCGCTGACCCGCATCGACGCCGAAGGCAAGGTCGTCCCCGGCCTCGCGGAGCGGTGGGAGGTGTCGGCGGACGGGCTGACCTACACCTTCCATCTGCGCAAGGGAGCGAAGTTCCACGACGGAACCGCCGCCGATTCGGCGGATGTGAAATTCTCGCTGGACCGCGCGCGGGGCGCCGATTCGGTCAACGCGCAGAAGGGCTACTTCGCCGCCATCGCCGGGGTGGAGGCGCCGGACCCGCAGACCGTGGTGGTCACCCTGTCACGCCCCGACGGGCTGTTCCTGTTCCACATGGCGTCGGGCGACGCGGCCATCGTGGCGCCGGAGTCGGCGGGCGCCAACAAGCAGACCCCGGTCGGCACCGGCCCCTTCAAGTTCGAGCGCTGGGTGGCCGGCGACCGGGTGGTGCTGGTGCGCAACCCCGACTATGACGGGCCGAAGCCGGCGCTGGAGCGCGTGACCTTCCGCTTCATCAGCGACCCGGCGGCGCAGGTCGCCGCGCTGAAGGCCGGGGACATCGACAGCTTCCCGCAGTTCGACACCTACGAGGCGCTGCCCCAATTCCGCGACGACGGGGCCTTCACCGTCATGGTCGGCACGACGGAGGGGGAGACGATCCTCGGCACCAACAACGCCCGCAAGCCCTTCGACGATGTGCGGGTGCGCCGGGCCATGGCCCATGCCATCGACCGCAAGACGCTGATCGACGGGGTGCTGTTCGGCAATGGAGCCGCTATCGGCAGCCACTTCCCGCCGCACCGCGCCGGATACGTGGACCTGACCGGCCTCTACCCCTACGACCCGGACAGGGCCAAGGCGCTGCTCGCCCAGGCCGGCTATCCGCAGGGGTTCGAGACGACGCTGCGCCTGCCGCCGCCGATCTACGCCCGCCGCTCCGGCGAACTGATCGCCGCCATGCTGGCCGAGGTCGGCATCCGCGTGAAGATCGAGCCGATGGAATGGGCGCCCTGGCTGGAGAAGGTGTTCAAGGGCAAGGATTACGATCTGACCCTGATCGCCCACACCGAGCCGCTGGACATCGACATCTACGGACGCCCCGACTATTACTTCAACTACCGGAGCGAGCGGTTCAACGCCATCGGGGCGGAGCTGGACCGCACCCAGGATACCGCCAAGCGCAACGCCCTCTATGGCGAGCAGCAGCGCATCCTGGCCGACGACGCGGTGAACGGCTTCCTCTTCATGCTGCCCGCCGCCACCGTGCAAAAGTCCGGGGTGCAGGGCATGTGGGTCAACCGCCCGATCCAGGCGAACGACGTGACGGGCGTCCGGTGGAAGTGATCCGGCGGGACCGTCCCGTCCCGTCCGGGGGCTGACCCGCGTGCTGGCCTTCCTCGTGCGCCGTCTGCTGACCATGGCGCTGACGGCGTGGCTGGCCACGCTGGTGGTCTTCGCCGTGCTGGAGGCGATTCCGGGCGACCCGGCCCTGGTGATGCTGGGCACCGGGGCGGAACCGGAGGCGGTGGCGGCGCTGCGCAGCCAGATGGGGCTGGACCGTCCCTGGCCCATCCGCTACGCCGGCTGGGTGGGAGGCATGCTGGGCGGGGATTTCGGGACCAGCCTGACCTACGCGCGTCCGGTCGCCGGGCTGGTCGCCGAGCGGCTGGCCATCACCCTGCCGCTGGCGGTGCTGGCGCTGGTTCTGTCGACGGGGGTCGCCATTCCGCTGGGCCTGTACGCCGCCGGGCGGCAGGGACGGGCGGGTGACTGGGTGGTCATGGCCTTCGGACAGATGGGCATCGCGGTGCCCGGATTCTGGTTCGCCATCCTGTTGATTCTGCTGTTTTCCGTGCGGCTGGGCTGGTTCTCCGCGGGCGGCTTTCCGGGCTGGGAGGCCGGGACGGTGCCGGCGCTGAAGGCGCTGCTGCTCCCCGCGGTGGCGCTGGCCCTGCCGGAGGCCGCGATCCTGGCGCGCATCACCCGCACGGCGGCGCTCGACACGCTGCGGGAGGAGTATGTGCGGACGGCGGTCGCCAAGGGCCTGCCGCGCCGGGTGGTCCTACGCCGCCATGTGCTGCCGAACGCGCTGATCCCCGTCGCCACCATCCTGGGCCTGCAATTCGCCTTCCTCGTCGCCGGGGCGGTGGTGGTGGAGAATGTCTTCACCCTGCCGGGGCTGGGCCGCCTGCTCTATCAGGCCATCGGCCAGCACGACCTGATCGTGGTGCAGAGCGTCGTCGTGCTGCTGGCGGTCACTGTGGTGGCGGTCAACGCGCTGGTGGACATCGCCTGCGCGGCCATCGACCCGCGCCCGCGGGTGCAGTCATGAAGCGGCTCGTGAAACGGCTGGGGCACCTTCCGGCCAGCCTGTTGCTGGGCGGGCTTCTCACCGCGCTGGTGGTGGGGGCGGCGCTGCTGTCGCTGCTCTGGACGCCCTTTCCGGCGGAGCAGGTGCGGGTGGTCGCCCGCCTGCGCCCGCCGGGGCCGGTCCACTGGCTGGGCACCGACCATTTCGGGCGGGACGTGCTGTCGATGATCCTGGTGGGAGCCCGCAACTCCCTGTCCGTCGGGGCGGCGGCGGTGGCGCTGGGGGCGCTGCTGGGCGTGCCGCTGGGGCTGGCGGCTTCCGCCTGGGGGCGCTGGGGGGACGAGGCGGTGGCCCGTCTGGGCGACCTGCTGTTCGCCTTTCCCGCGGTGCTGACGGCGATTTTGCTGACCGCCGCGCTGGGGGCGGGGGCGGTGAACGTCGTCCTGGCGCTGGGCCTGTTCAACGCCGCGGTCTTCGCGCGGGTGGCGCGCGGGGCGGCGCTGGCCGTCTGGCGGCGGGACTTCGTGCGGGCCGCGCTGGCGCTGGGGCGGGGGCCGCTGTCGGTGACGCTGGTGCATGTGCTGCCCAACATCGCCGGGGTGGTGATCGTTCAGGGGACGGTGCTGTTCGCCGTGGCGGTGCTGAACGAAGCGGCGTTGAGCTATCTGGGGCTGGGCATCCAGCCGCCCTCGCCCTCCTGGGGAAAGATGCTGGGCGACGCGCAGACCTTCCTGTTCACCGCCCCCCTCCAGGCGATCTTTCCGGGGGCGGCCATCGCGGTGACGGTGCTGGGCCTGAACCTGCTGGGCGACGGGCTGCGCGACGTGCTGGACCCGCGGCATCGCTCGGCGGGGGTGCTTTAGGGAAGGGCCGTATACTTGACGCAAGGCGAGTCGCCTTGCGTCAAGTGTCAACCGGACAGCCGGTCAGTCGCCGCGGTGCCGCTTGGCGATCGGCTGGGAGAATTGCAGCTCGATGTCCCAGGGGAAGTGAATCCAGGTGTCCTGGCTCACCTCGGTGATGAAGGTGTCGACCAGCGGACGGCCCGCCGGCTTGGCGTAGACGGTGGCGAAATGCGCCTTGGGCAGCATCTTGCGCACGACCACCGCGGTTTTGCCGGTGTCCACCAGATCGTCGATGATGAGCCAGCCTTCGCCTTCCCCGGCGTTGGCGCCCTCCACCCCCTTCAGGACCATCGCCTCGCGCTGGTTCTGGTGGTCGTAGCTGGAGACGCAGACGGTGTCGATCAGGCGCAGTTCCAGTTCGCGCGCGATGATGGCCGCCGGGACGAGACCGCCGCGGGTGATGGCGATGATGCCCTTCCAGGGACCCTTGTCGATCAGGCGCCAGGCCAACGCCTTGGCGTTGCGGTGAAGCTCCTCCCACGACACGGGGAAGTGCTTGTTGAAGGGAACGGCTTCTGGCACGGCTATGGACTCCGAAAAAAGCGTGCGCCGCTTATAACCCAAGCTCACCCGCCGGGCAATCGACGGCGTGGAAGGGCGAAAAAAGGTCTTGCAGCCCGGAATCCTTTTGAGTAAGTTGCGCGCCTCGACGACGGACGGTAACACGCCCCCGCCGGGAAGACAAAACGGAATGCGCCCGTAGCTCAGCTGGATAGAGCACCAGACTACGAATCTGGGGGTCAGGAGTTCGAATCTCTTCGGGCGCGCCATTCCTTCCGTTCTGCACAAGAAAGCCGCCCTAGGGCGGCTTTTGTGCTTTTTGGCTGCGCATCAGCGGCTTTTCTTCTTTCGCGTCGTCCGCTTTGCCTTTGGCGGCTTGGTCATCGCGTTGAACAGGGCGGTCTGGTTGCGCCGGGCGGCGGCGTTGAACATGCCGGTCCAAAAGCCGATCGCCTGGTTGGCCGACCGGTTGGCCATCGACAGCCAGACGCTGCGCGGTGTTCCCTTCATGCTTTCCCTCCTTTGATGAACGCGGTGCGGTTCGGGACCTGGCCACCATCGCGCGGCGGTGCCGGACCCGTGTCCAGGCATGGTCAGGCCCGCCCGCTCGGCGCAGCCATGGTGCCTGGGGCGGTTTTCCGGCATCGCCGGCCCGATGCGGCGTCCCGTTTCGTCAGCTGGGTCATAGGGCATCTCATCCAGAGCGTCTTATTCCAGAACGTCTCAGGCACGGCGTTTTGGGAAGGCACGGCGTCGAGAGCTTGGGCGTGTCGTCTTGCGGTGCGAAGAATGACCGCCGGGCCTTTTCGGGGAAACGTCGCAAAGGTGAAACACCCGCGGAATACTCCCAGCCAGGAGGGGTATGCCCATGGTCGGGAGTCGGGCCGCGAAGTCCTTGGCAATCAACGTTTTTTCCTATCCGGAGCGACCGGGACCGGGCGGGATGGCCCCTCTTGGTCAGCCCCCGATTCACAGCGGGTTAACCATCCGCGCCTAGCGTCCACCCTTTCGCTGCGGCCTTCGTTGTTGCGCCGCAGTCTTTCATCTGAAGGTTGAAGGCGTTATCATGGTTTTCCTGTTGCACTACCTCCCGTCCCTGCCGCTGGTTGCGGTGACCGGGCTTGCCGGTCTGGCGTTGGGCGTGCTGTCCACGCTGATTCAGGACCGGCGGGCGATCCTGACCGCGCAGGCCGGGGCCAGTGCACTGTTCGTCGTCCATTTCTTCGCCCTGGGCGCCCACACGGGCATGCTGATGTGCGTGCTCGGCCTCGTGCAGATGGCGACCGCCTATCCGGAGCGGCGCCCGCGCTGGCTGAGCACCGTCTTCGCCATGACCGTCCCGGCGGCGCTGGCCATCGCGGCGGCGACATGGCAAGGGCCGATGTCCGCCCTGTCGGCGGCGGGCTTCGTCCTGGGCACCATCGGCCGCTGGCAGAGCACGGTCGAGCGGATGCGGCTGTTCTTTCTGTCCTCCACGGTGTTGGGGGCAGGCCACGACGCGCTCGCCGGGTCGGCCTTCGGGTTGGCGTCCGACGCGCTGATGCTCTCCGGCCATTTGCTGAGCCTGTGGCGCGACCGTCCGGTGGTCCGCCGGCGGACGGCCCTGGCCGCGCACTGAGAGCGGGTGGCCGCGCCGGAGCATGCCCCGGCGCGGCGCCGGTCAGCGCTTCGCTTCCGCGGTGCCCGCGGTTTCCCGGCGTTCCAGATAGGTTTTGGTGAGCTGCGGCAGGCGCTGTTCCAGCCAGCCGGCCATTTCCAACTCCTCGTCCAGGCTCGGCTGGAGCATCCGGGCGATTTCCGGCTCGCCGGCTTGTTCCGCCGCGGCGATCAGGGCGCGGTAGTTGGCGATCTCGAAATGCTCGAAGGAATAGTCGAAAATCGACGCCTTCACGATCTCGTCGGACGCCACGGCGCCGGACAGCGATTGGGCGTTGCCGATCAGCATGGCGACGCCGGTCTTGATGGCCGACGTGTCGGTGCCCAGCCGTTGCAGGCACTGCTTCAGACGGTCGGCCTGCCGGTTCGACACCTCGATGTGCTCCTGCACCTTGGCGAGGACGTCCGGGTAGTTCTTGATGCGCTCCGCCTGCCGCTCCAGCATCTCGACCGCTTGGCTTTCCATGGCGTGGGCGTCGCGCAGCCAGTCGATCAGGGTTTCCTTGATGGTGTTGGCCACAGTGTCTCTCCCTCGTTGCGTCACCGGAACATTCCTTCGGGGATGGACCGACAACAGGCCGGGCGGCGCTTCGTCACCATCGGGCAGGCCGATGCCGCCAACGGGGGCGTCCACGGACGCATCAAGGAACCTTCACCGGAGCGGGAGGTTGACCAACCGAACGGGCAGCCTGCCAGGGGAGGGACCGGCCATGACGGCGAAAGAACCGGCCATGTTGGGAAAGGATCAGATCGTGGATACCCTCAACGATCTGATCCGCATCGTCGAGGACAGCCACGAGGCCTATCGTCAGGCTGCGGAAAGCCTGGAAGACGAGGATTTGAAGGCGCTGTTCAACGATCTGGCCGCCCAGCGCGGCGCCATCGTGCGGGAGGTGCAGCGTCTGGTCGCCGAACAGGGCGGGGCGCCGGACATGGGCGGCACCATGATGGGCGGCGCGCACCGCTTCTTCCTGGACCTGAAAGCCAATGTGCTGGGCCATGACCGGGAAGCGATCCTGGCCGAGGTGCAGCGCGGGGAGTCGGAATGCGTCCGCGCCTATGAGGAGGCTCTGGCGAAGGAACTCCCGCTGCCGATCATCGCCGTGGCGGTGCAGCACCTGGACCGCATCCGGGCGGACCATGACCGGATGACCCTGCTGCGCGGCACGGCGGCCTGAAGGGAAGGTGCCTGAAGGGGGAGTTACCCGGCGGCGGCCCGCCGCTCCTCCAACTCGGCCAGCAGGGCGCGCTTTTCGTCGTCGTCCATGTGCTTCCAGCCGCGGATTTCCTCCAGCGTGCGCAGGCAGCCGATGCAATAGGCGCGGTCGGCGGTCAGCTTGCACACGCTGATGCAGGGTGAGGGGACGCAGGGTGAGGGGACGATGGCGGCGGGCGCGGTGTCGGGGGTTCCGGTGGTCATTCCAAAGGCCAAAAGGAAACGGGACGGCGCTGGGCCGTCCCGTCCTTAGCATCCGGCGGCGATCCGCCTCAATCCCAAACGCTTCAGTCGGAAATGTTCGGCGGATCGGGATCGTCCGACCAGTCGTCCTTCGGGGCCGGATAGCGCTCCAGCCACTTGCGGACCAGGACGACGTGGCCGGCTTCCTCGTCCGCGAATTCGCGGGCGAGGCGGGCCACCTCCGGGTCCTTCGTCTCGGCGGCGACCGAGGCGTAGTAGTTGTTGCCCTGATGCTCGCTCAGCAGCGCCATCTTCAGCGCGTGGTGCGGCTTCATCAGATAATGGGCGTTCTCGAAGGCCGCGGCCTCCGGCGACTCGTTGGTGGCGTCCCACTGGAACTCCCAGGGGGCGACCTTGGGCAGCGGGCCGTGTTCCTTGGCGATCTGCTTCACCTCTTCGGCGTGCTTGGCCGAATAGGTGGCCAGATCGCGGAACAGCTTGGCGACCTCCATGTTGTTGTGGGCCTCCATGCTGTCGGCCAGTTCGTTGTAGCGGTCCACCGCCTCGATCTCCAGCTCCAGCGCGTGGGCCAGGAACATGCCGACGTTGGAGGCCCCGTTCAGAACTTTCGTCTTCATACCGCGAACCCCTCTTCGATCTGGGCGATGCTGCGGGTGGCCGTCGATTCCGGCTGGAACGGGCGGCGGTTGCCGGCGAGGAAGATGCCGAGGCCGAAACCGTCGTCCTCAAGGACGGCGCGCATCGCCTCGTTCGGATCGTCCGTCGGCTCGCGGCCATAGGGATGAACCGTGGTCTTCCAACCGCGCTGCTCGGGACGGAAGGTGACGCAGGGGGACAGGATGTGGATGACCGAGAAACCGGGGTGCTTCACGCCTTCCACGATCAAGCGCGCCACCTCGTTCGGGTCGTTGGAGAAGCCGCGGGCGACGAAATTCGCGCCGCAGGCCAGCGCCAGGGCGACCGGCTGGATCGGGTTGACGCCCGGACCTTCCGGGGTCAGCTTCGATTCGCACCAATCGGCCTCGGTGGTCGGCGAGGCCTGACCCTTGGTCATGCCGTACACCTGATTGTCCATGACGATGTAGGTCATGTCCACGTTGCGCCGGCAGGCGTGCAGGAAATGGTTGCCGCCGATGGAGAAGCCGTCGCCGTCGCCGCCGAAGATCAGCACGTTCAGCTCGGGCCGGGCCAGCTTCACGCCGGACGCCACGGCCAGCGAGCGGCCATGGACGGTGTGGTAGCCGTAGACGCTGGTGTAGGCGGGGATGCGCGACGAGCAGCCGATGCCCGACACCACGACGGTGTTGTGGCGCTCCAGCCCCATGTTCGCCATGGCGCGGGTGATGCCGGCCAGCACGGAATAGTCGCCGCAGCCGGGGCACCAGATGGGCTTCACGTCGGACTTGTAGTCGCCGGGCACCGGGGCCACGGCATCGTCGGACAGATGGGTATCCATGGATTTCGTGCTCCGGCCGGTCAGATCAGGGAAAGAAGCGTCTCGTGCACCTCGCGGGCGCGGATCGGCAGCGGGCCGGGGCGGCTGAACACCGACACCTCGCCCGGCAGATCGTAATGCCCGCGGAGGAACTTGTGGAACTGGGCGCCGTGCGTCTGCTCGACGACCAGGACCTTCGTGACGCCTTCCAGCGCCGCGGCCAGCCGGGCGGGCTGAACCGGGGAGATCAGGCGGATGGCGATCAGGCGGGCCTTCCTGCCGGCGGCCTCCAGGCGGCGCACCGCCTCGCGCGACGGGCCGGTGGCGGACCCCCAGGTGATGACGGCGACCTCGCCCTCGCCCTCGATGTCGGCCCAGGCGTCGCCGTAGTCGTAGGACGTCAGCTTGCGCAGGCGCTTGTCGAGCTGCTTCTGGTGGTCGGACGCCTGAGAGGAGGGCAGGGCGTTCTCCGCATGCTCCAGCCCGTCGGCGGTGTGCTCGCCGCCCGGCATGCCGGGGATGGCGGCGGGGGAGATGCCCGATTCGGTGTTGGCGTAGCGCAGGTACTTGCCCTCGCCGCCGAGATCGGTCGCCAGCAGGCGGTTCGCCTTGTAGGGCGCGTCCGCCGGCTTGTCCACGATGGCGCGGGACTGGCCCATCGCCTGATCGGACAGCACGATGGCCACGGTTTGCAGGGCTTCGGCCAGATGCACCGCCCACTGGGTGGTGAACAGGCAATCGCCGATGGAGGTCGGGCCGACCACCAGATGCGGGGCGTCGCCGTGCAGGCCGTAGACGGCGATGTTCAGGTCGGACTGTTCGGACTTGGTCGGGATGCCGGTGGAGGGGCCGCCGCGCTGCACGTCGACGATCACCACCGGGGTTTCCGAGGCCACGCCCAGGCCGATGCATTCGGTCATCAGCGACAGGCCGGGGCCGGCGGTCGCGGTGATCGAGGGCACGCCGCTGAAGGACGCGCCCAGGCACATGGCGATGGAGGCCAGTTCATCCTCCGCCTGGACCAGCTTGCCGCCGGTCTTGGCGAGGTTGGGGGCCAGCCATTCCAGGATTTCGGTCGCGGGCGTGATCGGATAGGCGGCGCAGAACTTCACCCCGCCCTTCAGCGCGCCGAGACCGGCGGCCTCGTTGCCGGAGATGTTCCAGCGGGTGGCGCCATCCTGTTTGGGAATGGCGTTCGGGGCGGCCAGTTCCAGGCCCAGGTTCCAGCCGGCGGCTTCCTTGGCGCCGGCGTCGATGCCGGCGTTGGACGCCTGGATGGCGGCGTCGCCCTTCTTGCCCAGCGCCTTCCGGATCACCGCGTCGATGCCCGCGCGCGGCAGGCCGACGATCGCCGCGACGGCGCCCAGCCCGACCATGTTGACGCGCCCGCCGGGGATGCGGGCCGCCAGTTCCTTGATCGGCAACTCAACCTGCCTGGCGCCGCTGGCGGCCAGGACCGGGGGCACCGGGCCCTGGCTGGGGTCGGTGATGATGACGCTCTTGTCCGACAGGGGCAGTTCGGCGGCGAAGCGCTCCACATTCTGCCAGTCGAAGGCGACGATCAGGTCGAAACGGTCCCCCGGACCATGAACGGGTGTCGGCGACAGGCGAACGAGGGCGGCGGCCTCACCGCCACGGATCTGCGGGCCGGTCGACCGCGACATCAATCCGTACCATCCCACGTTGGCGGCGGCATCCAGCAGCATCTGTCCGGCGGTCATCGCGCCGGCGCCACCGCTGCCCACCAGGGCAATCGTGACCGAGTCCACTGTCATATGGTTCAATCCCTTGCGTCCGAATGTGAGTCGCCCGACGCCCGTACGGGTACTTCAGCTTCGTGGAACAAGGGAATGATCTGGCGCAAATCGGATTGTTGGGAAGGCAACTTTCCGAAGTCGCGCCATAGTTTGGTGTTACCAATTCTTGCGTGCCGGAACGGCGAACATTGGGGCCGGTTGTTGCCGGACCGTAATGGCCGGGGCCATGGGACGCTATTCGACGTAACGCTCCTCTTTCCAGGGATCGGCTTCGTTGTGATAGCCACGGACCTCCCAATAGCCGCGGCGGTCCTCCGCCAGGAACTCGATCCGCTTCACCCACTTGGCGCTTTTCCAGAAATAGAGCTTCGGCACGACGACTCGGACGGGGCCGCCATGGTCGCGGCTGATCGGCTGGCCTTCCCAAGACGTGGCCAGCAGCGCGTCCTCCGCGGCGAACATCTCCAGCGGCAGGTTCGTGCTGTAGCCGTCCGACGAATGGCAGAGGACGAATCGCGCCTCGGGCCGGGGCCGCAAGACCGACAGCAGGTGCCGCGTGGACACCCCTTGCCAATGATTGTCGTAGCGCGACCAGGTGGTGACGCAATGGATGTCGGAGACGAAGCGCTCCTGCGGCTGGGCCTGAAGGTCCGCCCAGGTCCAGGTGACGGGGTTTTCGACCAGACCGTCCACCGTCAGGGTCCAGTTCGCCTCCGTCACCCGCGGCACGATGCCGAGGTCGAGCACCGGCCAGTTCTCCACCAGCCGCTGGCCCGGCGGCAGCCGGTCGCGCGCCGGGTCGGCGGTTTCCCCGGTCAGGCCCCGGCCCTCCCGCGCCCACTGTTCCTTGGCGGCGATCAGCTTGTCGCGGATCCGGCCGTCCTGCGGGATGTCGTCCGCCATGGGAGTCCTCGTCTGTCCAAGCGATGTGTCGGGAAGCGGTATCTCGGGAAGCAATTCGGGGAATTATGCACGGATGGACACCGGTGTCATGGTGGCGATGCCGCCATTCCTCCCCCTGTTCACGCCCCGTCCTGCTCTGATAGCATGTCGGCCATGCTGTCCCAGCCCCGTTGCCGCCCATGACCACTGTGCTGCCCGACGCCCCGCACCCCGATGCAGCGCCTCCGGGACTGGAGTTGGCTGGGCTGGAGTGGCTGGACGCGCTCGCCACGCCGCTGTGGCTGCTCAACCCCGATGGTCTGACCGTCTGGACGAACGACGCCGCCCGCGCGCTGATCGGGCTGGAGCGCGACACGTCCGCCGCCGCCGTCCGGATCGTTCTGCCCTCCAGATCGGCCGGCGCGCTGGAGCGGGCTGCAGCGGGCCGGAAGGTGGATGTCCGGGCGACCGTCCACGCCCCCCTGACCCTGCCGCTGGAGGTCGATCTCCGGCTGGCTCCGGCGCCGCGCCGGACGGGCCTGATCCTGGCCGAAGCGCCCGCCGACAGCGGGGCCCGGCAGGAGATGATGCGGCTGAACGAGCAGCTCATCGCCCTGTCCTACGCCTATCCCGACATCCGGTTCGAACTGCTGCGGGACGGCACCATCCTGGATTTCGCCGCCGCCAGCCCCGGCGACCTGAACGTTCCCGCCGAACGCTTCCTGGCGCATCGCGTGCAGGAGGTGCTGCCCGATCCCGCCGCCGGGCTGCTGGCCGAGGCGCTGGGCCGGCTGAACGAGGGGCAGACGGTCATCGGCCTGGACTTCTCCCTGCCGCCGCCATCAGGTTCGGCGGGCGCCGCCAAATTCTTCGAAGCGCGGCTGGTCGCGCTGCCCGACAGCGACCGCGTGATGTGCAGCATCCGCAACGTCACCGAGCGGGTGCAGGCGGAAAGCGCCGCCCGGCGCGCCCACCATCTGCTGTCCGACGCCATCGAATGCATCACCGAGGGCTTCGTGCTGTACGACGCCCAGGACCGGCTGGTGCTGTGCAACACGCGCTACTGCGAGCTGTTTTCGGCCAACACCGACCTCATCACGCCGGGCACCAGCTTCGAGACGGTGCTGCGGGGCGGTGCGGAGCGGGGCATCTACCGCGTGCCGGACGGTGACCTGGAAGGTTGGATCAAGCGGCGCATCGTGCAGCACCGCAACGCCGGCCCGCCCATGGAGGTTCAGCTTCACGACGGGCGCTGGATTCGCATCGAGGAATGGCGGACCCACGAAGGCGGCACCGTCGGCATCCGCGCCGACATCACCGACCTGAAGGTCCGCGAGGCCGAATTGAGCGCCGCCCGCGACGAGGCCGAACAGGCCAACCAGCGCAAGTCCGACTATGTTCACCACCTGAGCCACGAACTGCGCACGCCGCTGAACGCCGTGCTCGGCTTCGCCCAGATCATTCATGAAGAGATGATGGGGCCGAACAACCCGCGCTACCGCGACTACGCCGGGCAGATCGCGACGGCGGGCGTCTATATGCTGGACCTCATCAACAACCTCCTGGACCTCGCGCGGATCGAGGCGGGGCGGATGGATCTGCACGAGGAAGCCTGCAACCTCTCCCTGCTGGTCGATCTGACCTTCGGCATGATGCAGCCGCGCGCCGGGGAAGCGGCGGTCACGCTGGACATGGAGATTCCGGACGACCTGCCCAGCCTGCGCGGGGACGCCTCGCTGATCCGGCAGATGCTGACCAACCTGATCGGCAACGCCATCAAGTTCGCCCGTCCCAACGACGGGCATGTGCGGGTGCTTGCGGAGATGACGGAGGACGGCGGCATCGCGGTGACCGTCGCCGACAACGGCATCGGCATGCGGCCCGAACAAATCCCGGTGGCGCTGGACGCCTTCGGGCAGGTGCACGGACGCGACCTGACGGCGGAACGCGGGTCCGGCCTGGGGCTGCCGCTGACCCGCGCGCTGATCGCCCTTCACGGCGGCACCTTCCACATCGACAGCAGCGTCGGGGCCGGCACGACCGTGCGCCTGACCTTCCCGCCCAGCCGGGTCGGCGGCCCAATGTAATCGGGCGTTCGGCCCAGAACGCGCAACGGCCGCGCGCGCATGACGCGCGGCGGCCGTGGACCCACAAGACACAACCCGCAGGAAAGACGGGTACCCTTGTCGAGGCGCGGTTGCTCGGCCCTTAGGCGGCCTTGCGGACGGCGGCGGCCTCGGAGAAGACCTTCACGACCTGCTCGACGAAGGCGGCCAGCTCGTCCTGACCCAGCGCCGTGATGGTCACGTTGTCCACCACCAGGGCCTCGTCGCTGATCTTGCCGCCGGCGGCTTCCAGCTCGGCGCGGACGGCCTCGGGAGCGGCCAGCGTGCGGCCCTTCAGCTTGCCCGGGATGGCGAGAAGCTGGATGCCCTGGTCGATCGCGGCGATCGGCTTGCCGGCGTCCAGGAAGTGGCCGACGATGCGGCGGGTGTGGGCGCTCTGCTGGAGCTTGCCGACGCTGCGCTCGCCACCCGGCAGCAGCAGCATGTCGTAGTCGGCACCCAGAACCTCGCCAACCTGCTTGTCCACCGGGAAGTAATGGCCCCAGGACTTGCCGTGCCAGCCGTTGACCAGACCCTGTTCAGGGGAAATCGTGCGAAGAGTAGCGCCGGTCTTGAGGAGAGCCCGCTGCGGCTCCGTCATCTCCAGTTCCTCAAAGCCGTTGGCGACGAGAATGGCAATGCTCTTTCCTGCGAGGGGTTGATCCATACTGTCTTGTCCTTTCATAGTTCAACCTGTGCGCGCGGGTCGCCGTCGGAGAAAAGAAACGGCACACGCCGCGCAAGGTCTTGCGCGGCGATTGGGACCCGCAGCCGGCCCTCGTCGAATGAGTTCCGGCGCTGGGGCGGTCACGCCCCTGATCGGTTTGTGGTGAGCATGGAACACAAGTGGCGGCAACGAGGCCCCAAGTCAATGGCTTATTCCGCACTGCAACGCAGCTTCCCCGCTTTCGGGGAGGGCGGCCGGCGCGGCGATTTTGCGGTTGTGCTCAAGACTTAACCACGATTTCCCGATTATGACGTTCGGGATAGCGCAGGTCAGCCATGCCGTCAGGTCGCGGCTGCAACCACGCTGTGATTGGGGAATGGAGACAAAAAAAGCGGCCGGAGGAGGACCTCCGGCCGTTCGAAGTCAATAGCGTCAGCCGTTCGAAGAGATCCGGCTCGCACACCGGATCGGGAACTGCCGGTCACCGGAGCGACGGGCCGGAGCCAGCCGCTCAAGCGATCGGCGGAGACCGCTCAGATCAATGGAACTGATCGGCCTCGGTGGAGTCCTTGTAGGCGGTGGTGGAGGACTGGCCACCCGAGATCGCCGTGGCGACCGCGTCGAAGTAACCGGTGCCGACCTCGCGCTGGTGCTTGGTCGCGGTGTAGCCTTCGGCCTCCGCCGCGAACTCCGCCTGCTGCAGCTCCGAGTAGGCGGCCATGCCGCGCGCCGCGTAGCCCTTGGCCAGCTTGAAGGCCGAGTAGTTCAGGCTGTGGAAGCCGGCCAGCGTCACGAACTGGAACTTGTAACCCATGGCGCCGATCTCGCGCTGGAACTTGGCGATGTCCGCCTCGTCCAGGTTGGCCTTCCAGTTGAAGGACGGCGAGCAGTTGTAGGCCAGCAGCTTGTTCGGGAACTCCTTGCGGATCGCCTCGGCGAAGCGCTTGGCTTCCGCCAGGTCCGGACGCGAGGTCTCCCACCACAGCAGGTCGGAGTAGGGGGCGTAGGACAGGCCGCGGGCGATGCAATGATCGACGCCCGTGCCCTTCTTCAGACGGAAGAAGCCTTCCGAGGTGCGGCCGGCCTCGAAGTCGATGAAGGGATGGTCGCGCTCATCGACGTCCGAGGTGATCAGCTGGGCGGACTCCGCGTCGGTGCGGCAGAGCACGATGGTCGAGGTGCCCATCGTGTCGGCGGCCAGACGGGCGGCGTTCAGCGTGCGGATGTGCTGCTGCGTCGGGATCAGCACCTTGCCGCCGAGATGGCCGCACTTCTTCTCGGACGCCAGCTGGTCCTCGAAGTGGACGCCCGAGGCGCCGGCCTTGATCATGGCCTTCATCAGCTCGAAGGCGTTCAGCGGGCCGCCGAAGCCGGCCTCGGCGTCGGCGATGATCGGCGCGAACCAATAGGTGTCGCCCTTGCCCTCGGCGGTCTGGATCTCGTCGGCGCGCTTGAAGGTGTTGTTGATGCGCTCGACCACCGCCGGCACCGAGTTGGCCGGGTACAGGCTCTGGTCCGGATACATCTGGCCGGCCAGGTTGGCGTCGCCGGCGACCTGCCAGCCCGACAGGTAGATGGCCTTCAGGCCGGCCTTCACCGCCTGCATCGCCTGGTTGCCGGTCAGGGCGCCGAGCGTGTTGATGTACGGCTCGGTGTTCAGCAGCTCCCACAGGCGCTGGGCGCCCATCTCGGCCAGCGTGTACTCGATCTTGACCGAGCCGCTGAGGCGCTTCACGTCGTCCTGGGTGTAGTCGCGCTTGATGCCTTCGAAGCGCGCGGCGCGGAGAGCGGCCTTGGTCTTTTCGTCGAGCGACATGGTCGGTTTCCTTCTTTTCGTCACCGTTGCGCTGCTTTACAGCGCTGCCCTGTCCAGACAACTAAAACGGCCCTCGCTGCCATGCAACATGCCCTTGTTTGTAAAAGGGTCTGTTTGTAAACTGCCGTTAGAAAAGTCCTGTAAATCGGTAAATCTTGTAAATCACCAAATCTTGTGAATCACCGAGTACGGCGAAGGCGGGGCGCGGACGGCCATGGACAAAAAGGCGATGCTGGGTCCGAAGGTGCGGCGGTTGCGCCGCGACCACGGGCTGACCCAGGCCCAGATGGCCGAGCAGTTGGGCATCTCCCCCAGCTACCTGAACCTGATCGAGCACAACCAGCGTCCGGTCACCGTGCCGCTGCTGCTGAAACTGGGCCAGAATTTCGGGGTGGACCTCCAGAGTTTCGCGGAGGACGAGGAAAGCCGTCTGGTGGCCGGCCTGCGGGAGGTGTTCGCCGATCCGCTGTTCGACGGCTCCGACATCAAGAACCAGGATTTTCGCGAACTGGCGGCGGTCGCCCCGACGCTGGGGCAGGCGGTGGTGGCGCTCTACCGCGCCTTCCGCACCTCCCGCGACGATCTGCAAACCCTGTCGGAACGGGTGGCCGACCGGGAAAAGCTGCATCTGGTCCAGAACTCCGCCTTCCCGCAGGAGGAGGTGCGCGACCTGTTCCAGGCCCACTCCAACCACTTCGCGGAACTGGAAACCGCGGCGGAGGAACTGTGGCAGGAAGGCCGGCTGGAGAAGGGCGATCTGTACCGGGGACTGACCGACTATCTGCTGAACAACCACAGCGTCCGCGTCCGGCTGCTGCCGTCCGACATCATGGGCTATGCGGTGCGCCGGTTCGACCGTCACGGGCGGCGCATCCTGCTGTCGGAGATGCTGGCGCCGTCCGGGCGCAACTTCCAGCTTGCTTGCCAGATCGCGCTGCTGCGCCACCGCGACCTGCTGAACCACATCGTCGAGTCGTCCAACCTGTCGGGCGACGAGGCGCGGCGGCTGGCCCGCATCGGCCTCGCCAACTATTTCGCGGCGGCGGTTCTGATGCCCTACGCCCGTTTCTGGGAAGCGGCAAATCAGGTCCGTTACGATATCGAAATATTGCGGCGCCGGTTCGACGCCTCGTTCGAGCAGGTGTGCCAGCGGTTGACCACGCTCCAGCGGTCGGGGGCGAAGGGCGTTCCCTTCTTCCTGATGCGGGTGGACAGCGCCGGCAACGTGTCCAAACGCTTTTCCGGCGCCGGTTTCCATCTGGCGCGCTTCGGCGGCGGCTGCGCCCGCTGGATTGTCTACGAGGCGTTCCGCACGCCGGGAAAAATTCACAGCCAATTGGCGCAGATGCCGGACGGCACCACCTATTTTTCCATCGCCCGCACGGTGGTGAAGGCCGGCGGCGGCTTCCGCAGCCCGCCGCAGCAGTTCGCCATCGCGCTGGGCTGCGATCTCCAGCACGCGGCGCAGATCACCTATGCCGACGGTGTGGATCTGGAGAACACGGAGGCGGCGACGCCCATCGGCGTGAATTGCCGGCTCTGCCCGCGGCTTGACTGCTCCCAGCGCGCCTTCCCGCCGCTGAACCACCGGCTGATCGTGGATGAGAATCTGCGCGGCCTGTCGCCTTATCTGTTCGCCCCGCCCGCCGGGGAGTAACGGCGCCTATTTCGCGGTAATTTTTTGTGGTAGGCATAAGACCTTAACAAAATTGTTGGTATAAATTGGTGGCGTGTTGCCGAGTTTGTTGTTAAGGAGACGTGCTGCAATGCGGCACGGCTTGGCTTCTGAAACGACACCGGCCACGCATGCCGGTCACCGAAACGGACCTGCGGATTCCATGAGCAATCTGATTCATGAGCGCGTCCTGCGCGTTCACCACTGGACGGACACGCTGTTCAGCTTCACCACCACGCGCGATCCCTCGTTCCGTTTCGA
>JAEYPE010000235.1 GCA_023411035.1 Pseudomonadota bacterium
CGCTGGGCAACCTGCTGATGGAGGCCACCGGCACCTGGGCCACCGTGCTGTACATCTGCGCCACCATGGACCTCATCGCGGCCTTCTGCGCCATCGCGGTCCTGCGGCCCATGCTGCGCAAGCACCATGCCCGCAACGCCGAACTCGCCGCCCGGCAGGGCTCGGGTGAACTGGCGCAGGCCAGCCACTGAGCGGCGCATTACGGACGCGTTGCTTCTCCGAAGAAAGACCGCCGCGCGCACCCCGCGCGGCGGTCTTTCTCATTCCAGGAAGAAGGGGCGGTTGTGGCCCTCGCCGAATTGGTTGAACCGCTCCGACGACCAGAGGTCGTCCGGTTCCTCGTCCCGCCGGTCGAAGTCCGAACCATCGTCGCCCCGCAAGATCAGGGTCAACCCATGGCCCATCAGGCCGGCCAAGGCGACGAAGGCGATCATCTGGGGATCGATCATGGAACGGACTCCAGGGGAAAATCGGGGGGCGTTTATTATATTGCAGTGCAGCATAAAGGCTCCGCTCAAGTCACGCAATAGAATTTTGTATACCAGATGGCGGGTGCCAGATTTGCGAAGCTGCCGCGAACCCCGCCGGTATTCGGTGAATCGGCGTTGACGTGGGTAAGGCTGATCGTTCAGCATGGCGACGTTCCAAGGGGAGCCCCATAGCACGGGGCTGAGATGACGCCGTAAGGCGCCGAACTCTTTGAACCTGATCCGGGTCGTACCGGCGTAGGGACAGGAACAAACGGGCCAAGGTCATGCGCACTCCCAAGGGGAGCGTTTCGACCGTCCGTTCTGCCGCTCCGTCACACCCGGATCTCCAACGATCCTATGTGCGATGGAGATCCAAGCAGATGCCCGATTTTCTTCCCCCCGTTTCGAAGAACGCCCAACCGTACGGCGATTTTTCCGTGACGACCGGCCCGCTGCCGTCGTCCAGCAAGATTTACGTGGCGGGGGAGCGCTTCCCCGACCTCCGCGTGGCCATGCGCGACATCCATGTCGGTGGCGGGGAGCCGCCGGTGCGCGTCTATGACACCTCGGGTCCCTACAGCGATCCCGCCGTGCGGACCGACATCCGCCGCGGCCTGCCGGAACTGCGCCGTTCCTGGATCGAGATGCGCGGCGACGTGGAAGCCTATGATGGCCGCGCGGTGCGTCCGGAGGACGACGGGCTGCGCGCCGGGGAAACCCGCGCCGTGCCTGTCTTCGACCGTGCCGGGCCCCGTCCGCTGCGCGGCAAGCCGGGCCGGGCTGTCACGCAGATGGCCTACGCCCGCGCCGGCCTCGTCACGCCCGAGATGGAATACATCGCCGTCCGCGAGAATCTGGGCCGCCAGAGGCTGGCCGAGGCGGCGGCGCGGGACGGCCACGATTTCGGCGCCTCCATCCCCGACCATGTGACTCCGGAGTTCGTCCGCGACGAGGTGGCGCGCGGGCGGGCGATCATTCCCGCCAACATCAACCACCCCGAATCGGAGCCGATGATCATCGGCCGCAATTTCCTAACCAAGATCAACGCGAACATCGGCAACTCCGCCGTCGCCTCCTCGGTGGGGGAAGAGGTGGACAAGATGGTCTGGTCGATCCGATGGGGCGCGGACACCGTCATGGACCTGTCCACGGGCCGCAACATCCACACCACCCGCGAATGGATTCTGCGCAACAGCCCCGTCCCCATCGGCACCGTGCCGATTTATCAGGCGCTGGAGAAGGTCGGCGGCAAGGCCGAGGATCTGACCTGGGAAATCTTCCGCGACACGCTGATCGAGCAGGCGGAGCAAGGGGTGGACTATTTCACCATCCACGCCGGCATCCGTCTGGCGCACATTCCGCTGACCGCCAAGCGCACCACCGGCATCGTGTCGCGCGGCGGCTCGATCATGGCGAAATGGTGCCTGTCCCACCATCGCGAGAGCTTTCTCTACGAGCGGTTCGAGGACATTTGCGAGATCATGAAGGCGTACGACGTCGCCTTCTCGCTGGGCGACGGCTTGCGTCCGGGCTCCATCGCCGACGCCAACGACGCCGCCCAGTTCGCGGAGCTGGAGACGTTGGGCGAACTGACCGGGATCGCCTGGAAGCACGACGTGCAGGTGATGATCGAAGGGCCGGGCCATGTGCCCATGCACAAGATCAAAGCCAACGTGGACAAGCAGCTTGCCCTGTGCGGGGAAGCGCCCTTCTACACGCTGGGGCCGCTGACCACGGACATCGCGCCGGGCTACGACCACATCACCAGCGCCATCGGGGCCGCCATGATCGGCTGGTTCGGCACGGCGATGCTCTGCTACGTCACGCCGAAGGAGCATCTGGGGCTGCCGGACCGCGACGACGTGAAGGTGGGGGTGGTCACCTACAAGATCGCCGCCCACGCCGCCGACCTCGCCAAGGGGCATCCCGGCGCGCAGGAGCGGGACGATGCCCTGTCGCGTGCCCGCTTCGAGTTCCGCTGGCGTGACCAGTTCCACCTGTCGCTCGACCCGGAAACGGCGGAGCGCTTCCACGACCAGACCCTGCCGGCGGAGGGGGCGAAGGTCGCGCACTTCTGTTCGATGTGCGGCCCGAAGTTCTGTTCGATGAAGATCACGCAGGAGGTGCGGGACTACGCCAACTCCGGCATGGCCGGGATGTCGGAGAGCTTCCGCGCCAGGGGCGGGGAGATTTATCTGGCGGAGGGACTGGCGGAGGAACAGGCAGCCGGGTAACGCACGGTTCGATGGAAGTGGGGACGTCCTTGCGGGCGCCCCCTCTCCACGGCTCTTTCCCAAGCGGGGCGGGGGGAAGAGAGCGTCAGGATGCCGCCGTCATTCTCCGACCGCCCTGTGCGCCCAGAGACTCCGCCGCCATGCGGGTCCGCATGGGGCGCAGCACGAACAGGGCCAGCACCGCGGCCAGGGCATTCACCCCGGCGGCCAGCATGAAGACCGCGTGCCAGCTTCCCGTCGCGTCGGCGATGATGTTGGCGAAGGGGATCAGCAGAGCCGCCGTGCCCTTGGCGGTGTAGAGCAGGCCCGCGTTGCTCGCCGCGAACTTCGATCCGAAGGTGTCGGCGCAGCAGGCCGGGAAGAGGCTGTAGATCTCGCCCCATGCGAAGAAGACCAGACCGGTCAGCAGTACGAAGGCCACCGGGTCCCGGCCATAGAGGCTGAGCGCCACGATGCCCACGGCCTCAATCGCGAAGGCGATGAACATGGTGTTCTCGCGCCCGATGTGGTCGGACACCCAGCCGAAGAAGGGGCGCGTCAGCCCGTTCAGCACCCGGTCTATGGATAGGGCGAAGGTCAGGGCGGGCAGGGTCAGGCCGAGGATGCTGACCGGCGCATGAGCCAAGCCGAAATCCTGCGCGATGGGGCCGAGCTGCGCCGTCGCCATCAGACCGCCGCCGGCCACCATCACGAACATGGCGTACATGACCCAGAAGGCCGGCGTGCGCACCATCTGGTTCGGCGTGTACTGCCGCTGCGCGGGCGGGGCGGCGAATCCGCCGCGGGAAACCGGGGCCGATGGCGGCGCCACCAGCAGCCAGGCCAGCGCGAAGACCACAAGCCCCTGGCCCAGACCGAAGGCCATGAAGGTCGCCTCGTAGCCCGAGGTCTGAATCATCGTGGCGATGGGCACCACCGTCAGGGCGGAGCCGGCGCCGAAGCCCGCCGCGGTGATCCCGGCGGCCAGCCCGCGCCGGTCGGGGAACCATTTCAGCGCGTTGCCCACGCAGGTGCCGTAGACCGCGCCCGCCCCGATGCCGCCGATGGCCGCCGCCACATAGAGCAGGGTCAGCGAATCCGCCACCGCGTTCAAGGCCCAGGAGGCGGCGCAGAGCAGCGAGCCGAACAGCACGACGATCCGCGGGCCGAAGCGGTCCACGAACCATCCCTCCACGGGCACCAGCCAGGTTTCGGTGACGATGAAGATGGTGAAGGCCACCTGAATGGCCGCACGGCCCCAGCCGTGCTTGTCGTCGATGGGTTCGACGAAGAGAGTCCAGCCGTATTGTAGATTGGCGATCATCGACATGCAGATGACGCCGGCAAGCAACTGCACCCAGCGCCCGCCCAGCGGCAAAGCGCGTTCTGCACCGGTTTGGCGCATATGGTCTCCTCCCGGAAATTCCGCTTTTTCGTTCTGGCTGTGGCGCGTGCGGGGTGCGTTCGTTGCCCGGCCGCTTCGCTTTTCCTTCGAACGGAGCAATCCGGCTGCGCTTCATTGGCATGCCAGACGCCACATTCGTGATGTCTTGATGGGGAGTGTGGCGGAAAATCCGTAGAATCAGCAACCTGTTTCGACGGTCAGGTACCGCTTAGACCGTCGGTAATATACTAGAATGCACCTGCTGGAGTGCTTGGCGGCGCGCCGTTCTCAAACGACCAGCACCGCGCGGAAGTCATTCACGTTGGTCAGGGTCGGCCCGGTCACCAGCAGATCGCCGAGCGCGCTGAAGAAGCTGTAGCCGTCATTGTCGGCCAGACGCTCCTTGGCGTTGGCGCCCGCGGCGGCGGCGCGGGCCAGCGTGTCGGGGGAGAGCAGGGCGCCCGCGTTGTCCTCCGTCCCGTCGATGCCGTCGGTGTCGGCGGCCAGCGCGTGCACCCCCTTCATCCCATCCAGCGCCACGGTCAGCGCCAGCAGGAATTCGGCGTTGCGCCCGCCGCGACCCTTGCCGCGCACGGTCACCGTGGTTTCGCCGCCGGACAGCAGCACGCAGGGCTTGGCCGACGGCTGGTCGTGCTCGACGATCTGGCGGGCGATGCCGGCATGGACCAGCGCGACCTCGCGCGATTCACCCTCCAGCGCGTTGCCCAGGATCACCGGGGTGACGCCGGCCTTGCGGGCGACCTCCGCCGCGCGCTCCAGCGCCATCTGCGGCGTGGCGACCAGGATGGTGCTGACGCGCTCCAGCCGCGGATCACCCGGCTTCGGGCTTTCGTCGCGCCCGGCCAGCAGATGGTCCATGACCGGCTGCGGCGGGGTGATTCCGTATTTCTCCAGCACCGCCAGAGCGTCGGCGTAGCTGGTCGGGTCCGGCACGGTCGGGCCCGAGGCGATCACCGACAGGTCGTCGCCCGGCACGTCGGAGATGACCAGCGAGACCACCCGCGCCTTGGTCGCCGCGGCCAGCCGCCCGCCCTTGATGGCGGACAGGTGCTTGCGGACGCAGTTCATCTCCGTGATGTTCGCGCCGGACCGGAGCAGAGCCTTCGACACCGCCTGCTTGTCGGCCATGGAGATGCCGGGGGCGGGCAGGGCCAGCAGGGCGGAACCGCCGCCGGAAATCAGGCAGAGCATCAGGTCGTCGGGACCGAGCGAAGCGGCGATGTCCAGGATGCGCCGGGCCGCCTGCTGGCCGGCCTCGTCGGGCACGGGATGGGATGCCTCGACCACCTCGATCCGCTCGCAGGGCACGTTGTGGCCGTAGCGGGTGACGACCAGACCGGACAGCGGGCCTTTCCAGTGATCCTCGACCGCCTTCGCCATGGAGGCCGCGGCCTTCCCGGCGCCGACGACGACCGTGCGGCCCTTCGGCGGTTCCGGAAGATGCGGCGGCACGCACAGCGCCGGCTGGGCCGAGGCGACGGCGGCGCGGAACATGTCGGTCAGAAGCGCGCGGGGATCGGTGGTCGTCATGGTTCGGTCTGGTCCCTTCCCTGAGCCGCGCCGTTCACCGGCGCCGGTTCTCATGTGCTGGAAATGCTAACGATTTCGGCGCAGGGGGCAATGCCTGCCCTCTCCCTTCTGGGGAGAGGGCAGGCACTCCGACCTCACTCCGCGGCTTCGGTCGCGCGGTGGTTCTGGCCGATCTCGTGGTTGGCCAGCAGTTCAAGCGCGCGGACCATGCCGGAATGATCCCACGCCTTGCCGCCCTGGGCGGCGCAGGCGTTGAACAGCTCCTGGCAGGTGGCGGTGTTCGGCAGCGACACGCCGAGCGCGCGGGCGCCGGACAGGGCGAGGTTCAGGTCCTTCTGGTGCAGCTCGATGCGGAAGCCCGGATCGAAGGTGCGCTTCACCATGCGCTCGCCGTGCACCTCCAGGATGCGCGAGGAGGCGAAGCCGCCCATCAGGGCCTGACGGACCTTCGCCGGGTCGGCGCCGGCCTTTGACGCGAAGAGAAGGGCCTCGCCCACCGCCTCGATGGTCAGGGCGACGACGATCTGGTTGGCGACCTTCGTCGTCTGGCCGTCGCCGTTGCCGCCGACCAGAGTGATGTTCTTGCCCATCTTCTCGAACAGCGGCTTCACCGCCTCGAACGCCTTCTCCGGCCCGCCGACCATGATGGTCAGCGAGGCGGCCTTGGCCCCGACCTCGCCGCCCGACACCGGGGCGTCGAGATAGTCGCAGCCCAATTCGTTGATGCGCTTGGCGAAAGCCTTCGTTTCGATCGGGGAGATGGACGACATGTCCACCACGGTCTTGCCGGGCGTCAGCCCCTCGGCGACGCCGTCCGCGCCGAACAGGGCGGCTTCCACATGGGGCGTGTCGGGCACCATGGTGATGATGATGTCGGCCTTCTGCGCCACCTCGCGGCTGGAGCCGCAGGCCGTGGCACCCTTGGCCAGCAGGTCTTCCGGAGCCGGGTTGATGTCGTAGACGAACAGGGTGTGGCCGGCGTCGGCCAGATGACCGGCCATGGGGCGGCCCATGATGCCGAGACCGATGAATCCAACGTTCATGGCTGTGTCCTCAGATCTGTGTGTTCGGGCGTTCACAGGTTATGCAGTGGTGATCAGGCAGCGGCCATCAGGCGGCGGCCATCAGGCGGCGGCGGTCTCGCCGGGCGTGGCGGCGCGCATCCAGCCCAGCCCTTCGCTGGTTCCCTTGGCCGGCTTGTACTCGCAGCCGACCCAGCCGCCGTAGCCCAGCCGGTCGAGAGCGGCGAAGACGAAGGGATAGTTGATCTCGCCGGTGCCGGGCTCGTTGCGGCCCGGATTGTCGGCGATCTGGACATGCGCGATCTTCGGCAGCAGGCGCTGGATGGTCGGGACGAGGTCACCTTCCATGATCTGCATGTGGTAGACGTCGTACTGGATGAAGAGGTTGTCGGAGCCGACGGCCTCCAGAATCCGTTCCGCCTGCGCGGTGTTGGTCAGGTAGAAGCCCGGAATGTCGCGGGTGTTGATCGGCTCGATCAGGAAGCGGATGCCGGCCTCCTTCAGCGCCTTGGCGGCGAAGGACAGGTTGTCCACGAAGGTGCGCTCCAGCGCGTCCGCCGCCACGCCCGCCGGGGCCTTGCCGGCGAGGCAGTTGAGCTGCTTGCAGCCCAACGCCGTGGCGTATTCGATGGCCCGGCCCACCCCGTCCTGGAACTCGCCCACACGGTCCGGCAGAACGGCGATGCCGCGCTCGCCCGCGTCCCAATCGCCCGCCGGCAGGTTGTGGAGCACCTGGGTCAGCCGGTTGGCGGCCAGCCGCTCGGCCAGCGCCTCCTTCTCGAAGGGGTAGGGGAACAGATACTCGACGCCGGTGAAGCCGTCCTTGGCCGCCGCAGCGAAGCGGTCGAGGAAGGGCAGCTCGTTGTAGAGCATCGTCAGGTTGGCGGCGAACTTGGGCATGTCTCTCTCCCGGATGGTCGTTTCGGGCTTTGCCGTTTGGGTCAGGGCCGTTTGGGTCAGGGTCGGCGGGTGTGGGCGGGGGCGTCAACGCGACGGTCGCCTTTTTCCACCCTGCGGAACTGTGGATCTGGCGGAGCCGCTTGC
>JAEYPE010000239.1 GCA_023411035.1 Pseudomonadota bacterium
CTGTCGCGCGGCACCGTGGCGGTGGCGCCCGGCGGCAGCTGGGCGACCGACGGCACCGCCGGCAGGGGCACCAGCGCCGGCATCTGCGGCGTCACCACCGGGCGCGGCAACGGCACCTCCGGCGGCGGCAGCAGCCGTTCCACCGTCTGGCTGCGTCCGCCGTCATGGTCGCGCAGCCGCTCATAGGCCAGGATGTCCTGATGCGGCACCTCCAGCCCGCCCGGCTGGTCGGGGCGGGCCTTGGCCGGCTCCGGATCGGCGGTCAGCAGCGGCGGACCATCGCCCGACAGCTGCGCGGGACCGCGCAGGCCGATGATCGCCGCACCGGCGAAGGCGACGACGCCGACCACGGCAAAGCCCAGCGCCAGAAACCCGCGCTTGCCCGCGGCCTGCCGGGGCGGCATCCCATAGGGATTGGCCGCGTAGTTGACGTCGCCGTCGTACTTCATGAACGCAGTTCCTCCACCGGCTCGACACCCATCACCGTCAGGCCCGAGGCGATGACCGTCGCCACCGACGCGATCAGCGCCAGACGGGCCGTCGTCAGCTCCGCATCGCCCTCGATCAGGAAGCGCAGCGAGGCATCGTCGCGGCCCCGGTTCCACAGCGCGTGGAAATCGCTGGCGAGATCGTAGAGGAAGAAGGCGATGCGGTGCGGCTCATGCGCTTCCGCCGCCGCCTCGACCACGCGCGGCCAGGTGGCCATCCGCTTGGCGAGCGCCATCTCCTCCTCGGCATCCAGGCGGGCGAGGTTCGCCGCCGCGGCCAGGGCCGCCGGGGTCTGGTCCAACTGCGGCAGGGCGGTCGCGGCATGGCGCAGGACCGAGCGGCAGCGGGCGTGGGCGTACTGCACGTAGAAGACCGGGTTGTCCTTCGACTGCTCCGTCACCTTGGCGAAGTCGAAGTCCAGCGTCTGGTCGTTGCGGCGGGTCAGCATGATGAAGCGGACCACGTCCTTGCCGACCTGATCGATGACGTCGCGCAGCGTCACGAAGGTGCCGGCCCGCTTGGACATCTTCACCGGCTGGCCGTCCTGCATCAGGTGGACCAGTTGGCAGAGCTTCACGTCCAGCGACGCCTTGCCTTCGGTCACGGCGGTGGTCGCCGACTGCATGCGCTTGACGTAGCCGCCATGGTCGGCGCCCCACACGTCGATCAGGCTGCCGAAGCCGCGCTTATATTTATCAAAGTGATAGGCGATGTCGTTCGAGAAATAGGTGAAGGAGCCGTCCGACTTCTTCAGCGGCCGGTCGACGTCGTCGCCGAAATCGGTGGACTTGAAGAGCGTCTGCGGGCGCGGCTCCCAATCGTCGGGCTTCTTGCCCTTCGGCGGCTCCAGCACGCCGGTGTAGATCAGGCCGCGCTCCTCCAGCGCCGTCAGCGCGCTGTCGACGGCACCGGCGGTCACCAGCGCGCGCTCGCTGCTGTAGACGTCCATGGTGACGCCGAGAACGCCGAGGTCCTCCTTGATCCAGCCCATGATCATGGCGATGGCGAAATCTCGGCAGGCCGGCAGCCATTCGGATTCGTCGGTGCCGACCCAGCGGTTGCCGTCACGCTCGGCCAGGGCCTGGCCGACCTCCTTCAGGTATTCGCCGGGATAGAGACCGGCCGGGATCTCGCCCACCTCCTCGCCCAGCGCCTCGCGGTAGCGGATGAAGGTGGACCGCCCCAGCACATCGACCTGGGCGCCGGCATCGTTGATGTAGTATTCGCGGGTGACGGCGTAGCCGGCCTTTTCCAGCAGGGACGCCAGCGCGTCGCCGAACACCGCGCCGCGGCCATGGGCGGCGTGCAGCGGGCCGGTCGGGTTGGCCGACACATACTCCACATTGACCGGGGTCTTGCCGCCCAGGTCGCTGTCGCCATAGGCCGTGCCGGCGTTCAGCACGTCGCGGATGCGGTCGCGCCACACGTCCGGCGTCAGGCGCAGGTTGACGAAGCCCGGACCGGCGATCTCCACCGACGCCACGTCGGCGCGGCCCTTCAGCTTGGCCACCAGCAGTTCCGCCAGGGCGCGCGGCGCCATCTTCGCCGGCTTCGCCAGGATCATGGCGGCGTTGGTGGACAGGTCGCCATGCGAGGCCTCGCGCGGCGGCTCGACCGTCAGACGGCTGCTGTCCAGCCCGGCGGGGATGGCACCCTCGGCGGCCAGTTCTTCCAGCAGCTTGCGAATATCGGTCTCGAAGGCCTTGAAAATATTCATCGTCTCAGGTCGTCTTTTCAGGAGGTCACAGGAGCCCGTCGGCTCAGGTCTTCACGCGTCAGGTCTTCACATGCAGGTCGAACAGCCGGTCATGCTCGGCCAGCGCGTAGCGGTCGGTCATGCCGGCGATGTAATCGGCGACATGGCGGGCGCGCACCGCAAGGTCGCCGTCGCCGCCATGCCTCGCGATATCGTGCTGCCATTCGGTCGGCAGGGTGTTGGGCTCGTCCATGAACAGCTGGAACAGGTCGCGCACCACGCGCTTGCACTTGCTCATCTCGCGGTTCACGCGATAGTGCCGGTACATGCGCTGGCGCAGGAAGGCGCGCAAGGGGCCCTGCGCCTCCAGCATCCCGTCGGAGAAGCTGACCATCGCCAGCGGCAGGGCGCGCAGCTCGGCCGCGCTGCCCGGCTGGTGCTCGGCCAGCCGCCGCCGCGTCTCCGTCACCAGATCGACGACCATGGCGTTGATCATCCGCCGCACCGTCTCATGGATCAGGCGGGAGCGCTCCAGCCCCGGATAGCGGTCGCAGACCTCGCGGATGATCGGGCCGACCAGGGGCAGCTCCGCCACCTCCTCGACCGTGAACAGGCCGGCGCGCAGGCCGTCGTCGATGTCGTGGTTGTTGTAGGCGATGTCGTCGGCCAGCGCCGCCACCTGCGCCTCGGCCCCCGGATTGGTGTGCAGTTCCAAATCCCAGTCGTCCTGGAAGGCGGCGATGGTGGTCGGCAGGCGGAACCCCGGCAGCAGCGGCAGCAGCGGGCCGTTGTGCTTGACCACGCCCTCCAGCGCTTCCCAGGTCAGGTTCAGACCGTCGAACTCGGCATAGCGCCGTTCCAGCCGCGTCAGGATGCGCAGGGTCTGGTCGTTGTGGGCGAAGCCGCCGAACGGCTCCATGCAGGCGTTCAGCGCATCTTCCCCGGCATGGCCGAAAGGGGTGTGGCCAAGGTCGTGGGCCAGCGCCACCGCCTCCGCCAGATCCTCGTTCAGGGACAGCGTGCGGCTGATCGACCGCGCGATCTGCGCCACCTCCAGGCTGTGGGTCAGCCGGGTGCGGTAATAATCGCCCTCGTGATAGACGAAGACCTGGGTCTTGTGCTTCAGCCGGCGGAAGGCCCCGGAATGCACGATGCGGTCGCGGTCGCGCTGGAAGCACGAGCGCGTCGGGCTTTCCGGCTCCGCCACCAGCCGTCCGCGCGTGTCCGCCGGGTTGCAGGCATAGGGAGCCAGCCGATCGTGAAAACAGTCCGCCGTCATGGGGCGGACACTACCGGCGGGGGGACGCGGGTGCAACGGCGAAGGCGTGCTATGCCCCTGCCCCAAGGTTGGGCGTGCCAGATGCGCAACGGTGCCCATACTTTGACGTGGGGTGCGATCCCCCTTACATTTGTCGCAACTTCCGCATCGCACCAAAGGGGCCGCCCCATGCCCGACACCGCCCTTCCCACCGAAACCCGCGTCCTGGCCGTCAGCGAGAGCGCGGCCAAGCGCGTCGCCTTCCTGATCGAGCAGGAGGGCAATCCGAAGCTGATGCTGCGCCTGACCGTCTCCGGCGGCGGCTGCTCCGGCTTCCAGTACGGCTTCACCTTCGACGAGACGGTGACCGACGAGGACCATGTCTTCGAGAAGGACGGCACCAAGGTGGTCACCGACGACGCCTCGCTCGACCTGCTGGCCGGCGCCACGCTGGATTACGTCGAAGACCTGATGGGCGCCGCCTTCCAGATCAAGAACCCGAACGCCAGCGCGTCCTGCGGCTGCGGCAACTCATTCGCGGTCTGAGGCCGCAGCCTGAAGCCGCAATCCAAGACCAGCGCACAATAAGAAAAGGCAGGCCTTTTTCGTGAAGATCGCCACCTGGAACGTCAACTCGGCGAAGGCCCGCCTTCCGCTGATCACCGACTGGCTGCGCGCGGCGTCCCCGGACGTCGTGCTCTTCCAGGAAATCAAATGCGAAACCGCCGCCTTCCCCGCCGCGGCGTTCGAGGAACTCGGCTACCACGTCAACGCCGTCGGGCAGAAGGCCTACAACGGCGTCGCATTCCTGTCGAAGGCGCCGGCCGAGGACGTGCTGACCCGGCTGCCCGGCGAGCCGGAGGACGAGCAGGCGCGCTATGTCGAGGCCACCGTGGCCGGCGTGCGCATCGCCTCGCTCTACCTGCCCAACGGCAACCCGGTGCCGGGGGAGAAGTTCGCCTACAAGCTCCGCTGGATGGACCGGCTCTACGACCATGCCCGGACCCTGCTGGCCCAGGAAATCCCGGTGGTGCTGGGCGGCGACTACAACATCATCCCCGAGGCGCGCGACGTGTTCTCGCCGCAGGCCTTCGCTGGCGACGCGCTGTTCCGCCCGGAATCGCGGGCCAAGTTCCGCGCCCTGCTGAATCTCGGCCTGACCGAGGCCTACCGCGCCCTGCATGACGACGACCACGCCTATACCTTCTGGGATTATCAGGCCGGCAGCTGGCCGCGCGACAACGGCCTGCGCATCGACCATTTCCTGCTGTCGCCGCAGGCCGCCGACCGTCTGGCCGGCTGCACCATCGACCGAGGGCCGCGCGGCAAGGAAAAGGCGTCCGACCACACCCCGGTCATCCTGGAACTGCGCGACGTGTGACCACGCCCGTGGAATCTGCATAACAAAAGCATTTCGTTAAAACTCTCGCTTCTAACATGCTCCCGCGGCCGGCATGACAACCGGCCGTCACGGTCACGGCGGGAGCGAAGGGCGGCATGGCGTGGAGGCGCGACAACGGCCGGGAAGAGGTCAAGGAGCTGTTGGCCGCGCTTGAACGTCAGGCGACCGAAGCGGCGCAGCTTGCCGACCGGGCCCAGCGCGACATGGGCGACGACCGTTTCGCCTCCTTCCTCGACTTCCGCCGCAAGGTGGAGGAAATCCGCGCCCTCTTCACCCTGACCGAGGAACGCCTGCAGGGCGTCGACGAGTCGCGCCTGACCGATCTGCGCGCCGAGTTCGAGCGGATGGATCTTCTGCTGACCCGCATGCTGGTGCGGGCGATGCGCAATTATTTCTCCGGCATGCGCCAGGATCAGGTTCTGCCGATCGGCGCCCGCGAACTGTTCGAACCGGAACTGCGCAGCATCGACCAGACCCGCGCCCGCCTGCAGGGTCCGCGCTACGCCGACCGCGTGCCGCCCGAGGTTCTGGAGGATCTGGACGCCACCGCCGACCTGATTCGCAAGACCCTTGCCCGCGCCCCCAGCCTTCCCGACTTTTCCGACAGCCCCAGCCCGCCCAAACCGACCCGCCGCCTGCGTACACTGGGCCGCCCGATCCGCAACTGACGGGCAAATCGCGCCGACACACGCGCGACACTTGACCCACCGCGACGCATTCGCTACTCCCGTGGGCCTGAGGGAGAGTGGCCGAGTGGTTTAAGGCAACGGTCTTGAAAACCGTCGTAGGTGTGAGCCTACCGTGGGTTCGAATCCCACCTCTTCCGCCAATCAATTCAAGAATTCAATAGAATACAAAAAAGCGGACGAACCCGTCGCGGGGGCAACGGGCTCGTGCTCGCTTTTCATCAAATGGCGATCAGGACGTCGGCAGATCCGCAACTTTCGGCATGGTTCCGGCCTGCACCAGGGCTTGGTGCAAATTCGCATCCTGAACGACCAATTGAACGACATCCCGCAACGCAGCCGACAGGGCCGGGGCAGCCTGCTCACCCATCATTAGCATGACATCCTTGTTCACGCCGATCGCCCGATAGCTCCGGCTGTAGACCAAGGCGCCGTCCTGACGTTTCGCTGTCAGGTCGAACGCGACCTCCGCGACCGCCTCCGCCGTCCAGAAGCCGGGCTTGAAGTCGTTATAGAAGTTGGTGGTTTGCACGGTGATGGCGATGCCGCCGGGACCGACGTTGAAGCCGAGCGAAGCCAATTCCGTCTGCACCGCCTGGCTAACTTCGGCGACCACATCGTTGGCAGCGGTGATCTTGGCCATCTCCATGCCGTAACCGTTCTTCTTGGTGGACACACGGTCACGGTTCGACACGCGGCCATCGGCTGCAGTCACATTGATGGTAACGTCCTTGGCTCCCTGCACTACCGAAATATTTGCCGGAGCAGAATATTTGACTGGAATGGCGTCCTCGGTCAACGCACAACCGGAAACCATAGCGGCGAGAAGAATACAGGTGATAATCTTGATCATTCTGACAGATCCTACAGTATTTTAATCGACAACTTTGATGCCTTGAGGGCGCGCAATTTGATTGGGCAGATGATCAGCAGGCAGAACGCGTTGGTAAGTTCCATTTGCCTGCACCATCACTCGCTCGGACGGACTGAATACGCGGTCTCCCGCTGCCTGCTCCTGCACGATGGTGATGGTTTTCCCGTTCGCGAGAGTGATGGTGTACTCGACCCCGACGCGGTCACTGGCGGCCTGCTCCGCCATGGCTCCAATTGCGGCCCCCACAAGAACGCCACCCAGAATCGCCGCGACGTTGCCGGACCCTTGCCCGACATTCGACATCGCCAAACCGCCGGCCGTCCCGCCTACGACACCACCGACGCCCGTGTTCTGTCCGCGAATGTCCACCTGACGGGACGCCACGACCGTGCCGAACTCGACAACCGATGCGCGACCAACATCTTGGAAGCTATAGCGGCTTTGCCCCTGTGTGGCGCAACCGGTTAAACTCGCCGCAAGACATATACCTGCGGCAACTGGAATCATTAGCTTGTGCATTGCGGCACAATGCCTCGTTTCTGCGATAGAAAAAGCTTAAGCTCAACCTTAGAATGGCAGCGCACGCCTCTAATGTCGATAGCAGCGCTGTCTTTTGGGGTAACTCTCTAAAACACCCTCCGCTCGATATCTTGTTGAGAGGCAAAACGGTGTAGACGGGGAATGCCAAACCGCATACCATCATATGACTCCCGCCCTTTTGCGCCTCCCCGATTGCTCTGCTAGCGTCCCGTCAGAGACAGGGTGAGGAGCGTATCGTGGGACTGATCAGCTTTCTGAAGAAGACCGCCGCCGGGCATACCGACCGTCAGAAACGGGCGCGCTACGACCGGGCCAATGCGCGGGCCAACGACTACATGGAAGTGGCGCAATGGTATGCCGAGGAAGGCGACGGCAACCCGCGCATTCTGCAGAACTATCAGGAGCTTGCCACACTTCCCTTCCGTCAGGGACATGCCGCCAAGCTGGTCGGCTACCGCAACGACATCACGCGCAAGCTGGGCCACGCCGCCCATATCGGCACCAAGCAGAACCCGTGGATCGCGGCCTTCCTGCGGCCGGATGACGGGACCGTCTATTGCGCCTATGTGCTGCTGCGCGACGACAACCAGCAATTCGCGGTGATGAAGCCCTACTGGTTCCTGGCCGGCAACGAAACGGAGGCCGGGTTCAAGCGGCCCGTCTTCGGCGTCGTCTGATCCGCCGCGCAGGAGTAAGCCCCCATGCCGAACATCGCCGATCTGGTCGCGAACCCCGAGAGCTTCCTCAAGAACAACCTGATCTGGATCCAGTATCAATCCTACCAGCCCAACTACCGCATCGGCGGCGTCAAGAGCTTCACCCTCAGCGACGACGGCATGACCTGCACGCGCAAGGGCACCGGGATCATCTCCCAGTTCTCCACCAAGAATGCCGCCGTCTGGTCGGTGCGGTACGACCAGGGCAACCAGCCGGGAAACTGGAACGCCTACTGGCTCCCCTACGACCAGGACTTCAAGCATCTCGTCGTGCTGGAGGACGAGGCCGACGTGATGTTCACGCCGACGATGGACGGCTGCTCCTTCGGTTTCAGCGACCATGGCGGCGGCACCTTCTCGGCCTCGCACGGAAATCTGCAGACCGCCCAGGGACGGATCGACGAGGCCGGGCTGCGCCAGGGCATGCGCATGCACGCCACCACCCTGCACAAGTCGCAATACATGAACGTGCCGGGCACCGACGCGGTGAAGGTCACGCTGGTCGGCGTGCGCAACGGCAAGCAATGGCGCTTCTTCTATCAGCAATACATCGACATGATGGGCGCCTTCACCCTGCTGAAGGTGGCGCAGGTGAAGCGGTAGGTCCTCCCCGCCGGCCGGCCGGCCTCCTCCCCCATTCCCACTCAAGACAGCCCGCCGCCGCCTTGCTACAGTCCTTGTCCCTCGGACCTGTCCCGAACGGCTTGTTCCGCAAGACAGACACAGACCAGAGACAAGGCACATGGACAAAGGCACGCCGAAGGCCATCCGGCTTCAGGACTATCGCCCGCCGGCGCATCTGATCGACACGGTCGACCTGTTCGTCGACCTGGGCGAGGATGTCACCACCGTCCGCACGGTGCTGGCGATCCGCCGCAACCCCGACCGTCCGGAGGCGGCGACGGAGCCGCTGTCGCTCGACGGCCAGAGGCTGGAACTGGTGTCGGTGGCGCTGGACGGGCGGACGCTGGGGCCGGACGAATACACCGTCACGCCAGATCACCTGATCGTGCTGGAGGTGCCGGACAGCTACATGCTGGAAACCATCGTCCGCATCAAGCCGCAGGAGAACACCGCGCTGGAAGGGCTCTACAAGTCCTCCGGCAACTTCTGCACCCAGTGCGAGGCCGAAGGCTTCCGCAAGATCACCTATTTCATCGACCGGCCGGACGTGATGGCGCGCTACAGCACCACCATCACCGCGGACAAGGCGCGCTATCCGGTGCTGCTGTCCAACGGCAACCTCGCCGCTTCCGGCGATCTGGAGGGCGGGCGCCACTGGGCGCGCTGGGAGGATCCGTTCCCCAAGCCCTGCTACCTGTTCGCGCTGGTCGCCGGCAACCTCGTCCATGGCGAGGACCGGTTCCGCACCGCGTCGGGCCGCGACGTCACGCTGCGCATCTATGTGGAGCCGGGGAACGAGGACAAGATCGACCACGCCATGCGCTCGCTCATCAAGTCGATGCGCTGGGATGAGGAAGTCTACGGTCTGGAATACGACCTGGACATCTTCAACATCGTCGCGGTCGGCGATTTCAACATGGGGGCGATGGAAAACAAGTCGCTCAACATCTTCAACACCAAATACATCCTGGCAAAGCCGGAAACCGCGACCGACACCGATTTCCTCAACATCGAGGCGGTGGTCGCGCACGAGTATTTCCACAACTGGACCGGCAACCGCGTCACCTGCCGCGACTGGTTCCAGCTGTCGCTGAAGGAAGGGCTGACCGTCTTCCGCGACCAGGAATTCTCCTCCGACATGCATTCCCGCGCGGTGAAGCGCATCGCCGACGTCCAGGGGCTGCGCACCGTGCAGTTCCAGGAGGATGCCGGGGCCATGGCCCATCCGGTGCGCCCGGACAGCTATGTCGAGATCAACAACTTCTACACCCCCACGGTCTACAACAAGGGTGCGGAAGTCATCCGCATGATCCACACCCTGCTGGGGCCGGAGAAGTACCGCAAGGGCACCGATCTCTACTTCAAGCGTCATGACGGGCAGGCGGTCACCTGCGACGATTTCGTCGCCGCCATGGCGGATGCCAGCGGCGTCGACCTGACCCAGTTCCAGCTGTGGTACCGGCAGGCCGGCACGCCGGAACTGGACATCACCGGCAGTCACGACGCGGCGGCGAAGACCTACACCCTGACGGTCAAACAGACGGTGCCGCCGACGCCGGGCCAGCCGACCAAGCTGCCCATGCACATCCCGCTGGTCGTCGGCCTGCTCGGCCCCGACGGGCAGGATCTGCCGCTGCGGCTGGAGGGAGAGGAGACGGCCGCCGGCACCAGCCGCATCCTGCACGTCACGGCGGAAAACCAGAGCTTCACCTTCCGCGACATCCCGGTCCGTCCGGTCCCGTCGCTGCTGCGCGGCTTCTCCGCCCCGGTGAAGCTGAAGTCCGACCTGACCGACGACGATCTCACCTTCCTGATGGCGCATGACAGCGACGCCTTCAACCGGTGGGAGGCCGGGCAGATCCTGGGCACCCGCATCCTGCTGGGCCTCGTCGCCGACCGGCAGGCCGGCCGCGATCCGGTGCTGCCGGAGGGCTATGCCGACGCCTTCGCCAGGATCCTGGCCGATGCCGACCGCGACCCCGCCTTCGCCGCCCAGGCGCTGGTGCTGCCGACGGAGGCCTATCTCGGCACCCAGATGGCGGTGGTCGATCCCGAGGCCATCCACGCGGTGCGGGAGTTCGCGCGCAAGACGCTGGCCGGCCGCCTGCGGGCGCAGTTCCTCGACCTCTACCGCCGCAACAGCAGCCAGGAGCCCTTCTCCGTCGATGCCGACGCCATCGGCAAGCGGGCGCTGAAGAACCTCTGCCTCGCCTACCTGATGGCGCTGGAAGACGGCGAGGCGCTGGATCTGTGCCTGACCCAGTACCGCACCGCCAAGGGCATGACCGACGAGATCGCGGCGCTGCAGTTCCTGTCCAACGCCGCCTCGCCGGAAGGCGACAAGGCGCTGGCCGACTTCTACGAGCGCTGGAAGGGCGAGGCGCTGGTGGTCGACAAATGGTTCGGCGTGCAGGCGATGTCGCAGCGCGCCGACACCCTGGACCGGGTGACCGCCCTGCTCGGCCATCCCGCCTTCGAGATCAGGAACCCCAACAAGGTCTATGCGCTGATCGGCGGTTTCGCCAACGGCAACCCGGTCCGCTTCCACGACCGGAGTGGCGCCGGATACCGCTTCCTCGCCGATCAGGTGCTTCGCCTGGACCCGATGAACCCGCAGGTTGCCGCGCGTCTGATGGGCCCCTTCTCCCGTCTGCGGCGCTATGACGCGGCCCGTCAGGGGCTGATGAAGGCCGAATTGGAGCGGATCGTCGCCACTCCGGGCCTGTCGCCAGACGTCTACGAGGTGGCGAGCAAGAGCCTGGCGGCGGCTGGATAGAGAGCGATCGGTTCGGACGGAATCGTCCGAAGCGTGAATTGCATGGAAAATCAAAAGGCTGGAGACCATCAGATGCTTCAATGAGCATCCGATGGTCTCGTAGACTCGGCACCAAGGGACGGGGCGCATATGAAAAAGGGCCGGAGGCGACACCTCCGGCCCTTTTCGCCGTCCGCAATTCCCGGCTTTGGGCCGGAGAGTACGGTCTTACTTCTGCTCGGCCAGGAAGGCGATCAGGTCGGCGCGCTTGGCATCGTCCTTCAGGCCGGCATAGGCCATGGTGCCGCCCGGGACGACTTCCTTCGGGGCCTTGATGTAGGCGTCGAGGTTCTCCTGGGTCCAGGTCAGGCCGCCGGCGGCCTTTTCCTTCATCGGGCCCGAATACCTGAAGCCATCGACCGCGGCGGCTTGGCGGCCGACGACGCCGTGCAGAGACGGGCCGACCTTGTTCTTGCCCTGCTCGGTGGTGTGGCAGGCCATGCAAGCCTTGAAGACATCCTTGCCGGCAGCCGCATCGGCGGCCTGGGCGGCACCGGCACCCGTCACGATCGCGGCCAGGGTGGCTACGCCCATCAACAGCTTCTTCATACTTCGGCTTCCCTTCCGATGGATCGACCGGCCGACGGCGCCGACCGGAATCGCGCGGCAGCATACACAATCCCGGGGTACGTCAAACCCCTTTGATATGGCCGTACGACCAATGAACAATCTGCCACACTAGTGAATCAAGGCAAGCGATGCGAGCAGCACCACAACCAAAACAAGTGCAGCCCACGGAACGTAGAAACCGCTGCTTCCGCCGCCCATCGCACCCCCGATCTGGCTGCCGAGCCCGGACGGCAAAGGCAGCGGGATCTCCGGCGGCGGCTCCGCCATGCGGGCGGCGGGCTTCGGCGCGGGGATCTCGGCGGCTGTCGTGCTGTCGGAGTAGACGGCCGGCCGGGCGGCCGATTTGACCCCAGCCGGTTCGGCCGCGACCGTGGACGCCGCCGGGGCCGCTTCGGCATCGGACGCGCCCGCATCCGCCGTCACCAGCTCCGGCGCCGCCTGTTCGGACGCTGCTTCTTCGGACGCTGCTTCGGCCGGCGCCGGTCCGACGATCCGGGTGAAGCGGGTGAAGAACTCGTCCGCCATCTTGCGGGCGGTGGCGTCGACCAGCCGCGATCCGATCTGCGCCAGCTTGCCGCCGACCTGCGCCTTGGCGGTGTAGGTCAGCAGGGTGGCCCCGCCATCGTCGGACAGCGCCACGGTGGCGCCGCCCTTGCCGAATCCGGCGGCGCCGCCCGATCCCTCGCCGGTGATGGTGTAGCCGTTGGGCGGGTCGAGGTCGGACAGCGTGACCTTGCCGGAGAACTTGGCGCTGACCGGGCCGACCTTGGCGACGACCTTGGCGGTCATCTCGGTATCGGACTGCCGGACCACCTCCTCGCAGCCGGGGATGCACTGTTTCAGGATGTCCGGATCGTTCAGCGCCGCCCACACCGCCTCGCGGCTGGCCTCGATCCGGTGGCTTCCGCTCATGTCCATGGTTTGTGGCTCCTCCAACCCTGATGCCAACCCTGATGCGGCCCTTCGCGGGCGTCGGTGCCCCGGCTGCGGCCGGAGAGTCCGGGGCCGGGGTTCGGTTCGAGAATACGGGATCGGCCGCCGCCGCGACAGCCCCGACCGCCTCGTCTCTAAGTCTTATGAGAGCGAGGCCCCGGTCTTATGGGCACGCGACCCCGCCGCGCCATGCCCTCAGCCGCGCGGCCCCACGCAGTTGCTGACGATCGGCGTGCAGGCCGACAGCGAGGCGCCCGCCGGGTAGCTGACCTGCTCCACCGTGCCGCGCGGGCCGAGCACCACCGTCGCCTCGCATCCGGTCGAAGTGCCGCCGCCGACCGGCACCCCGAAGCCGAGGCCGAGCCCCACCCCGCTGCTGCTGCCGAAGCTGCCGGCGCCGATGCCGATGCTGCTGCCGGGGCTGTAGGCCACCGTCGGGGGCGCCACATAGGTGTAGTATTCCCGGCCCGACGCCGACGCCTGACGATCCGGCACGCCGGCGCAGGCCAGCAGATCGGCCTTTGACATGCCGATCATGGTGGTCTGGGCGCGCCGCGCCACTTCGGGATCGGGGCCGGTGGCGCAGCCCGCAAGAATGGCGGCCGTGCCGCCGAGAAGGATCACCGCAGCGCCCATGCTCCGTACGCGGCCCATGTCTCTTCCTCCACCAGGATATCGTGTCGTTGCCGGGTTCGTCTCAACCGGTTGATATATGATGTTGAAACCCCGCCGCCGCCCGTCCGTTCCCTTGGGTGCCGGACGCCTCCCGCATGACTGGCGGCATGACGGGCGGGCGGAGATTTGCTAGGAGTTCCGCCACCCGCCCATCCCAGCACATCAGGACCGCCGACGCCATGGCCGAGCTTACGCCTACCCCCTCCTCTCCCGTCACCGTCCATCTGGCGCTCGGCGGCAACATGGGCGACCGCGCCGCCAATCTGGCCGAGGCGATCCGCCGGCTGGGCGAGGCGGTGGAGATCGACGCGCAGTCCGCGCTCTACGAGACGGCGCCGATGTATGTGACGGACCAGCCGGCCTTCCTCAACATGGCGGTGCGCGGCACGACGCGGCTGGAGCCGCAGGCGCTGCTGCGCTTCATCAAGGGGATCGAGTCGACGCTGGGCCGCGATCTGGACGGGCTCCGCTTCGGGCCGCGCCCCATCGACATCGACATTCTGCTCTACGCCGACCGGGTGCTGGCGGAGCCCGAGCTGGAAATCCCCCACCCCCGCATGGCGGAGCGCGCCTTCGTTCTCTGCCCGCTGGCGGACATCGCCGCCGACGTCCTGCATCCGGTGCTGAACCGCCGCATCGGCGCGCTGCGCGACGAGGTGCCGGGGCGGGAGACCGTGCTGCGGATCGCCGAAGGGCTCTGACCCCGGGAATCCCTGACCCTGCGCCGCCGACCGAGTGCGGTGGCAAGCGGCGGCGGCACCGCTTATAGTGCCGGCCAGAATGCAATGCCGGTGGCGGACCGCCGGCCGGGAGAGTGTGTTGTCGGACGATAGCGCAAAACGGGCCTTCATGGTCCAGCCGGGCGGCGCGCCGCTCACCTACACCATCCTGGTGCGCGGCTTCGCCGCGCCGGTCGCCATCGCCGGCCGCGCCGACCGGCCGCTGGTGTCCTTCGACCTGACGCTGACCGTCACCCATCCCGGCCCCGGCTTTCCCGACGACATCGCCGCCGTGATGTCTTACGAGGACATCGTCGAAGACTTGCGCCGTCTTTGTGCCGAATCCGATGTACCCGGCGCGGACTATCTGGCCGGCCGCGCCGCGGAGCTTTGCCTGTCCCATGCGAAAGTCCGCCGGGTCCAGGCGGACGTTACGATTCCCGCACCCGACTCCGGCGGTCCCTCCGCCGGGGCAAGCCTGACGCGGGCGCGGCCGGGACAGGGGTGAACAGTAACGCCGATGGCCCGCCGACCGGTGGCGGCGCCAACTTTTACTGAATCACGGAAAGATATAGCGCTTATTGACAAAAGGACGGGTGACAATACCGCTCCGGCTGCGGTATGGTCACCATATTGTATTTTTAACGCACAATCCGGATCAAAGGGGTATATCCCCGGCGGCCATCCGGATGCCGAAAGCCGAGACGAGTGCGCAGCAGGGATTAGGCCAATCGCCATTACCGGCTTCGACGGTCCGCCGCCCCCCTTCCGGGACGGCCACGGTTTACGGAAGCCGGACCAAAAGGGAGGGACGCATGGAAAAGAACACGACGCCGACCCTTTCCGAATTGCTCGCTGATCCGATCGTGATCGCCGTCATGGCACGCGACGGCATCAGCCCCGACAGCATTCATCAGCTTTTCGAACGCCTTCGCCGGAGCCGGCGAGTACAGGAGCAGCGGCTCGCCGCCTGACCCCGCCGCCTCCCGACCCGACCGCCTGACGATCGCGCAGGCGCGGGGACGGAAGGCGACGTGCAAGAAGGCGCGGAGCAGGGCGGCATTCCCGCCCGTCGGCCCGCCCGTCGGCCCTCGTCGGATGGAACCGGTTACCGGCCATCCGGCGGCTTCATCCCAGCAGGGAACACTTGAAACCAAAACGCCGCCGAACCGGCATGATGCCCGGAACGGCGGTACTTTGCGTTTCGGAGTACTCTGCGTTTCGGGACGACGGTTGAGAGAGAGAGTAGAGAGACGGCATCCGCCCTCTCCTCAGCCCTCCAGAACGCTGCGTACGGTCTCCATCACTTCGGCCGGGGTGAAGGGCTTGCGCAGGGTCCGGTGCGCGCCCAGCGCCTCGGCCACCGGCAGCACGTTCAGCGAGGCGCGGGCGCCGCCGCCGGAGATCGCGATGATCTTCAGCGACGCGGAGGCGCGCCGAAGCTCAATGATCGTCGCCAGCCCTTCTTGGTTCGGCATGAAGATATCGGTGATGACGAGATCGACCGGGCGGTCGGGAGGATGGTCGCGGAACCGAGCCATCCCCTCGACCCCGTCGCGGGCGCCGACGGCTTCGTGGCCGGCCACCGTCAGCGTGCGCAGCAGCACCGTCCGCGCCACGTCGTCGTCATCGATAATGAGAACACTCGCCATGGCGCGGCTCCTCACTCTGCCGGATGGGCGGGCGGCTGGGCCGGCGGATTGGTTGCGCCATGCGCCACGCCCGCCCCTTCCCCCTCATCCTGCATCGGTTTCTTGCGGGCGATATAGCTGTAAACCGTCGGCACCACGAACAGGGTCAGCAGCGTACCCAGCGTCATCCCGCCGACGATCACGGCACCGATCGCCTGACGGCTTTCCGCACCGGCCCCCTCGGCGTAGGCCAGCGGCACCGCGCCCAGCACCATGGCGCCGGTGGTCATCAGGATCGGGCGCAGGCGCAGCACGGCGGCCTCCTCCACCGCCTTGCGGATGTCGGTGCCGGCGCGCTGGAGCTGGTTGGCGAACTCCACGATCAGGATGCCGTGCTTGGTGATCAGGCCGACCAGGGTGACGAGGCCGATCTGGCTGTAGACGTTCATCGTCCCGCCGCTCATCTGCAATGCCGCCAGCGCCCCGGTCATCGACAGCGGCACGGTCAGCATGATGACGAAGGGGTCGATGAAGCTCTCGAACTGCGCGGCCAGGACCAGATAGATGAAGGCCAGCGCCAGCACGAAGACGAAATACAGCCCGCTCGCCGATTCGCGGAACTCGCGGCTCTGCCCGGCATAGTCGGTCTGGGCGGTGGCCGGCAGCACCTTGTTCGCCGCCGCCTGCATCACCGCCAGCGCCTCGCCCAGCGACGTCCCCGGCGCCAGCGTCGCGGTGATGGTGGCCGACCGCAGCTTGTTGAAATGGTTCAGCTCCTTGGGCGCGACCCGCTCCTCCACCGTCACCAGATTGGCGAGCGAGATCATCTGCCCGGCGCCCCCAGTGGCGGTGGCGGTGGCGGTGGCGGTGGCGGTGGCACTGGTGCCGCCGCGGACATAGATGCCGGCGATGTCGTCCGGGTTGCGGCGGTCGATGTTGGCGACCTGGACGATCACGTCATACTGCTTGCCGTCCTTCTTGAACCGCGTCACCTGCCGCCCGCCCAGCAACGTCTCCAGCGTGCGGCCCACGGTGTCGACGTCCACCCCCAGGTCGGCCGCCTTGTCGCGGTCCAGCGACACCTTCAGTTCCGGTTTGTTCAGCTTCAGGTCGGTGTCGAGATTGACCAGACCGGGGAAGTTGCGCGCCTCCGCCATCATGGCGTTGACCATCGCCTGCAGTTCCTCGAAGGGCAGGGAGGTCTGGATGACGAAGTTCACCGGCTTCTCCGTCGGGCTCTGGCCCAGCGACGGCGGGTTGGTGACGAAGCCCATGATGCCGGGGATGCCGAACATCTTCGGGAAAAGCTGGGAGGTGATCGCCTGCTGCTTCACGTCGCGCAGATCCCAGTCGATCAGGCGGACGAAGGCGATGCCCTGGTTGACCACCGGAAAGCCGACGACGACGAAGAACTTCTCCAGCACCGGAATTTGCCGGAACAGCGCCTCCATCTGCTGGGCATAGCCCATGGTGTAGTCCAGGGTCGAGCCTTCCGGCGCGATGGCGATTCCGACGATGGTGCCGCGGTCCTCCACCGGCGCCAGTTCCGACTTCAGCCCGTTGAACAGCACATAGCTCGCCGCGGCGACGGCGAAGCCGATCAGCAGCACCAGCGGCCGCGCCCGCAGCGACAGGCGCAGCAGGCTGCGGTAGCCGTTGGTCATCCCCTCCAGAAAGCGTTCGATGGCGCGGTAGAGAAGGCCGTGTTTGGTCTCGTGCTTCAGCAGCTTGGAGCACATCATCGGCGACAGCGTCAGCGCCACGAAACCCGAGACGATCACCGCCCCGGCCAGCGTCAGCGCGAACTCGGTGAACAGCCGCCCGGTGCGGCCGGTCATGAATCCGATGGGCGCATAGACCGCCGCCAGCGTGATCGTCATGGCGATGACGGCGAAACCGATCTCCCGCGAGCCCTTCAGCGCCGCCTGGAAGGGGTCCATCCCCTCCTCCACATAGCGGAATATGTTCTCCAGCATGACGATGGCGTCGTCGACGACGAGGCCGATGGCCAGCACCATCGACAGCAGCGTCAGCGTGTTGATGGAGAAGCCGAAGGCGTACATCAGGGCGAAGCCGCCGATCAGCGACACCGGGATGGTCACCAGCGGCACCAGCGTCGCCCGCAGCGACCGCAGGAAGAAGAAGATCACCAGAACGACCAGGATGATCGCTTCGAAGATGGTGTGGAACACCGCGTCGATCGACTTGGCGATGAAGACCGAGCTGTCGTACCCGACATCCACCCCCATACCGTCGGGCAGCGCCACGCGGATCGTCGGCAGCGCGTCGTTGACCGCCTTCGACACGTCCAGCGGGTTGGCGGTGGACTGCTTCACCACGCCGATGGCGACGGCGCCGCGGCCGTTGAACCGCGCGCTGACCCGCTCGTCAAGCGCCCCCAGCTCCGCCCGGCCGACGTCGCGCAGCCGGACCAGATAGCCGGAATCGTCGCGCAGGATGATGTTCTCGAACTCCGCCGGGCTGCGCAGGTCGGTTTCCGACACCACGGTGAACTCGCGCGCCACGCTTTCGACGCGGCCCGCCGGGATCTCGACATTCTGCCGGCGCAGCGCGTTTTCGACATCCTGCGGCGTCACCCGGTAGGCGGCCATCCGCTGCGGGTCGAGCCACAGGCGCATGGCGAAGCGGCGCTCGCCGAAGATGCGGACCTGGGCGACGCCGGGCAGGTTCTGCAGCCGGTCCTTGACATAGCGGTCGGCGAAATCCGTCACCTCCAGCGGCGAATGCCGGTCGGAGGAGAAGGCGAGATAGATGATCGGCTGGGCGTCGGCCTCGACCTTGGCGATCACCGGCTCGTCGATCTCGCCGGGAAGCTGGGCGCGGACGCGGCCCACCCGGTCGCGCACGTCGCTGGCGGCGACATCGACGTTGCGGTCCAGCCGGAAGCGCAAGGTGATCTGCGACTTCTCCGCCCGGCTGATCGAGGACATGACGTCGATGCCCTCGATGCCGGCGAGGCTGTCCTCCAGCGTCTGCGTCACCTGGCTTTCGATGATCTGGGCCGAGGCGCCCTTGTAGGTCGTCTCCACCGTGACGACCGGCTCGTCGATCTTGGGATATTCGCGCACCGACAGGCGCTGGTACGACACGATGCCGATCAGCATCAGGGCGAGGCTCATCACCGTCGCCAGCACCGGGCGGCGGATGGAGATGTCGGAGAGGACCATGGCCTCAGCTCCCCGTCGACTTGTTGGCAGCCGGCTTGGACGGCACCACGGCGACCGGCGCGCCGTCGCGAATCTTCAGCTGGCCGGCGGTGACCACCATGTCGCCGGGAGCAAGGCCCTTGGAAATCTCCACCTCCGCGTTGCGGCGCTCGCCCAGCACGACGCGGGTCTGTGCCGCCTTGCCGTCCACCACCTTGAAGACGAACTGGTCCTTGCCGAAGGCGACGATGGCCTGCTCCGGCACCAGCAGCGCATCCGGCACCGTGGTCAGCGTCAGCGACACGCGGGCGAACAGGCCGGGGCGCAACGCGCCGTCGGGATTGGGAACGCGGGCGCGGATCGCCAGCGCGCGGCCGTTCACGTCCACCAGCGGGTCGATCGCATAGACCGTGCCCTCGAAGCCGCGTCCGCCGAAGGCGTCCACCGCCACCCTCACCGTCTGGCCCACCCTCACCGCCGGCAGGAACATCTCGGGGACGCGGAAGTCCAGCTTCAGCGTGTCGATGTCCTCCAGGTTCACGATATCCCTGCCTGCCTGGACGAAGTCGCCGACCGACACCTTGCGCAGGCCCAGCACCCCGTCGAAGGGCGCGGTGATCACCTGCTTGTCGAGCTGCGCCTTGGCCAGCTGCACCGCCGCCTCGTCGGCCAGCAGCTTGGCCGCGGCCTGTTCGCGGTTGCGCAAGGGGCCGGTGTTCTGGCGGACCAGCTGGTCGGCACGCGACAGCTCGGCACGGGAAAAGGCGATGCTCGCCTGCGCCTGGGCCAGCGTGGCGCGGGCGATGGCGTCGTCCAGCCGGACCAGCACGCTGCCCTTGGCGACGCGCTGTCCCTCCTTGAAGGCGATCTCGCTGATCCGGCCGGCAATCTCGGGCCGGATCAGCACCGACTCGTTGGACAGCAGCGACCCGACCGCGGTGACGGTGCGCTCCACCGTACCGACGCGGACGGCAACCGCCTCCACCGGCGTCGGCGGGGCGCCGCCCGGCGGCTTGCCTCCACCCGGTGCGCTGCCTGATCCGCTGCCAGAACCGCTGGCCGGCGCCGGCGCACCGCCGGAAGCCGCGCCGCTCAGCATCGCCGTCAGCCCGCCGACGGTGCCGCCCTGCTTCACGAAATACCAGTAGGCTCCTGTGGCGAGAGCCGCCAGGACGAGAAGAACCGCGATGCGAAGCGTATGGCGCATGGAACCGGAATCCGGACGGGTTTCACCTTGCTGCAGCGCAACCGGGAAGCGCGCCGGGCAAACTGAACTATATCGTTCAGTTCACATCCGGTGTCGAGAAGGTTCAACGATCCGAACCGTCCGCCGCACCGTTTGTCGCCTCCGCCACCGGACGCTCGCCGGTTTCCAGCCTGCCGCCCCGCATCGCGACCGTCCGGCCGCCGCACAACGTCACCCACAGATCCGCGGGATCGCCGGGCATCACCGGACCGCCATCCTCCATACGGCGCACCTCGCCGCCGTCGAGGTCGAGTCCCGGCGCGCAGCAGGGCGACTCGCCGGCCGGCACCAGGGCGCGGACATGGCCGTTCTCGATGCGGATATCGCGGAGTCCGTCATGAACCCGCGCGGCTTTCAGCCAGAATTTCCCATTGGCGGGGATGCGGGCGAGGCAGCAGGTCGGGGCGCTCATGGGATGTACCCGTGTCCGTTCCGGCGGTGTGCGACGCAGCAAGGCTGACACACATTGGTAAAGCAAGGCCAGCGGGAGCTTTGCCGTCAGGGGATCGCACCCACCCCCAAAGCAAGGAATTCCTGGAAACTGGTGCAGTGGCCGGCCTTGAAGGCGGCCTCGAAGGCGGCATTGCGGGCACGCTTGGCGGCGATGGCCTGCGTGAAGCTGTAGCGCAGCGCCTCGTCCCGGATGCCCAGCCCGTCGCCGGCCAGCCGGTCCAGCACATGGCGGTAGCAGCGTTCCGCCCGCTCCGCGCTGTCGGCGGAACAGGTGATGGAGCCGGCGCGCTGGCGGTATTCATAGAAGGGCGTCGCCACCAGCGGCACCGGGCCGGCGGCGTCGAGCACCCGGACATTGAACACCACGTCGTCGCAGAAATTCACGTCCTCGTCCCAGCCCGGCACCAGATCGCGCCGCACCAGCGGGAACATCGGCACGGAGGTCGCCAGGAACCCCTCGCCGTCCAGCCATGCCGGGGCCTGACCCTCCCCATACAGGCACAGCAGCGGCGAATCGTCCTCGTCGCGCACCACGGCGACATTGTCGAAGGCCGCACCTTGGGCGAGCGCCAGCGGCGCCAGGGCCGACAGGCGGCCGGGGCGGAAGCGGTCGTCGGCGTCCAGCGTCGCCACCAGCGGCAGCCGCGCCGCCGCCAGCCCGGCGTTGCGGGCAGCGGGCGCCCCGGCCCCCAGCCGCCCGGTGCCGGTGAAGATCAGCCGCGGGTCGTCGATTCCGGCGGCCCGCAGGGTGGGGCGGTAATCGGTGCCGTCGTCGCTGACGATCACCGCCTCCCATGCCGTCCAATCCTGATCCAGCAGGCTTTGCACCGCCCGGACGATGGTGTCGTGGGCGCGGTGGGCGGGAATGATCACCGAGACGCCCGTCGAACCGTCGTCGAGCCGGCCCTGCGCCGCTCCAGTTCCGTGCATTCCGCCGCCCCCGCTTCTGCCCAGGCTCGAGTTTGGCTGTGAGCGGCGAAGGGCGTCAATGCCCCGGTCAGGATTTCGAACCGCCTCTTACCTGCTCCACCGCGGCGTGGTAGGAAGGGGAGTCGTGCCTGCGGCCGTGGAGGACACCCTATGCGTTCGGCAAGTTGAACAGTGGAACAGGGCCGGGAAACCGTTGCACGGTGTTTCAAACGTTCCATCCGGCCGCGGCTCCGCCCATCGATTTTGCCCCGCCGGACGTTGAACATGAAGCCCGGACGGGCTATGTGGTGAAGCAGGCAAGGCGCATGCGGCAGCGGGACAGCAGTCGGGGCACCCCTCCGGCAGCGCATCCCGGTCCCGATACCCCGCTTCCGATACCAGGGAGAAGAACATCAATGGCGCAGGTCGGATACACCCGGTTCGACGACGAACCCGAAAAGGAACCGGACGAGAAGTCGAAGGAAAGCGCCCAGCCGCAGTTCGCCGCCGTGCAGCAGAGCCTGTTCAAGGCGCGCACGGTCCTGATCTTCGGTCAGATCGACATGAAGCTGGCGCAGGTCGTCTCGGCCCAGTTGCTGGCGCTCGCCCATGAGAACGACGACGACATCACCGTCGTGGTCAACTCGCCGGGCGGCCACGTCGAGGCGGGCGACACCATCCACGACATGATCCGCTTCATCAAGCCGCGGGTGAAGATGCTGGGCACGGGCTGGGTCGCCAGCGCCGGCTGCCACATCTATCTGGCGGCGAAGAAGGAAGACCGGTTCTGCCTGCCGAACACCCGCTTCCTGATCCACCAGCCGCTGGGCGGCACCGGTGGCCGGGCGACGGACATCGCCATCGAGGCGAAGGAAATCATCCGCATGCGTGAGCGTCTGAACCGCATCATCGCGCGCGAGACCGGCCAGTCGGTTGAGAAGGTGGCCAAGGACACCGACCGGAATTACTGGATGCTGGCCGACGAAGCCCGCGAATACGGCATCGTCAGCCACATCATCGAGTCCTTCGACGAGTTGAAGTAAGCGGACCGCCGGAACGCACAAAGCCCCTCTCCAACGAGAGGGGCTTTTTTCATGGCCGCTGCTTTGCCCGCGACATCGGGACGGAATCGATGGGTGAACGGCTTACACGACGATGTTCAGATTCTGTCCGCGGGTGGCCGTGACGTTGCCGCCACCGGAGGACGAGTCGCCCGAGCCGCCCTGAAGCAGCGCGGCGATCGCCTGCTCCTGCTGCTGCGCGTTCTGGTTCAGCGCCTTCACGCCGAAATCCATTTGCCCCTGCGCCTGCCGCAGACCGACCGCCGCGCCCAGGGTGGAGGATGAGATATCGAGAGCCATCGACGGATGCCTTCAGAAAGAACGACCGGACAACGGACCGCAATTCCGGTTCGCGCTGTCAGATGACGACATTGACGGGCCTCGAACCCGACGGGGCAGCAGGGGCCGTCATCGGGGTGGAGACTACCACCGGCGGGATGGGCGCGGAAGTGCCCTGCGACAGGCTGGCGCGGCCCGCGCCGTTCTGCTGGTCCTGTCCATCCGAATCGCCGACAACCAGCTCAAGCGACGCCTTTCCGCCCTTCCGGCCCTTCTGCGCCTCGCGGTATTGCCGCAGGGCCGCTTCGGTCGGGATCTGGTCGAGAGTCGCACCGTCTTCCGGGTTGCGGAACAGAATCACCAGCCGCGACGCATCCGCGTCATAACGGTAAGCGGATTTGGTGTAGCGCCCGAAGAGGGGTTCGGAGAGAGGATCGGACTGTCCGGCTGCCGTGCCCTTCGTGGGCACAGCCCCGGTGCCGGCCCCGGTTTCAACAGCATCGCTGTTGCGGGCCGTCATGAAGGTCAACGGTCGAGCAACCGTTGCAGTGGCGATGGCCACGTTCATGACATTACACCAATGGTTGGACAGTTCAGAGCTTATATTGCAGCCCTTCTCGCGCATTGTAAAGGGTTCATTCACCATTTTTTCGGCTAGGCCGAAGGACGGCGTCGCGCAGGCTGTTTCTAGAACCAAAGTTTCCCATCCCAGGGCCAGCGGGACCATCCCCGCCTCATCTCACAGCCGTGATGCTTGCGGACGCCCGCGCGGGCGCTTAAGCCTGTGTGCATGGCTACGATCGCGGAAGCGCTGGCGCTCGCCCTTGACCACCATCTGGCCGGCCGCCTGGCCGAGGCCCAGCATCTCTACAACCGCATCCTGGATGTGGAACCGGACCAGCCGGACGCGCTGCATTTCCTGGGCGTTCTGGCCGGGCAGGTGGGGGAACCGGCGCTGGGCCTGCAACTGATCGCCCGCGCCATCGCCGAGCGGCCCGAGGCGGCGGACATGCACGCCAACATCGGCAACATCCGCCGCTCCGCCGGGCATCCCGCGGCGGCGGTGGCGGATTACCGCCGGGCCATCGCCCTCCAGCCCGATTTCGCGGAAGCCTGGACCGACATGGCGAATGTGTTGCGCGGCCTGGGCAAGTCAGACGGCGCCATCGCCGCCCTGGAGCGCGCCGTCGCCTCCACCCCCTCTCTGACCATCGCCGTGGAACGGTTGGGGGCGCTGCTGCACGAGCAGGGCCGCATCCTGGTTGAACAGGGGCTCGGAGTCGAATCCCTGCCCCTGCTGGCCCGCGCGGTGGAACTGCTGCCGCTGGATGCCGACATCGCCTTCCTTTACGGCAATGCCCTGTTCGCGATGGGACTGCGCGAGGATTCCACGGTGGCCTACCGCAACGCGCTGGCCATTACGCCGGACTTCCCGTCCGCCGCCTTCAATCTGGGCGTCGCGCTGGGGGTGGTGGACCGGCTGGCGGACTCGGCCCGTGCGCTGGAGCAGGCGGCCCGGCTGGACCCTCGCCATCTCGACGCCATCGACCGACTGGTCATCGCCCTGGCCCTTCTGGGACGGGAGGAGGAGGCGGGTTTCTGGGGCGAGTCGGCGTTGGACCTGAAGGACCGCACGGCGATGCAGAGCGCCCCCGCCCTGCCCCCGCTGCCCGCCCGGCCGCGCGGAGCGGAGCGGCGGCACCGCAACGTCATCGCCTTCAGCCTGTGGAACGGACAGCCCACCGGCGCCAAAGACCCGGTGGAGATCCTGCGGCAGACCGTGGCGCTCTATCCCGGCTGGACCTGCCGGGTCCATCACGACGGCTCGCTTCCCGCGGACCTGCTGGCCGAACTGGCGGAGGCCGGGGCGGACCTCGTGGCGGTGGAGGCCGGCGTGCAGACGGGCGGTTCCTATTGGCGCCTGACCGCCGCCGACGATCCGGAGGTGCTGCGCTTCCTCTGCCGCGGCTGGGACAGCCCGCCGACCGCCGGCGGGAAGGCCGCGGTCGATGCCTGGATCGCCTCCGGCCTGCCCTTCCACGTCCTGCGCGACGGGGTGCTGCACACCGAGGTGATGTCGGGCGGCCATTGGGGCGGCATCGCCGGACTGCTGCCCGATCTGCTGCCGCTGGCCGAACGTCACGCCGCCGCCGAGGAGGACCGGCTGCGGGACCACCGCTTCCTGCGCCGCATCGTCTGGCCGATGATCCGCAACCGCGCCCTGGTCCACGACCGCACCCACCCCCGGCACGGCCTGCCCTTCCCGGAAGCGTGAGCGGCTACAGCACCTGCTTCGGCAGGGAGAGCAGTTCCTTGCGGATCTGGCCCATGCTGGGGCGGTTGTCCGGCCCGAAGGCGATGGGACGGCACAGATGCATGGCCGTCAGCCCCACCCGCGCGGTCAGCAGCCCGTTGATCACCCCCTGCCCCATGCGGGTGGAAATCGCCGCGGCGATGGAGCCGCCCAGCGCCTCCACCGCCACATGGTGCGCGCTCTCCGCCACCCCGGCCACCGCGAGATTGGCGAGCATCCGCCGCAGCAGCCGCAGCGACCCCACATAGCCGGGCCGCGCGCCGTAGAGCGCCGCGATCTCCCGCACCAGCTTCAGGTTCCGCCACAGCACGACGGCGAGGTCCACGACCGCCGCCGGGCTGAGCGCCGTCGCCACCGCCGTGTCGCGGGAAGCGCGCAGGACGGTCTGGTAGGCGCGCCGGTCCAGTGGACCCATCACCTCCCGCTCGAGCAGGCGCAGGATTTCCGAATCGTCGTGGGCGTCGGTCACATGGTCCCGCACCCGCTCCAGCGACGGCGCCAGATCGGCGCGCCCCTCGTAAAGGCGGGTCAGCGATCCGGCGAAACGTTCGGCGTGGCCCGGTTCGCCGGCCTCCGTCACGATCTCCGCGGACAGGCGCCCGGCCTCACCGCGCAGTTCCTCGATCCGGCGCAGGCGGCGCAGCGCACGCAGTTCGCGCAGAAGCATCGCCAGGGCCGCCCCGCCCGCCACCGTGACGGCGGCGGCCACCAGCACGCCCAGCGCGGCGCTGGTGGCGAAGGCACGGTTGAAGAGGTCCCAGGTGTCGAAGCCCAGCGCGACCAGCACCAGCGCCGCCACCGACCCGGCGAGCCAGCGGCCCAGCCGGCTTTTCGGGCGGTCTGCCGCCAGCAGGGCGGGCAAGCGTTCGGCGGCCGAGTTTGCCGCCGAGGTTGCCGCAGGGTTTACCAAGGGGCCGGCGATGATCGCCTCCTCCTCCGCCGCCGGTACCGCGGAGGCGCGGTCGGGGTCCAACTCCATGGGCGGGACCCACTGGCGGTCGCGCGTGCGCTCGCTCATTCCAGATAATCCCCCAACAGGAACTGCATGGCCTGATCCAGCCGGATGTGCGGCAGGCCGCGCGCCTCGCGGGCAAGGTCGGTGGGCGGCTGGAAGGCCATGAAATTGTAGGGCCGCTCCTGTCCCGGCGGAAAGTCCGCGTCCTCCGGAATCTCGCCGGGGAACAGCACGGTCGGGCGGTCGCGCCCGATGGGAACGCCGCGCACGCAGCGCAGTTGGCGCCCCTCATGCTCGGTCACCACCGTTTCGGTGCATTTCAGGGCGGCGAGGGCCATGGTTTCCACCTCGGCCCCCTCGAAGCGGATGCCGGCGCGGGCGTCGGAGACCAGACGGTCCAACAGATGCCGCAGGCTGTTGTGCTGGTGCGAGGCCACATGGTCGGCCTTGGTCGCGGCGAACAGCACGCGGTCGATCCTCTTGCCCAGCAGCCAGCCCAGCCAACTGCTCGCACCGTGGCGGAAGGGCTCCAGGCTCAGTTCCAGGGCGCGCTTCATGTCCGCCATGCCCGCCGGGCCGGAGTTCAGCGCGCCCAGCACGTCGATCAGCACGATCTGCCGGTCCAGCCTGGCGAAATGGTCGGCGAAGAAGCGGCGGACGACATTCGTCTTGTACGCCTCGTACCGCTCCTCCATCAGCGCCCACAGGGTGCCGCGCCCGCGCCGCTCGCGGGGCCTTTCCCCCGGCAGCGGGCAGAAGGTCAGCAGCGGCGCGTTCGCCATGTCGCCCGGCTCGACGAAACGTCCCGGTTGAATCAGGCTCAGCAGGTTGTCGGAGCGCCGGCAGGCGTGCAGGTAGTCGGTGTAGAGCGCCGCCCCGCGCCGCGCCTGCTCCTCCTCTGCCGGGGCCGCCGGGTCGATGGTGGCGAGCCAGCCGCGCCAGGACACCGACAACTCGTCGCGCGGCGCCCGCCCGGCCAGTTCCAGCGTCAGCGCGCTCCACTCCGCGAAGGACTGGTGCAGCAACGGCAGGTCCAGCAGCCATTCGCCGGGATAGTCCACGATGTCCAGATTCAGGGTCGCCACCGGTTGGACCGTGCGCTTCAGCACCGCGTTCGGGCGGTAGCGCATGGACAGGCGGAGTTGGCTGATGCCCCGTGTCTCCGTCGGCCAGTGCGGAGACGGGCCGGTCAACTCGGCCAGCCGCTGCTCCACCTCGAAGCGGGGGACCTGAGCATCGGGCTGGGGGCGCAGGCGCGACGCCTGGAACCGCCCGGACGACACCACGTCCAGAAAGGGAAGCCGCCCGGCCTTCAGCAGGTTGTCCACCAGCGAGGTGACGAACACGGTTTTGCCGGCCCGCCGCAGCCCGGTGACGCCCAGCCGGACGTCCTGTTCCAGGATGCCGCCGGAAACGAGATCGCCGGCCCGTCCCAACAGGCGCGAGCCGGCGTCGTACAGATCGTTGAAAATGGGAACGCGCAAGGTCAGCCGGTCAGTGGAATGGACGAACGTCCTTCTATATGGGAAACCGTGCGCCCACGCCTATACCCTGGCCGGTGCTTTAGGACGCTCCGAAGTCGAGGTTCCAGGCTTCGTACCGCTCCGGGTCGTTCTCCCAGTCCTCGCGCACCTTGACGAACAGCATCAGGTGCACGCGCTGCTCCAGCATCTCCTCCAGTTCGGTGCGGGCGGCCTGCCCCAGCGCCTTGATGCGGGAGCCCTGCTTGCCGAGCACAATGGCCTTCTGGCTGTCGCGCTGGACATACACGACCTGCGAGATCTTGACCGACCCGTTCTCGAATTCCTCCCACTGCTCGGTTTCGACCGTCGCCGCGTAGGGAAGTTCCTGGTGAAGCTGCTGGAACAGTTTCTCTCGGGTGATCTCCGCCGCCAGGAGGCGCATCGGCATGTCGGATATCTGGTCCTCCGGATAATGCCAGGGGCCTTCCGGCATGCGGGCGGCGAGGAAGCCGCGCAGATGCTCCACACCGTCGCCGGTCGAAGCGGACAGCATGAAGATGTCGGTGAAGATGCCTTCCTGGTTGAAGCTGTCGGCAAGGCCCAGCAGCTTTTCCCGCGGCACGAGGTCGATCTTGTTCAGGATCAGGATGGCCTTGCGCCCCTGCTCCTTCAGCCGGGCAATGATGCCGCGCGTGTCGTCGTCGATGCCGCGGCGCGACACGTCGTACAGCAGGCCGACCAGATCCGCGTCCTCCGCGCCCTGCCAAGCCGCCGCCACCATGGCACGGTCAAGCCGGCGCTTCGGCTTGAAGATGCCGGGGGTGTCCACGAAGATGATCTGGCTGTCGCCGGCGATCGTGATGCCCAGGACGCGCGTGCGTGTGGTCTGCACCTTGGAACTGACGATCGACACCTTGGAGCCGACCATGGCGTTCAGCAGGGTGGACTTTCCGGCGTTCGGCGCGCCGACCAGGGCGACGAAGCCGCAGCGCGGATTCTCCGGCACGTAGGCGCCTTCATCCAGGCCGCCCTCTTCCAAACCGCCCTCTTCCTGGCCCTCTTCCACGCCGTCGTCCCTATCGTCGAAATCGTCGTCTTCGAATTTATCGCGGCCGTCAGTCATCGACCTGCACTCCCAATTGGCGCAGCAACGCGCTGGCCGCTTTGCGTTCGGCGACCCGCTTGGACGGGCCGGTGCCGGTCACCGGCTCCATGCCCTTCAGCCGGACCGCGATAAGGAACACCGGCTCGTGCGCCGGGCCGCTCTGTTCGATCAGTTCATAGGTGGGAAGGGGATGCCCGTTGCCCTGCGCCCATTCCTGCAAGGCCGTCTTGGAATCCAGCGGCGGCGGGTCCGCCCGGTCGATCTGCCCGGCCCAGGAGGAGCGGATGAAGGCCCGCGCCTTGTCCATACCGCCGTCCAGATAGAGCGCCCCGATCACCGCCTCGCAGGCGTCGGCCAGGATGCTGCGGTTGTTGCGCCCGCCGCCCTGCGCCTCCGACGGTGACAGGCGCAGGTAGCGCCCCAGCCGGAGCGTGTCGGCGACGCGGCCCAGGGCCTCCCGCCGGACCAGCGAGACGTGCCGCTTGGCGAGCGCGCCCTCGCGTTCGGTGGGGAAGCGCTCCAGCAGCCATTCCGCGATGACGAGGCCGAGCACCCGGTCGCCCAGGAATTCCAGCCGCTCATAGGCCAGCCCCGGCCCCTGCTCGGGCCGTCCGCCGCGGGCATTGCGCTCCAGCCCCATAAGGCTGGGGTGGGTGACCGCGTCGGCCAGCCGTTGCGGGTCGGCGAAGCGATGGCCGAGCGCCGCGGCCAGCTCCGCGAGGTCGGCGGAATCGGCATTCACGTCCGAAGCGGACGCCATGGGGGTTCCCCGTTCTTCAGCGCTCACAATAAACTCTCCGCGCCCCAATCACTTCACGGCACTGAACAGGCGGCTGAACCGCAGGTCCACCGGCCAACGCCACACCTCGAAGAAGCGCGTTCCGTCCTCCAGCGAGAAGAACAGGAATTCGGCGCGCCCGACCAGGTTCTCCATCGGGACATACCCCACCTGCGACGGCACGCGGCTGTCCAGCGAGTTGTCGCGGTTGTCGCCCATCATGAACAGGTGGCCCGCCGGCACCTTGAAGGCCGGGGTGTTGTCGAGGGGGCCGTTGTCCGTCTCCTCGATGATGCGGTGGCTGCGCCCGCCCGGCAGCGTTTCGACATACTGCGCGATCCGCACCTCGCGGCCCAGCGCGTCGCGGGACACGTAGTCCTCGATCCGCTCGCGCTTCACCGGCTGGCCGTTGATGTGCAGCACGCCGCCGGTGACCTGGATGGTGTCGCCCGGCAGGCCGACCACGCGCTTGATGTAGTCGGTCTTGTTGTCGCGCGGCAGCTTGAACACGGCGACGTCGCCGCGCTCCGGCTCATGGCCCAGGATGCGGCCCTCGAACAGCGGCAGGCCGAAGCCGACCGTGTACTTGCTGTATCCGTAGGAGAACTTGGACACGAACAGATAGTCGCCGATCAGCAACGTCGGGATCATCGACCCGGACGGGATGTTGAAGGGCTCGAACGCGAAGGTCCGCACGCCGAAGGCGATGATAACCGCGTAGATGACCGTCTTCACCGTTTCGGCAAAGCCGCCTGTCTCTTTGGTTTTGCCGGTCAAGGCGGTTTCTTTGTTCATGGTCATGCGGGGGATGCCGTGGAGGTAATGATGGGGGTGTCGGCGGGTTCGGCGCTTATGATGACGAAGGCCTCGGCCATCGGATACTCGTCGGTCAGCGTGACGTGGATGCGCGCCTGCATGCCCGCCGGGGTGATCGCCTTCAGCCGGTCCAGCGCCCCGCCGGTCAGGCGCATGGTCGGCTGGCCGGAGGGCAGGTTGACGACGCCCATGTCGCGCCAGAACACGCCGTTGCGGAAGCCGGTGCCCAGCGCCTTGGAGCAGGCCTCCTTGGCGGCGAAGCGCTTGGCGTAGGTGGCGGCGCGCGCGCTGTGCCTGCCGGCGGCCCCGGCGCGTCGTTCCGACTTGGCACGCTCCACGTCGGTGAAGACGCGGGCGATGAAGCGGTCCCCGAAGCGGTCCAGCGACTGTTCGATCCGGCGGATGTCGATCAGGTCGTTGCCGATGCCGAGGATCATGAGGCAGCCCCGGCAGCCGCACGGGCATCCTTCATGACGGCGCGCATGCGCTGGATCGTGTTGCCCAGACCGACGAAGATCGCCTCGCCGATCAGGAAATGGCCGATGTTCAGTTCCACGATGGTCGGGATGGCGGCGACCGCGCCCACCGTCTCGTAATTCAGCCCATGGCCGGCGTGGCATTCCAGGCCGATGGCCTCGGCGTGGGCCGCCGCCCGGACGATCCGCTCCAATTCCGCCGCGCGCTCCGCCCCGGCGGGCGCGTCGCAATAGGCGCCGGTGTGCAATTCCACTACCGGCGCGCCGAGCGCCTTCGCCGCGTCGAGTTGCGCCGGTTCCGGGTCGATGAACAGGGAGACGCGGATGCCCGCCGCGCCGAGTTCGCCGACGTAGAGCTTCAGGTTCTCCATCTGCCCGGCGACGTCCAGACCGCCTTCGGTGGTGACCTCCGTGCGCTTTTCCGGGACGAGGCAGCAGGCGTGCGGCTTGTGGCGCAGCGCGATGCCGAGCATCTCCTCCGTCGCCGCCATTTCCAGGTTCAGCGGCAGCGCGATCTGGTCCATCAGCCGGTCGATGTCGGAATCGACGATGTGGCGGCGATCCTCGCGCAGATGGGCGGTGATGCCGTCGGCCCCGGCTTCCGCGGCGAGCTTCGCGGCGCGCACGGGATCGGGATGGCGCCCGCCCCGCGCGTTGCGGACGGTCGCCACATGGTCGATGTTCACGCCGAGGCGCAAAGGACGGGGCATAGGCTCGAAACTCCGGTGTCGCGCCGGTCCCGCATCCTGCATCCGGCGGGCACCGGTTCTCCCTGCTATATAGCGGCGGTGCGGCGTCGCGTCACGCCGTCATTCGACGGCGATCCGCGCGGCGAGCGCCTTCAACTCCTCGATGGGCGGGTTGTGGCGCGGCCAGACCAGATCGGCGCCGTCGTTCTCATAGCGCGGCACCACATGCACATGGATGTGCGGCACGGTCTGCCAACCCGCATGCTTGTTGGCCTGGAGAAGGGTGATTCCCTCTGGCGAGAAGGCCGCCTGAACGGCGCGGGCGACCTTGTGGACGGTCCGGAACAGGGCCGCGGCCTCGCCCTCCGTCACGTCCAGGATGGTCGGCGCCGGACGCTTCAGGGCGACCAGCACATGGCCGGGGTTGACCTGCCCGGCGTCCATGAAGGCGAAGGTGTCCGCATCCTCGTACACCACGGCGCAGGGCAGCTCTCCGGCGATCAGGCGGCTGAAGATGGTCGGGGTGGACATGCTTCCCTCGCTGATGGTGGGCGCAACGGCGCGGGCGCCCTTACCGCCCGCGGGCGCGCTCCACCGCGTTGATGGCGGGGGTGGCGCGCAGGGCCGCCATGATGTTGGTCAGATGCTTGGCATCCTTCACGTCGATGTCGATCAGCAGCTCGAAGAAGTCGGTGTTGCGGCTGGTGATCTTCAGGTTCGTGATGTTGCCGCCGTTCTTGCCGATGACGGTGGAAAGCGTGCCGAGCGATCCCGGTTCGTTCGCCACCACAAGCGAGATGCGCCCCACATGCTCTTCCGGGCTGTCCGGACCGATGTCCCAGGCGACGTCGATCCAGCGTTCCGGCGACTCGTGGAAGCTTTCCAGCGTCTCGCAGTCGATGGTGTGGATGGTCACGCCCTTGCCGGTGGTCACGATGCCGACGATGCGGTCGCCCGGCAGCGGGTGGCAGCAGCGGGCGTAATGCACCGCCATGCCGGGGATCAGGCCGCGGATCGGCAGCGGCGCGTTGCTGCCCTTCGCCTTCGGCTTGGGCTTCGGAAGCGTGATGGCGTTCTTGTCGTCGCCTTCCTTCGGCGTCGTCACCTGCGGCTTGTGGCCGGGGAAGACGGCGTGGAAGACCTCGCGGCCCGAATGCAGGCCGGACCCGACGCTGGCCAGCAGATCGTCGGCGCTCGGCTGCTGGAAGATCTTGATGACGCCTTCCAGCGCCTTTTCCGAGAACTCGTAGCCTTCCGACTTGAACTGGCGCTGGAGGATCGCCCGGCCGAGTTCCATGTACTGGGTGCGCTGCTGGGTGCGCAGGAACTTGCGGATGCGCGCCCGCGCCTTGCCGGTGACGACGAAGCGTTCCCAGCCCGGAACCGGGGTCTGGGCCTTCGAAGTGATGATGTCGACCTGATCGCCGTTCTGAAGCTGCGTGCGCAGCGGCAGCATCCGCCCGTTGATCTTGGCGCCGACGCAGTGGTCGCCGACCTCCGAATGGACGGCGTAGGCGAAGTCCACCGGAGTCGCCCCGCGCGGCAGCGCGATCAGGTCGCCCTTCGGCGTGAAGCAGAAGACCTGATCCTGGAACAGCTCCAGCTTGGTGTGCTCCAGGAACTCCTCGGGCTTCTGGGCGTGCTCCAGGATGTCCAGAAGCTCGCGCAGCCAGCGGTACTCGCGCCCCTGGGTGCGCGGCTGCCCCTGCTTGTAGGCCCAGTGGGCGGCAACGCCGAGTTCGCAGATCTCGTGCATGTCGCGGGTGCGGATCTGCACCTCGATCCGGTTGCGCTCCGGACCGATCACGCCGGTGTGGAGCGAGCGGTAGCCGTTGGGCTTCGGGGTCGAGATGTAGTCCTTGAAGCGCCCCGGAACGACCGGATAATGGGCATGGATCACGCCCAGCGCCTGATAGCATTCCGGCACCGTCTCCACCATGATCCGGAAGGCCATGATGTCGGAAAGCTGCTCGAAGCTGACATTCTTGCGCTGGAGCTTGCGCCAGATCGAATAGGCGGTCTTCTCGCGCCCGGTGATTCCCGCGTCGGGCAAACCCTCGTCCGCCAGCGTGCTGCGAAGCTCCTGGATGATGCGCTGGACGCGGTTTTCACCCTCCGACCGCAGGCGGGCGAGCTGGGCCAGGATGCTGTCGCGGGCGTCCGGATTCAACTCCGCGAAGGAGAGATCCTCCAACTCGTCCTTGACCTGATGCATGCCGATGCGCTCGGCCAGCGGGGCGTAGATTTCGATGGTTTCGCGGGCGATGCGCTTGCGCTTGTCCGGGTTCTTCAGGTGGAACAGCGTGCGCATGTTGTGCAGCCGGTCGGCCAGCTTGACCAGGAGGACGCGGATGTCCTCCGACATGGCCAGCACCAGCTTACGGAAATTCTCGGCCTGCTTGGCCTGCTCGCTGTGGAGTTCCAGGCGCGACAGCTTGGTCACGCCGTCCACCAGACGGGCGATTTCCTTGCCGAAAAGCTTCTCGATGTCCTCCAGCGTGGCAACCGTGTCTTCCACGGTGTCGTGCAGCAGCGCCGTCGCGATGGTCCCGGCGTCCAGCTTGAGCTGGGTCAGGATGCCGGCGACTTCCAGCGGATGAAGGAAATAGGGATCGCCGGAGGCGCGGGTCTGCGAGCCGTGCGCCTTCATGGAGAAGACGTAGGCGCGGTTGAGCAACTCCTCGTCCGCCGAGGGGTCGTACGCCTTGACGCGCTCGACAAGCTCATATTGCCGGATCATGCCACCCGACCCGGCGCAGCGTGCGCCATGAAGTTTCGCAAACGATTGGTTCGGAGATGGAAAGGGGGCCTACCGGCCCCCGCACCCGGTCGCTGACGGCCAGCGTCAGAGATCCCCGTCTGCATCGCGGCCGACCTCGTCCTCGGTCATGCCGAAGGCCGCAGCCGGGTCACTCTCCATATCGGACAGAAGGTCGTCGCCTTCGCCGACCTCCTCCGCCTCGCTCATCCCTTCCTCGTCTTCCAGCGACGTGTCGCCGCGGGCGGCCCAGTCATGTTCGCCGGCCATCAGCTCGACGATTTCCTCTTCCGGTTCGTCCGGCTCGACATGCTTCTGATGGCCCTTGATCAGGGCGTTCTTCAGATATTCCAGCGAAACCGTCTCATCGGCGATCTCGCGCAGGGCAACGACCGGATTCTTGTCGTTGTCGCGGTCGATCGACAGCGGAGCGCCGGACGCGACTTCACGCGCGCGCTGGGCCGCCATCATGACCAGTTCAAACCGGTTCGGAACCTTGAGGACGCAATCTTCGACGGTAACGCGGGCCATACCAAACCAACTCCGGGATCTGCGAAGGCAACCGAATATATTGATGCATACGCGCCTGCGCAAGCGCTTCGAGCCGCCCCCGGACCCGCCCGCCTTACCCCGCCCGCGGCGGAGCCATGCCCGCACTCCCCCTTGCTCGCGCGCAGACCAATCCCTATTTTACTTATCTGGTGAATCGCAATTTCGCGTATGCCTGACATATAATTCAATCCATCGTAGAAGGATTACGCAGTTGGATCGCAATACGACTTTGCCGAAGGAAGTTACGAAGCTTTTTTATAAGGAAGAGCGGCTGGCGATGTTCATCGACGGCGCCAATTTATACGCAGCCGCCCGGTCCCTGGGCTTCGATATCGACTATAAGCGTCTCCGCGACGGGTTCGCCTCCGAAGGACGACTGGTCCGCGCCTTCTATTACACCGCGTTGGTCGAGGATCAGGAATATTCGCCGATCCGTCCGCTGGTCGATTGGCTGGACTACAACGGCTACACCATGGTGACCAAGCCGACCAAGGAATTCACGGACGCCTCGGGTCGCCGCAAGATCAAGGGCAACATGGACATCGAGCTGGCCATCGACGTGATGGAGATGGCGGAGCGGGTGGACCACATCCTGCTGTTCTCGGGCGACGGCGACTTCCGCCGGCTGGTGGAGGCGGTGCAGCGCAAGGGCGTTCGGGTCAGCGTCATCAGCACCGTGCGCTCCCAGCCGCCGATGGTCGCGGACGAGTTGCGCCGTCAGGCCGACAACTTCATCGAACTTCAGGACCTCGCCCCCAGCATCGCCCGCGTCCATCATCACCGCGAGCCGATGGGGAACGCCGGTGCTCCCGGTGGGACGGACCTGCCCGGCCAGGGCAATCCCTACGCCAATTTCTGATCGGCACCACTCACCGCGGAGCGCTCGTCCGGTCAGCGCTCCGCGACGGTGTGTCTCAGGGCTCCGGTCGGAATCGCGAACATCGCCAGATAGGTCCGCTGGAGCGGGCTGCGGTTGTCGTCGGAGACGATGTAGACCAGCGTGTCGCCGTCCGGGCCGGGCCGCACCGCCATTCCTTCGAAATTGTCGGTCAGCAGGGGCGGTTCCAGCCGCGCCAGCTCGACCCCATCCATCGTGGCGCCGCCGCGCAGCGACTCCGCCGGCACATGGGCGATGCGCGCCGCCCAGCCGCCCAGCAGCGACACCCGCCGTTCCAGCACCAGCACGCCACCGTCCGGCAGGGCCGCCGCCGCCGTGGGGCGGAAACGCGGCGCCGCCCGGTAGGTCAGCGGCTGCCAATCGCCACGCTTCCTGAGGTCGGCGGAAGCGATCCAGGCGCGGCGTTCCCGTACGCCGTTGTCGTCCCCTTCCTCGATGGCCAGGATGCGCCCGTCCGGCAGAGCCGCCAGCGCCTCGATCCCGCCGTTCGGCGGGGCGTTCTCCAGTCCCAAGGGCGCCGGAAGCCGCCGGGGCGTTCCCTCCGGACGGTCCGCGCCTTCATAGCGCAGGATGCGATGGTTGCGCTCGAACGGCACCAGCCAGCCGCCGTCCGGCAGGCGGATCAGGTCCTCCGAATCGTTGCGCCGCCCGCGTTGGTCCGGGTCCTTGTCGATGACCAGCGGGCGGACGGCGTAGCTCCCCGCGCCGGCAAGACGGCCTTGTGCGTCGTAGGACAGCCGTCCCGTCACGCTTTTGCCGTTGTCGGCGGCGGCCGCGAAGCGGTCGCCCGAGTCGCTGACCCACAGGCCGGACAGCCCCCCCACCCCGGCCCCATCGGGCAGATAGAGGGCGCCGCGGAATTGCAGGGCGCCGACCTCCGCCAGAGCCGGGCGGTCCGGGTCCAGCGCAACCGGAACGGAGGGGGCGGACGGTCCGTCGTTTCCGGCCACCGCGGCGCACCCGCCGGCCACGGCCAACAGGGCGCAGAAGGGAATCACCAGGGTTCTCAAACGCATGGCGCCAATCAAGCACGGCGGGGCGGTCAAGGAAACGCTTTTTCAGGCTTGCCTCTCCCGCCAGCCATCCCGCCCCCTTTGCCCCCCGGTCTCATAAGCCCTGCCCGTCCGCCCGAACGTAAACGAACGAAGTGATTATGCGCAGCGGGTTACTTCCTCAGAACCAATTCGGGAGTGGGTTCGAGCGCATAAATTGTTCTGTACCTAAGTAGAACGTGTCCCCGACGCAGCCGAGAATCGCGTGATGCTCAATTCCCTCCGGTTCCAGCCGGTCGCCTTGCCTGCTGATCGCCCCGCCACCGGTTCGGGAGCGCCGGAGGACCCAATCGCGGAGCGCATCCGGGAGCTTGAGGCCGAACTGCGCGAGCTTCAGCACCGGGCCAAGAACAGCCTCCAGCTCGTCATCAGCCTGCTGAAGCTGCAGACGGGCCGCATCCGCGATCCGGATGCCCGCGCGGCCTACGAACAGACCCTGGTCCGCATCGAGGCGCTGGCGATCCTTTACCGGCAGCTCCACGAATCGGGCACCGGCACCCATGTGCCATTGGGCCGCTACATCGAGGCTCTGGCCGACGCGGTGAAGCACGGCACGCCCGGCGGGCTCGCCAACGTGCCGATCGAGGTCGCCAGCGACCCCATCCAGATCGGCTTGTACGAGGCCATGCCGCTGGGCCTCATCACCGCGGAACTCATCACCAACAGCCTGCACCACGCCTATCCGGAAAAGGGCTGGATTCGCGTGTCGGTGACGCGGGAGAACAACGGACGCGCCCGCCTGAGCGTCGAGGACAACGGCCGCGCCCTTCCCGCCGGGTTCGACGCCACGGCGGAGGACGGGCTGATGCTGGCGGAGGCGCTGGCCGCCCAGTTGGGCGACACGCTGAGCACGGAAAGCGACGCCGCCGGCACGACGGCCAGCGTGTCCTTCCCGGTCTAGCGGCCGATCAGGCCGGGGCCTTGTGGCACTCGTGCGGGGCCTCATCCGGGCCATGGTCGTGGTGGTTGTGCGGGTACTCGGGCGGAGCCGCCGCCTTGACGGTGCCGGCGAAGTAATCGCGGATCGCCTGCACCGGGTCGGTCTCCAGCGTGGTCACCGGCTCGATGCCACGGCGCTTCATGTGGTTGATGAAGCCCTGGCCGGAAGTGCCGGTGATGATCACCTGCACCTCGTCGATGGGGTGAGGACGCCCGTCACCGGCGAGGTGAAGCACCTCGTCCTCGGCCAGCTCGATCCGCTTCACCTCGACGGGGGTTCCGCCCGCCTCGGCCTCGAAGACCAGGAACCGGCGGGTACGCCCGCCATGGGTGGCGATGCTGCGGTAATCCTGGGTGCCGACGGCGAATTTCATCCCACACACTCCCTCGAAGCTCAGCGGCGCCAGGGTGGCATGACATGCCGCAGCGCACACTGAGGGAGGTCAATGCGCGTTACGGGATCTCCGTTTCATCGGAGCGGATGACATCCGTCCACTTGCGCTCCAGCCGGCGCAGCGTGCGGTAGGTGACCTCGAAGTCCTGACTGTCGCCGTCGGTGCGGATCAGCCCCTCCGAATGGACCGACGCCATGTGGCGCAGCCGTTCGCACAGCTCCAGCCCCTTGGCCGACAGCTTCAGCCGGGCGGCGCGCTTGTCCCGCGGCGAGGCGGAGCGGTCCACATAGCCGCTGTCCACCAGCTGCTTCAGATTGTAGGAGGCGTTGGAGCCGAGGTAATAGCCGCGCTCGATCAGATCGCGCACGCTGATTTCCCCGTTGGAGATGTTCAGCAGCATCATGACCTGCACCGGGCTGATGTCGTCGATGCCGATGCGGGCCAGTTCGATTCGCAGAACGTCGAGGAACCGGCGGTGCATCCGTTCGATGATGCGCGCCACCTCATGGTACATCTGGGGGGCGGAAGCCCTATCCTTGCGCGCGGCGTCTTCGGTCGGCTGGGGCTGGACGAGCGTCGTCATGGGCCTCGGTTCTGCGTGGGGGGGCGGGAAACTGCGGCCTTACTTACCCGATGCACGGTAGGGACCCAATTGTTTAATTAATATTAACTGTGATGGCGCCCCGAAGGCGCACCGGACCTGCCCAACGGTCCAATGCGCCGTCCCGAAAAGACAGGATGCGGTCAGATCCAGCTGTCGTCACCACCGCCGTCATCGCCGCCGTCATCGAACGACGAGTCGTCGGTCTGGTAATCGACGTTCTGGAGGTCGTTGTCGTCGGGCGGGAGGCCCGAGATACCGCCCTGCTCCGCGGCGTCGCCGTAGTAGTTGTTGATGACCGTCTCGCCCTGGCTGGCCGCCTGCTCCGCCGCGGCCTCGCCGAACGGCCCCGGCGAGTGGCTGAGCATGGAGGAGATGGCGCTGGCGGCCAGCATGCCGCCGGCCACGCCCGCCGCGGTCTGGGCCGCGCCGCTCAGGAACCCGCCGCCACGCGGCGCGTAAGCCTGCGGCCCGAATCCGGGCTGTCCATAACCAGGCTGTCCAGGCTGCCCAAATCCGGCTTGCGGCGCCGCACCCCACGGGCCGCGGGCCGGGCCGGCGGGCGGCGTCACCGGGTTGTAGGCCGGACCCTGGGGAACCTGGGCGGGCCGCTGCTGCTCCGGACGGCTGCCTCCGCCCCACGGGCTGCGCCCCAGCCCCAGCACGTTCGACAGGAAACTGCCGCCCCCGCCGGAAGGCTGCTGCTGGGTCTGCTGGGCGCGGGACTGCGCCTCCCTCAACTGGCGCTCCAGTTCCTCGATGCGTTGCTGGGCGGCGGAAAGCGCCTGCTGCTGCACCAGGACCGACTGCGCCATATAGTAGGGGGCGGCGGGCTGGCCCTGGATCGTCTGCTGGATGAAGCGTTCCGCCTCCGGGTCGCGGGGCTGGGTTTCCACCTCGCGCAGGTGCGTGAACAGATCGGAAAGGAGAGTGCGTTCCTCGGGAGTCATGATCGTCTCCTGTGCGCGCTCCAAACGGGCGCGCCTTTGATGTGGCGCACCGCATCGCCGGTGCGCAATGGTTTCACCAGCCCCGGCACGGACGCTACCCCGCCTTGCGCTCTGCCTCCGCCGTGGCTTCAGACGGCGCCAGAGCGGCGCGTACGGCGTCATCCACCCGCTCCAGCCAGACGAAGTTCAGCCGCTCGCGCACGGCGGGCGGGATGTCGTCGAAATCCTTGCGGTTGCGGGCGGGCAGCATGACCGTCTTCAGCCCGGCGCGCTGGGCGGCCACCACCTTTTCCCGGATGCCGCCCACCGGCAGGACCAGCCCGCGCAGGCTGATCTCCCCGGTCATCGCCGTGTCGGAGCGGATGCAGCGGCCGGACAGAAGCGACACCAGCGCCGTGAAGATCGCCACCCCGGCGGACGGCCCGTCCTTCGGAATGGCGCCTGCCGGAACGTGGATGTGGATGTCGAAGCGGTCCAGCCCTTCCGGGTCGAGGCCCAGATCCTTCACCCGCGACTTGACGAGGCTCAGCGCCGCCTGGGCGCTTTCCTTCATCACCTCGCCCAACTGGCCGGTCAGGATCAGCCGGCCCGAGCCGGGGAAGCGGCTGGCCTCGATGAACAGGATGTCGCCACCGACCGGCGTCCAGGCGAGGCCGGTCGCCACGCCGGGCACGCTGGTGCGCATCGCCACGTCGTTCTCGAAGCGGGGCGCCCCGAGGATCGCCGTCAAGGTCTCCGGTTCGACCCGCAGGCTCTCGGCCTGACCTTCGGCGATGCGGACCGCGGCGTAGCGGGCGACCGCGCCGATCAGCCGTTCCAGATTGCGGTTCCCGGCCTCCCGCGTGTAGTCGCGGATGATCGCCCGCAGCGTTTCGTCCGGAATCGTGAGCTGGTCCGGCCTCAGTCCGTTGGCGGCACGCTGGCGCGCCAGCAGATAGCGCTTGGCGATTTCCAGCTTCTCGTCCTCGGTGTAGCCGGACAGCTCGATCACCTCCATGCGGTCGCGCAGCGGGCCGGGGATGGTGTCCAGCACGTTGGCGGTGCCGATGAACATCACCTTCGACAGGTCGAAGGGCACGTCCAGATAATGGTCGCGGAAGGTGGCGTTCTGCTCCGGGTCCAGCACTTCCAGCAGGGCGGCTGACGGGTCGCCGTGGAAGCCCTGCCCCAGCTTGTCCATCTCGTCGAGCATCAGCACGCAGTCGCGCGTTCCGGCCTTGCGGATGGCCTGCACGATGGTGCCTGGCAGCGCCCCGACATAGGTGCGGCGATGGCCGCGGATCTCGCTCTCGTCATGGACGCCGCCCAGCGAGACGCGGGCGAAGGCCCGCCCTGTCGCCCGCGCGATGCTCTGGCCGAGCGAGGTCTTGCCCACCCCCGGCGGTCCGACGAAGCAGAGGATGGGGCTGCGCCCTTCCGGGTTCAGCTTGCGCACCGCCAGGAATTCCAGGATACGGCGCTTGACCTTCTCCAGCCCGTAATGGTCCTCGTCCAGGATGCGGCGCGCCTCGGCGATGTCGATGCGGGATTCCGACCGGCGGTCCCACGGCATCTCGATCAGCCAGTCCAGGTAGGTGCGGACCATCGAATATTCCACCGCCGCCTCCGGCATGCGCTCCAGCCGGCGCAGTTCCTTCTCGGCGTGCTCCCGTACGTCGGGGGGCATGCCGGCCTTGGCGATGGCATCCTGAAGCTCCCCAACCTCGGCCTGACGGCCCTCGTCGGCCTCGCCCAGCTCCTTCTGGATAGCGCGGAGCTGCTCGCGCAGCAGGTATTCCCGTTGCCGCTCGTCCATGGCCTCGCGGGTGCGCTCGCGGATGTCGCGGGACAGGCGAAGCACCTCGATCCGCCGGGCCAGCAGGGCGCCCACCTTGTCCAGCCGCTCCGGCAGTTCGAAGGTCTCCAGCACCTCCTGCTTCTCGGCGGGCTTCAGGTCCATGTAGCTGGCGGTCATGTCGGCCAGTTCGCCGGGGCTTTGGATGGCCTGCACGGCGGCCAGAAGCTCCTGAGGGGCCTGGGGCAGCAGTTGCAGCGCCTCGACCGCCTCGTTGCGCAGGTTCAGGAAGCGGGCCATGACCTCCGCCGTCGCGGTGTCGCTCTCGTCGATCATCTCCACACGGGCGGCCATGAAGGGATGGCCCGGCAACCACTCGACGATGCGGAAGCGCTGCTGCCCCTGGCACACCAGATGATGCGAGCCGTCGGGCGTGGTGACGTAGCGCAGGATGCTGGCGGTCGTCCCGACGCGGTGCATGTCGGCGCCGGTCGGCTCCTCCACCGCCTCGTCGCGCTGGAGCAGGATGCCGACCGGGCGTTCGGTGCGGGCCGCCTCCTGCGCGGCGGCGACCGAGCGCGCCCGCCCCACCGTCACCGGCAGAACCACCCCCGGAAACTGCACGAGGTTCCGCACGGGGATGACCGGGATCACGTCCTCCGGCAGCCCGGAGGCGGGCGGCGTCTGGGGATTCGGCGTGGATTCGGCGGTGCGTTCGTCGGTGACGGGGGTGGTCATGCGGGTGTCCTTCATCCCATTTTGTCGAGCGCCAGCACGAGGCAGCCCGCGGACAGCTCGCGCCGTCCCATGCGGAAGGCCCCGGCGGGCAGTTCGATCCGCCGCTCGAAACGGCCATGGGGAATCTCAAGCCGGTGGATGACGCCGTCGCAGCCCAGCGGCAGCGTCCGCTCTCCCGCGACCACCAGAACCCCGTCCTCTATGGCGATTTGGAGCTGGTCGGGGCCGACGCCGGGAAGGGCCACGACGATGGTCACGGCCTCATCCGTCTCGTAGACGTCGATCGGCGGGGTCCAGCAGGCGCGGCGGGGGCCGGGCGGAGCCGGGCGGAAGAACTGGCGGTGCAGCCGCTCGGCGCGGTCCAGCAGTTCGACGGCTTCCGACCACATGAAGGTTGCGGGATCGCGGCGGGGCGGCATGGCGTCTCCTTGGAGCGGGCGGGCGTAATGGCAAACAGATGCCGGTGCCGGAGTCCGCGGTGACGCGGACTCGGCCTGCCCAGCCGCAAGTGCCGGGGCTCATTCGTCGTTTTAGGAAACGGTGGGGAGTCGCAAGCGTTCCGCCGACCTTGCGGACATCAGACGGAAGGACGGCGCAATGGCTTTTCCCCGTGCGGCTTTTCCCCGTGCGGCTTTTCACGGCCGCTGCTTGTCAGAGCCGCTCCGACCCGTCCGGCGGATCGGGGCGACCGGCCTCCTCGTCATGGCCGCTGCGGTTGCTGAGGAAGACCAGCGCCATCAGCCCGATGGCGACGGCGCTGGTCAGCACGGCCCCGCCGACCAGGGCGAGCAGGCCCGGCAGGCTGAGGCCGAACAGGTCGAAACCCGTTGCCGCCCAGGCCGCGAACAGCGCCGCCAGGACCAGGACGGGACAGGCGATCAGGAAGACGCGGAGCCAGGACATGCGCGCTCTCCAGGCGGTGCCGGGACAACCTCTACATGGCTGTCTCTACATGGCTGCCCGGCACCGCGGGGGAAAGCCCGCCGCCCTTCTCCCCGGTGGGGCCGTCAGTGGGACAGCAGCAGCGGTACGGGGCAGGTGCGCAGCACGTGGCGCGTCCCGCCGCCCCGGTGCAGGAAGGGGAAACCGTAATGGCCGTGCGCCCCCATCACCAGCAGGTCGGCCCCGGAGTCGATGCTGCGGGCCAGAAGCGCGTCCATGGCGCCGATGTCCGTCACGGTGAAGTGCGTCTGCTCCGCCTTCACGCCGTGGAGCGCCAGATGGTCGAGCAGACCGATGCGCTGCGGCTCGGAGCCGGCGGGCGGAGCGGCCTGGGTCAGCACGGTGATGACGGTCACCTCGCCGGCGGCCTGGAGGAAGGGCATGGCGTCGGCCAGGGCGCGGGCGGCCTCCCGCTCGGCGTTCCAGGCGACGGCGACGCGCTTGCCGATCACCGGGAACGTGCCGGCATAGGGCAGCACGAGCACCGGGCGGCCCGAATTCAGCACCACCTGCTCGTTCAGCTCCTCCGGCGCCACGCCGTCCCCGGCGCTGCGGTCGTACTGGCCCAGCACCGTCAGGTCGGCGAATCGCGACCAGATGATGGTTTCGCGGATGACGTGGTTGTGCTCGCCGTGGGTCAGCCCGTGCCATTGGCCTTGCAGGCCCGACGACTGGAGCTTGTCGCGGAACATCGCCTCGCTGCGGGCGGCGGCCTGCTCCAGATGGTCGCTGGGGCGGCGGGCGATGACGCTGGAGGCGTTGCGGTCCGGCTGGGCGAACAGGCCGCGCAGGAAGGCGCCGCTGTCCTTGGCCAGCGCGATGGCCGCGTCCAGCCGCGTTTCGACATGCGGGCTGGAATCGAGATGCACGAGGATGTGCTTGTAGGTCATGAAGTTCCCCCCATTGTTCTTGTTCGGACGGGCGTGCCGGATGGGCTCCGCACCGGCGCCGATTGTTCATCGGGCGGCGCCGCAACGCCAGCAGGAAAAAACCGGTCGGGTGGGCCGGTCTGGTGGATGGTGCGGGAACTCCGTCAGAAACGCATCCGCAATCGGGCGGTGAAGGCGTGGTTGTGGCCGTCCGCCCCCGACAGTTCGCCGCGGTATCCGACGGCGGCGCTGACCGCCTGCCAGAGCTGGGCGGACAGGCCGGCACCGATCACCAGGGAATCGCGGGAGTCGCCGCCGGGGTTGACGCTGTTGGCGGCCCCGCCGGGCAGGCGGACGGTGACGGTGCGCGCATCCTCCGCGAACTGGTGTTCCCAGGCGATGCCCAGGCTGGGCTGAAGCACCGCCCGCCCGATTTCCACAGTGGTGGAGGCTTCGGCGCCCACGCTGCTCTCAAGCGATTCGGCGCTCTGCCGCTCGACGCCCAGCGACAGAAGGCCGGCGCCGCTCTCCTGATAGCCGTCGATGCGCGCGTGGATGTAGCGCAGGCCCAGCCGAGGCCCCAGCGCCACAGGCCCGACCTGCGCCGTGTAGCCCCCGGCGACCGATAGGGCGTAGGTGCGCCCGTCCGTTTCCGCCGAGGCGTTGGGAAACGGGGCGAAGCCCGTCGTCCGGTCGATGTCGCCGTACCGGTCGAAGGCGACGCTGCCCGCGACGGCCAGCAGGAAGCCCTGCGCCTCCGTCACCGCGTGCAGGCCGATGATGGTGCTGGTCATGTCCAGCGTGCCCGCTCCCTCATCCAGCTTGGCATGGCCGCGCGACCCGCCGACCGACAGCCCGACGCGGGAGGACGGGCTGACCGGCAGTTCCGCGCCGACTCCGCCCGACTGCGTGTTGAAGCGGAAGCCCTGCCGCTCCGCCGTGCCGCCCAGGCGCCCCCAGGAGCCGTCGCCGATCAGGAAGGCGGTCAGTTGCCCGGAACCGAGCGGTGCCTCTTCCCGCGCGGCGGCGGGTCCGGCGATGGAGCCGAGCAGGGCGCGGTGCCAGCTCCGCGTCGTCTCGAAGGCCAGTTCCGGCTGCATCGCCACCGTCTCCGCCGCGTCGTTCAGCGCCAGCAGTGAGCCCTGCATATACTGTGCGATCCGCAGATGGGCGGCGCGGGTCGGGTGGATCTCGTCCCAATAGACGGTCTGGTCGGCCTGCGCCTCGGTCGGGCAGGCGCCGGTCGGCGTGTTGTTCGTCAGGCAGGGCGTGACGGCGTTGGTGAAGCCGTAGGCGGCGGGGTTGGCCGCCACCGCGCGGTAGAGCGCGTTGACGTCCGCCACCACCACGGTGACGCCCAGCCGCTTCTCCACATCCGCCATGGCCTGCGCCAACAGCGTGTTGTGGGAGGCGGTGACCGCGTTCAGAAGGGCGGCGCGGTCGGAATTGCGGGTGTCAGGAATCGTGCCGAGGTCCGGCAGGTTCGGCACCAGGAAGGTCTTTCCGCCGAGCGCGGCCAGCCGCTCCACCGCCGTGACGATGTTGCCGACCGTCTGGTTGACGAGGCCCGACGGGGCCGCCCCGGCGGTGACATGGTTGAAGTAATCGTTGCCGCCCGCCCAGACCGCGAACAGCCCGCCGCCGGTCCCGCCGGGCCGGCTGAGCAGGAACTGCCCCACCTGCCCCTGGACGCCGGGAACGGCGGTCTGCGACAGGGTGCCGGTCTCCGCGCCGCCATAGGCGAAGTTGGTCTTCTGGTCGGGCTGGCTGCCGATCAGCGGGGCCAGCCGCTCCACCCAGACGGGGCCGTTGGAAAAGCGCCCGTCGTAATAAGGCGGGCTCGGCGGAATGGCGCCGCGCGTCAGTTCATAGACGCGGCCCGTGTCGGACAGGCTGTCGCCGAAAACGAACATCCGGTCGAACGGCACCGCCCCGGCGGACGCAGACGCCAGCAGCACCGCTCCGGTCGCCAGTGTGATCGTTCCGCTTGCCGCCATGCCCCTCTTCCCCCTCGCCGCCGGATGGCGTGAAAACAGGGGTGTGGCGTGAAATCGGGGGGCGGTACCGCCATTGCGCCGGGAAGGGAAGCCGCTTGGGCCGGTTCACCTGATCATGGGGCACCCGTGCATGGGTCTGCCCCATGGAGGAGGCAGTACCTCGCCACTTGGCGGGCGGCTCCAACCGGCTTTCCGGTGCGGGCGCCGCCCGTTCCTTTCCGGCTGACGATCCTCCTTACCGATTTCCTTTGGGCATCATGCGGCTGAGCGTCCCGTCTTTCAGCACATACTGGTGGACCAGCGCCGCCGCGGCGTGCAGCCCGGCGACCACGACGATGACGGTGCCGAGGAACTCGTGCGCCTCTTCCAGCGTGTGGCCGAAGTCCTTGTTCTCGCCCACCAGCGTTGGCAGCGTGAACAGGCCGAAGACGGACACCGGATGGCCATTGGCCTGGGTCATCAGAACGCCGACCAGAGGCACGGCGATCATCAGGGCGTAGAGCGCCAGATGCCCGGCCTTGGCGGCCAGCAGGAGCAGCGGCGCGGTTCCGGCGGGCATGGGCGGCGGCGGGCTGACGGCGCGCCAGACCATGCGCAGCGCCACCAGAGCCAGCACCAGGACGCCAAGCGACTGGTGAAGGTCCATCAGCGCGGTCCGCCCCGGCCCGCGAGGCACCAGCCCGCGTCCCTGGGCGATGGCGAAGGCCACGAGGATCAGCAGGGCGACGCTCCAGTGAAAGAACAGCATCACCCCGTCGTAGCGGGTCTTCACGGGCGGCTGGGCGGCAGCCTCGGGAAAGGCGTTGGACATCGGAAGCCCTCTCATCGGCGGAAACGTGCGCGTCCCTCCGATTCTGTCAGGGGGCGACTGAACCGAAGCTGAACGGCGGAACCCAGGACAGACATGGGACGCGCATGGCGGGTCCGCGTCGTGGTCGCAAGGGTGGCGCGGCGCTACAGTCGCGCTACCTCCATCGGACGGAAGCGTCTCCAATGCCCATCCACATCAACCGCGGCCGCCTGACCTCCGAGCGCCAACGCCGGGGCTGGTCACAGGAGCATCTGGCCGGGGCGAGCGGCGTCAGCGTCCGCACGGTTCAACGTCTGGAACGGGGCGGGGCGGCGGCCCCCGCCTCCCTGATGGCCCTGGCGGCGGCCCTGGCCCTGCCCTTCGAGGCGCTGGCCGGAAGCACGGGCATGGCCCGTCGCGTCACGCCGCTGACGATCCTCCCGGACATCGGCCCCAGCCTCGCCCGTTACCGGGGTCTGGGATTCGCGGTCATCGAGACGGAGAACCCCGGCTGCGTGGGCCTGCGGGCGGGTCCGTCATACCTGATCCTATGCACCACCACCTTCATGGCCGGCGACTTCCGCGGCGGAACCGTCGCCACGCTGGAAGGACGGACGATCCCCTACATCCGGGTCGATTCGTTGAACCGGGCGACGGGCGCCTATTCCCGGCTGGCCGAACTCGTCACCACCCGCGCCGGCACCCGCGAGGCGCTGGTGGAAGACAACGGGGAATGGGCAATCCTGGCGGAAACCGCTTGATTGCTTGCCACCCCCTCTCCTGCCCTGGGAGAGGGCAACTAAACCGCCTCTTCGGTTTCCGGCGCCAGTTCGGCGGCGGGCAGCAGGCGGCGGACGGTCAGGCATACGATGTCGCCCGTCTGCCCGCCCGGCCCCACATGCGACTCCACCGCGCGCAGGAGCAGCTCGGAACGGTCGCGCGCCGACAGCCCACGGCCTTGTTGCAGCACAGCGGCCAGACGTTCTTCCCCGAAGGGCTCGCGCATGGCGTTCACCGCCCGCAGCACGCCCTCGGTGCAGAGGAACAGCGTGTCGTCCTGCTCCAGCCGGGTCACCGCCTCGCCATAGGGAATGCCCTTGCGCACGCCCAGCGCCGGACCGCCCGCGTCGGCCAGGGACAGAATGCTGCCGTCCGCCTGGATGCGGCAGGGCGTGCGGTTGCCGGCGCTGGAGTGGCTGAGCGTCCCGGCCTCCCGGTCGTAGAGGGCGACGAAGGCGGTGGCGAAGCCGTCGAAGGGGCTCTGCCCGCACAGCCGGTCGTTGGCGGCGGTCAGGATGGCGGCGGGGGTCGTGCCGGGCCGGGCCGCGGCCTCGCGGATCGCAGCGCGCACCAGCAGCATCAGGAAGGCCGCCGGCACGCCCCAGCCGGACACCCCGGCCACCACCAGCAGGCAATTGCGCTCGTCCAGCTCGATCACGTCGTAGAAGTCGCCGCTGACCGCCGGGCCGGGAACCAGCAGGCCGAAGAACTGGCTGTCGCGCCCGGCGGGAAGCTGCTGCGGCAGCAGATTCGCCTGCACGTCGCGGGCGGCGCGCTGCTCCTCCTCGATCAGGCTTTCGGCGGCGTTCAGCTTCTCGGTGCTGGTTTCCAGTTCCGCCGTGCGCATCAGAAGCTGGGCGTCCAGCGTCTCCTCGCGGTAGGACGCCTCCAGCGCCATGCTGCGGAAGACGCGGGCGAGGCGGCCCATCTCGTCGTTGCGCTCCATCGCCTCGTTCAGGGTGAAGGGGTTGAAGCGCCCGGCCTCCACCGCCGCCACGGCCTCGCCCAGCCGCTCGATCGGGGCCATCTGGCTGCGGGCGAACCGCACCGCGCTGTAGACGCCCAGCGCCAGCACCAGCACCCCCATCAGCAGGCCGATCTTCACATGGCGGCCAACCACCGACGACAGATCCTCCGCCGGCAGGCGCACCACCGCGATGCCCGCCCCCTGCCCGGCCACCGCCGGCACCGGGGCGAAGGCGGTCAGGCGGTCGCCCTCATGCAGAAAGCCGGTCTCGCCCGCCGCCGCCGCGGCCTTCGCCGCCTCGATGGCCTGCTCCGACAGCGGCCCGGCGCTGGGGCCGGTGGCGTGCACGGCAAGGCGTCCGTCGCGCTCCAGCAGCCACACGCCCTCCACCGTGCCGCCGGCCAGCAGGGCGGCCATCAGCCCGTCCACGCCGGCCTTGCGGGCGATGTCGCCCAGCTTGCGCACGTCGGCGCCGACCTGGACGATGCGCGGCTTGTCCACGCCGGCCACGCCCGCGAACTTCATCAGCTTACCGCCTTCGGTGGCGGCGTCGGTCACCACCTTTTCCGGCGCGCGGTTCAGCAGGCCGTAATAGGGGGCCTGTCGCGGCTGCGCCTTGGCATCGGGGCCGAAGGTGATGTCGGGGCCGGGAATGTTGTGCAGATAGGCGCGGCCCCGGTTGTCGGTGATCCAGATCTCGTCCGGCCCACCGGCTTCCGCGATGGACTTCAGCCGGTCGGTCACCGCCCTGATGGACGTCTTGCCTGCCTCCATCACCGCGACGAGGTGGGCGGCGAGAGTCGCCTCCGACAGCAGCCGGTCGCCCAGCAGAGCCTCCACGTCGCGCGGGACCTCGCGCGCCAGGGTGGCGTTGCGGGCCAGCAGAGTCGCCGCCATGCGGCCGTCCGCCTCCACCCGCGACTGGATCGACGAGTGGGTCGTCCAGGCCAGCAGCACCGTGACCGCAGCCACCGCCAGCGTCACCAGCCCGGAGATCAGCAGGATCAAACGCCCTTGAAAGGTCATGGAGGGGACCCGCCTTCTGTAGCCAACCGACCGCCGCGGACATCGCCCCTTTCCCGGAACAAGCCGGGGATTTGGGCAAAATTGCCCTACCGCGCATGCCGGTTCTACCCAGCCGCGCCGCTTTAGTCCAGGAGAGGCGGACGCCCGGCCTGTAACCTTCAATACCAGTAGCCGCCGATCCGGTAGCGCGGGCGCCGCAGCGCCGCCGGCATGGCGAGGTGCGGCGGGGCGTGCAGGGCATAGGCGTCCAGACCCGGCAGGACCGGCGGCGGGGTGCGAAGCTCCATCAGGCGGCGCACGCGCTCCTCGGTTTCCGGATGGGTGCGAAGCAGCGACGGGATGTTCTGCGCCCGGCGGCGGCCCGGAAAGCGCAAGCCCTCCCACGGGCCATGCTGCAACCGCTCGATTCGGGCCAGCGCCGACGCCACGCCTTCCGGATCGCCGGTCAGGTGGGCGGCGTCCAGGTCGGCATCGAACTCCCGCGTGCGGGACAGGGCGAGTTGCAGCAGCACGCCGATCCAGGGTGCAGCGATAAGCAGCAGGACAAGCAGCCAGGGAACCGCCTCCTGCCGCAACATCAGAAGGGGCAGGTTGAGAATCAGCAGAGCCATGCCGAAGACGGACATCAGCCGGGTCAGGCTGGTCACCGTGTCGGCCAACCCCATCACCGTCAGGTCGTTGTTGCGCACATGGCTGACCTCGTGCGCCAACACGCCGGCCAGTTCGCGCAGGCTGAGCGCGCGGAGCAGCCCGTCGGTCACCGCGATGGCCGACTGGCGGCGGCTGCCCACGGCGAAGGCGTTCAGCGCCGGGCTGGCGACGTACCAAAGTTCCGGCACGGCGGGCAGGTCCGCCCGGCAGGCGATGGCGGTCAGCGCGTCGAACAGGACCGGGGCTTCCGCATAGGACAGGCGGCGGGCGCCGAACATGCCCAGGATCATCCGCGGCGACAGGCGCGGGCTGAACAGCAGGCTGATCCCACCACCCAGCAGAGCCCATAGCACCCCCTCCGTCCCTGCCAGGATCAGGCCGCACAGCGCCAGCAGAAGCACCATGCCGCCGAGCAGCAGCAGGGAATGCAGGACGTTCGCGGTCTTGTGGCGCCGCCGCAGTTCGGCGACCGCAAGATCGGTGGGCACGAAGGACAACGGCTTGTGCGGCATGACGGGCGCTGCCTCCCCCTCTCCTTTCGGGAACACTCAACCGGCGTCAAGTCCGGCCCGCAACATATTGGTCCGCGTTGTTCCATCGTCATCCCGGCCGCAAGCACAGGCGCCGTGCGCGGAGCGGAAGGGGCGCCCTCTTGATTTGCGGGCCGCCGTTGAACACATACACGTCCGACGTGCTCACCCTTCCGCCGCTGACCCCCGCTTTTCGATTACGGTCATCGCCATGAGCAATCCTTACGACACTCTGGGAGTTTCACCCTCCGCTTCGGACGACGAGATCCGCAAGGCCTACCGGAAGCTGGCCAAGAAGCACCACCCCGACCTCAACCCCGGAAAGGCGGAGGCGGAGCAGCGCTTCAAGGACATCAGCGCCGCCTACAGCCTGCTGTCCGATCCGGACAAGCGCGCCCGCTTCGACCGCGGCGAAATCGACGCCTCCGGCCAGGAACGGCCCCAGCGTCAGTATTACCGCGACTTCGCGGAAGGCCCGGCGGGCGCCCGCTACGCCCATGCGGAAGGCTTCGCGTCCGACGATCTGGAACACATCTTCGCCGACCTGTTCGGCGGGCGCGGGTTCGCCCGCGGCGGCACCATGCCGATGAAGGGCGGCAATCTCAGCATGGCGCTGACGGTCGATTTCCTGGCCGCGGCCAAGGGCGGCAAACGCCGGGTCACCATGCCGGACGGGCGGACTCTGGACATCGACCTGCCCGCCGGGCTGGAGGACGGCGGGACCATCCGGCTGAAGGGCCAGGGCCTGCCGGGAACCAACGGCGGGCCGCCCGGCGATGCGCTGGTCACCGTGAAGGTTTCGCCCCACCCCTGGTTCCGGCGCGAAGGCGACGACGTGCAACTCGACCTGCCGGTGACCCTGGCCGAGGCGGTGTTGGGCGGCAAGGTGCGCGTGCCGACCATCGACGGGCCGGTGATGCTGACCGTTCCGAAGGGGGCGAACAACGGCACGCGCCTGCGGTTGAAGGGCAAGGGCATTCCCGGAGCCAACGGGGTGCGCGGCGACCAGTATGTGACGCTGCGCATCGCCCTGCCCGACGCGCCCGACCCGGCGCTGGAGGCGTTCGTTCGGGAATGGAAGCCCGACCACAACCCCAGGCGGGACATGGAGGCCGCGTGACATGGTCCAGCAAGGCGCGGAGCGGAGAACCGAAGAGGTGCTGGCCGCCTGCCGGCGCGTCTCTTCCGCCGAATTGACGGTGTGGGTGGAGCGGCACTGGCTGAGGCCGCGGCATGAAGGGAACAGCTTCGTCTTCAGCGAGGCCGACATGGCCCGGCTGGAATTGATCTGCGATCTGCGGGAGGATCTGGCGCTCGACGACGAGGCGATGCCGGTCGTGCTGTCCCTGCTGGACACCGTCTACGCCCTGCGGCGGCGCCTGCGCGTGTTGGCCGAAGCCATCGGCGATCTGCCGCCGGACGCCCGCTATCTCCTGCAGGACGAACTGCGGAAGCGGGAGGAAATGGAAGAGTAGCGGTCAGCTCCGGATGCCGAAGGCCCGTCCGCTCAGCGCGATGTCCTGATTGAAGCCTTCCGCCACGCGGTCGTTGCCGCCGGACTGCATGCACAGCGTCACGTTGATGGCGCTGAGGATGGCATGGTCGATCTGCTCCGGCTTGGCGTTGTGGCGTTTGATGGCTTGGAGCGCGCGGGTAACGGATTGGGCCATGTAGCGGATTCCGTCGGTTCTGGCAGGCTGGCCGGGTTGCCGGATGGCGGCATGATGCCGTCCTCCCGCCCATCCCGCTGTGCACCGGGCCACACCCCGCCGCACGGACCGCCTTTCGCAATGGCGGGACTCCTACGGCCCAAAATATTAAGCAGGTGTAAACGTCCGACCGGTCCCGAAAGGCATAATCCTTTATGCCCTTTCCGGAAAATCCATCCTTCCAATGGCATAGCTTAAAGCATTGAATTGGTATTACCTTTTATAAAAGACAAATGCGACATTTTGCCCGTCAGGCCGGGTTACCGGACGGCGTTGCCGCGGGTGCTACAGGTCCCCGTCCTCCGCCAGAAGGCGGCGGTGGATGGCGGTGGCGGCGATGGCCGCCTGCCCCATGGCGACCGAAATCTGGTTTAGCCCTTCCACGATGTCGCCGGCGGCGTAGAGTCCCTCGATCCCCGTCTGCTGGTGGCCGTCGGTGACCAGCCGGGCGTCCGGCCCGATGCGCACGCCGAGGCCCTTCACCGGCTCCGTGCGCGGATGGCAGCCCAGGGCGGAATAGAGCGTGTCGAAGGTCAGCCGCTCGCCGGACGCGGTGGTCAGGGCGGCGATCCGCCCAGCTTCGGTGTGGACCTCCACCACCGGCTCCTCCACCGCACGGATTCCGGCCTCGGCCATGCGGCGGTCCTCCGCCTCCTCCAACTTCATCGGCTCGCCCAGCGTCAGGAGGGTGATGTCGCGGGAATAGGTGCGCAGGAACAGCGCCTCCCCCAGCGCGCCCGTGCCGTGGCCGATCACGCCGATGCGGTGGCCGATCACCTCGAACCCGTCACAGATCGGGCAATGGCGGATCAGCCCCCGCTGGACCGCCTGATAAAGGTTGGGGAGTTGCGGCTCCCGGTCGATCACCCCGGTCGCGGCCAGCACGGTGCGGGCACGGAACTCCCGCCCATCGTCCGCCCGCACGCGGTAGCCGTCCTCCGTCCGCTCCACCGCCAACACCGTCCCAGGCACGATCCGGGCGCCATAGCGTTCCGCCTGAGCGCGCATGCGGATGAGCAGTTCATCGCCGGTCACCCCGTCCGGAAAGCCCGCGTGGTTGTGGGACAGCGGAATCCAGGAGGCCCGGCTGGCCCCGGAGTCCACCACCAGGAAGCGGCGCCGGTAGCGCGCCAGATAGATGGCCGCGGTCAGCCCCGCGGGGCCGCCGCCGACGACCAGGGTGTCCAGGAGGTGCGGCGCCCCGCCCGGCGGTGCGGCTGCGGCGGTCATCGGTCGGGCGCTCCACGGTCGTTGGCGAAGTTGTGGGAACAGACGGCGCGCGATGCGGTTCCATCGCCGGATGCTGCGGCGCCAAAGCGTCCATTCGTCGCGCCCGCCCAGGCTTGACCCGGTTGAATTGATATAAGGGTAATACGTCTATTCCGCGTCCCGCTGGGAGCCGTGCCGTGCCCCAGCCGTCACCCGGCCTTGCCGAACCGCGCCACCCGAATCCGCTCTTTGCGATCGGGACATCCTCGTGGTCGGGGCACCCCGCTTGGCAACGCCCGGAGACAGCCGGAAGACGTTTCGCACACGAAAAACTACAAAAAGCGCTGACCGCGAAAGGGTTGAACCTTGACCGCGACATTATACTTTTCGTAACCACAACGGAATTACCCTGTGCACGGTGCCATGCGGCACCCTTGTGCGGACCGCTGGGAGATTCCGCATGCCGTTGAACGTTCTCGAGGTGGCGATCTACGCCATGGTGCTCACCGCGTCGCAGCCGCGTCCCTATGAATGCGTCGCGGTGCAGCCGGAGGGAGTGAACTGCACGAACGGCCTCGCCGTGGCGTCCGAGATGCCGAACGGCGGCATCGCCTTCAACACGGGCGTGCAAGTTCTCAAGGACAACCAGGGCCGCGTGTGGCTGAGCAACGGGGTGACCACCCATTTCGATTCCTCGGCCTGGGTGGCCTTCAAGAATTCCACCGGTCAAACCACCGTCAGCGTGCGCAAGACCGGGCCGTTCCGCTTCAAGTTCTCCAACGGCTTCCAATGCGAGATGATCGGACAGAAACAGGACATGGCCCGCTGCTACAAGCCGTGAGTCCTGTTACCCCACCGCCTCGCGCCCGTGCGGCGCGTCCAGATCCAGCGCCGGCCCCTTCGGCACGACGCCGGTCGGGTTGATCATGGTGTGGCTGGCGTAATAGTGCCGCTTGATGTGGTGGAAATCGACCGTCTCCGCCACGCCGGGCACTTGATAGAGGTCGCGCAGATAGCCCGACAGGTTCGGATAGTCGGCGATGCGGCGCAGGTTGCACTTGAAGTGGCCGACATAGACCGCGTCGAACCGCACCAGCGTGGTGAACAGGCGCCAATCGGCCTCGGTCGGCTTGTCCCCCAGCAGATAGCGCCGCCCGGCCAACCGCCCGTCCAATTCGTCCAGCGCGGCGAAGAGGGCGTCGAACGCCTGTTCGTACTTCTCCTGGCTGGTCGCGAAGCCGGCCTTGTAGACGCCGTTGTTGACGCGGTCGTAGACGAAGGCGTTGATCCGGTCGATCTCCTCCGCCAGTTCCGCCGGGTAGAAGTCCAGCGAAGCGTCGCCGAAGGCGTCGAACTCCCGGTTCAGCATGCGGATGATTTCCGAGGACTCGTTGTTCACGATGGTCCCGGTCTTCCTGTCCCACAGCACCGGCACGGTGACGCGGCCCGTGTAGGTGGGATCGGCCTTGGTGTAGACCTCGTGCAGGCGGGTGGAGCCGGTGACCGGATCGGGCTTGGGAAAGGTCCAGCCCTCCTCCCGCATCAGCGGATCGACCACGGTGACGCCGATGACGTCCTCCAGCCCCTTCAGCTTGCGCAGGATCAGGGTGCGGTGCGCCCAGGGGCAGGCCAGCGACACGAACAGGTGATAACGCCCGGCCTCCGGCTGGAACGGGCTGGAGCCGTCCGCCCGCACCCAGTTGCGGAACTGGGTTTCCGGACGGACGAAGGCGCCCCCGGTGTTCTTGGTGTCGTACCACTGGTCGTGCCAGCGGCCTTCGATCAGCAGACCCATGCCCTGAACTCCCCTCTTCCCGGTGCCCGCTCCCGCCTCGGCGATGGGAGAGGGGGCCTCACCCTCAACCGTGCAGCTTCTTGGCGATCTCCGCGACGTGCCGCCCCTGATAGCGGGCACCGTCCAGTTCCACGGCGCTCGGCTGGCGGGAGCCGTCGCCGCCCGCGATGGTGCTGGCACCGTAGGGACTGTTGCCCATCACCTCGTCCACGCCCATCTGGCCCTGGAAGCTGTAGGGCAGCCCGACGATCACCATGCCGAGATGCAGAAGCACGATGTGGGTACTGAGGATGGTGCTCTCCTGCCCGCCATGCTGGGTGGCGGAGGAGGAAAAGGCGGCGCCCACCTTGCCGACCAGCGCGCCCTTCACCCACAGGGCCCCCGTCTGGTCGAGGAAGTTCTTCATCTGACCCGGCATGTTGCCGTAGCGGGTCGGCACGCCCAGCACGATGGCGTCGTAGTCGGCAAGCTCGCTCGGATCGGCGATGGGGATGTTCGGCTCGTCCTTGAAATGCGCCTTCTGCCGCACCGCGTCCGGCACCAGTTCCGGCACGCGCTTGACGGTCACCTCCGTTCCCGGAACGGACCGTGCGCCCTCCGCCACCGCCTGGGCCATGGTGGAGATGTGGCCGTAGCTGCTGTAGTAGAGCACCAGGACTTTCGCCATGTCTCGTCTCCCCTCGCTCTGGCTGTATCCGCGCCCCGGATGGCGGCGGTGTCCCACTGAGATAGCGCGTTGCCGCGCTTCAGCAAATCCAGGGCGCTGGAACTTCATTGTTTCGGGGTGTAGAACAATGACATGGACCGCCTCGACGACATGATGGCCTTTATCAAGGTCGTGGACACCAAGAGCTTCACCAGCGCGGCGGAGCGTCTGAACCTGTCCAAGTCCGTGGTTTCCCGCCGGATCGCGGAGCTGGAAAACCGGCTGGGCGCGCGGCTGCTGAACCGCACCACGCGCAAGCTCAGCCTGACCGAGGTCGGGCAGGCCTATTACGAGCGCTGCATCCGCATCATTGCCGATCTGGAGGAGGCGGAGCAGGCCGTCGCCGACCTGCACGCGGCCCCGCGCGGGCGGCTGAAGGTCAACGCGCCGGTGTCCTTCGGGCTGCTGCATCTGGCGAAGGCCGTGGCGGAGTTCCTCGAACGCTACCCGTCCATCGAGATCGAAATGGACCTGAACGACCGCTATGTGGACCTGATCGACGAGGGATACGATGTGGCGGTGCGCATCGGGCGGCTGCGCGACAGTTCGCTGATCGCCAAGCGGCTGGCCCCCAACCGGCAGGTGGTCTGCGCCAGCCCGGCCTATCTGGAGAAGCACGGAACTCCTCAGACGCCGGATGAGCTGTCCAACCACAACTGCCTGATCTATACCAATATTCCGACCGCCGAGCAGTGGCAGTTCCGCATCAATGACGCCATGCGCTCGGTCCGCGTGTCCGGTTCGCTGCGCACCAACAACGGCGACCTGCTGCGCGAGGCCGCCATCGCGGGAGCCGGCATCATCGTTCTGCCCACCTTCCTGTGCGGGGAAGCGCTGTCCAAGGGGCAGTTGCAATGCCTGCTGCTGGACTATTCCATGGCGGAAACGAGCGTCTTCGCGGTCTATCCGCAGAACCGGCACCTGTCGCCGAAGGTCCGCGTCTTCGTGGATTTCCTGGCCGAACGCTTCGGCCCGCGGCCCTATTGGGACTGCGCCCTGCTGAGCCTGAAGCCGATCACGCCATCGGCTTCTCCAATATGAAGAGCAGGCCCGGCACGCCCACGCCCTTTTCCCGGCGGGAGGAGCAGGGTTCCATGAGCAACACCGACAGCCCCGCCGCGGCCGCCGTCTTCCGCACATAGGATTCGGTGTGGGCGTAACGCCGCGACGGGCCGAGGGCATAGCCGCCGCCCACCTCCTCTCCCTCCAGCCACTCCGCCGTCGCGGCGAAGCGGCCCGCCGGGCGCAGGGCCTTCGCGGCCCCTTCGAACAGCGCGGTGAGGTTGCCGAGATAGACCAGCACGTCGGCGGCGACCAGAAGGTCCCACGAACCGGGCGCCGCCTCCACCGCCGCGACCACGTCGCCGACCGACAACTCATCGTACAGGTTGCGGGCGCGCGCCTTCTCGACCATGCGCGGGGCCAGATCCACCCCGGCGAGATGCGCGGCCAGCGGGCGGAAGACCACACCGGCCAGCCCGGTCCCGCAGCCGAGGTCGAGCACCCGCAGCCCCGCTGCCGGCCCCAGCCGCTCCACCGCCTCGCGCAGTTGGCCCGGCGCGGAGTAGCCCAACTTGCCCACCAGATCCTGGTCGAACCGGTCGGCGTAGCGGTCGAACAGGGCACGCACATAGGCCGCCGACAGGTCTTCCCCCGCGCCGCCTTCCAAGGCGGCGATCAGCGCCGCGCAGCCGAGCCGCCCGTCCGGGTCCAACCCCTGGGCGCGGCGGAGCGCCGTCAGCGCCTTTCCCGGCTCCTGCAAGGCGATCCAGGCCCGCCCGATGGCGGCGTGCAGTTCCGCATCCTCCGGGTCCCGGCGGGACAGCGGCTGGAGCAGCTCGACCGCGCCAAGCGCGTCCCCGGCTTCCACCAGCAGAGTGGAGAGTTCGAGAGCGGTCTCCCGGTCGCCGGGCCGCAGGGCCACGGCCTCGCGGTATTCCTCCAGCGCGGCGTCCCTGTGTCCGGCGGCGATCAGAGCGCGGGCGAGGCCGAGCCGGGCCGTGGCGGAATCCGGTCGTTCGGCCACCAGCGACCGCCCGGCGGCCACCGCCTCCTCTAGCCGGCCTACGACGCGCAGCGCTTCGGCCAGGGCGGCACGCCAGGACCACACGCCGGGGTCGAGCGCCACCGCCCGTCCGCAGGCGGCCAGAGTCCCGGCGGCCTCTCCCGCATCCCTCGCGCTGTCGGCCAAGGCGCCCCAGGCTTCCGCCGACGCGGGGTCGGCGGCGCAGGCGAAGCGGAAGGCACGCGCGGCCCCCGCCGCGTCGGCGGCGTAAAGGCGGTCGTATCCGGTCTGGAAGAAAATGCCCGGAACGTCTCCGGGTGGGACGAGGAGCGCCTGCCCCTCTCTATCGGTATGAGCCGTCGAATCGCGATCCACGAACACTTCGCTCTGGAAAGATTGGCTTCCGCCATCCCCGCCCCGGGACTCCGGGCGGCGAGGGACGGCACAGTCTACTGCACCAGCTTTCCCACATGCGCAAGAGGGCTTCCGAAAATGGGCTATGCGCACCGATTCGAGCGTCAGACCGTCGCACTAAGCCGATCGGGCGGCCTTTCGCACTGTTTGCGTGACGTACCACGTTCGAATTGAAGAATATCTTTTGAATCAATGGCTTAGTTTTCACGGGGAGGATAGGGACAGGGCTCCACCCCCTGCCTTGTGACATCGGGCGAGCGAAAGGCGTGGTATTACCGGGAAGCAAATTGATTGACGCTGTATAAAATTTTTGGAAGTGTGGCTTCGGCGCCCGATGGTGGGCGTTGAACTTTCGGGTAGGAGGCGGTCACCGTAAGCGACTCGGTGACCGGATAATGGCGGCCCCGCGCGGGGGGCCAAAACGAAGCCGGACAAACGCCGGCAACGAAGAGGGGACCGAGGATATGCAGGATCGAACTCAGCGCGTGCCACGCACGTTTGGCGGCTGGATCGCTCTTGCACTGGGCATAGCCGCCGCCCCGATCCTCCTCGCCAAGCCCGCCGCCGCCCAGGACAGCAGTTGCGTCTCCCACGCCGTCGAGGCGGAGCGCAAGTTCAACATCCCCTCCGGCCTTCTCGTCGCCATCGCCCTGGTGGAAAGCGGCCAGGACGGCGCCCCGACCCCCTTCGCGATGAGCGTGGAAGGCCGTCCGGTCTACGCCCGCAACGCCAGCGACGCCGCCCGGCACCTGCGCGACAAGCGCGGACAGCTTCGGCAGAACGTCTATGTCGGCTGCATGCAGATCTCGCTGGGCACCCATCGCGGCGAGTTCCAGCCGGTGGAGCGCATCGTCGATCCCCGCGAGAACGTCTATTACGCCGGTCGCCTGCTGCTCCGCCTTCACGGCGAGCAGGGAAGCTGGAAGACCGCCGTCGCCCGCTACAACGGCGGCTCGACCCGTCAGGCCCAGAACTACATCTGCAAGATCTGGCAGCATCTGAACGAACTGGACGCGAAGAGCGCCAAGCTGCTGGAATCCGCCCGCTGCGGCGACACCTCACCCGCCAGCATCGCCCCCAGCACCCGCCGCACCTTCCGCAACGCCCAGCAGGTCGCCTCTCTGGACTGATCCGGAGCCGCTTGCAGGGGATGGCGCCGCCTTCGATGTTGGGCTACATCCCTGCCCCATGAACTACCGTCACATTTTCCATGCCGGCAACCCCGCCGATGTGATGAAGCACGCCGTGCTGGCGCTGATCGTCGATCATCTGCGCGCCAAGCCGGCGCCCTTCTGCGTGCTCGACGCCCACGCCGGCATCGGGCGCTACGACCTGGACTCCGAACCGGCGCGCAAGACGCTGGAGTTCCAGGACGGAATCGGGCGGCTGTTCGGCCAGCCGGCGCCGCACCCGGCGCTTCAGCCCTATCTGGACGCGGTGTCCGCCCTTAATCCGGACGGTCGGCTGCGCTGGTATCCGGGATCGCCGCGGCTGGCGCGGGCGCTGCTGCGCGAGCAGGACCGGCTGGTCCTCAACGAACTTCACCCCGACGACTGGCAGACCCTGAAGGCGGAGTTCGCCGGGGACCGGCAGGTCGCCACCGGCAAGAGCGACGCCTATCAGGCGCTGAAGACCCATCTTCCACCGAGGGAGAAGCGCGGCCTCGTCCTGATCGACCCGCCGTTCGAGCAGCCGGACGAGTTCGCCCGCATGGCGGAGGGGCTGAAGGCCGCGCACAAGCGCTGGTCCACCGGCATCTACGCCCTGTGGTACCCGATCAAGGAGCGCCCCGCCGTCTGGCGCTTCCAGGAGGCGGTGGAGAACACCGGCATCCGCAAGATCCTGACCGTCGAGATGACCTGGCATCCGGAGGACACGCACATGCGGCTGAACGGGTCCGGCCTGCTGATCGTCAACCCGCCCTGGATGCTGGACGACACGCTTCGCGCCATGCTGCCGGCGCTGCACGACGCCCTTCCCTCCACCGGCGGCGGCTGCAAGGTGGATTGGCTGGTCCCGGAGTCGTAACCGCACAATCCATCGGGAAAGCGGCAACCGGTCACAGAGGTTGCCGTTGCGCGGTTCATTCACTCGCCATAGGGTGATTGGACTACCCCGTTCCCGCAAGGCCCCGATGTCCCGTTCCAACGATTTCGCCAGCGCGTTCGCCAAGGCCCATGCCGACGCGGGGCTGGAACGTGTGTCCGTCGCGCACATCCTCCAAACCATTCAGAAGGACCCCTCCTTCCTGTTCAGCCAGGAATTGCGGCAAGGTGGCGGCCAGTGCCCCATGCATGCCGCGCCCAACGCCGACGACGCGGACAAGGTGACGGTCAACACGCTGCTGGCCTATCTGTTCGAGCCGCTGCGCGACCATGTGGCGGCCAGGCTGCCGCTGGACGAGCGCGGGCAGGTCATGCTGCCGATCCCGCCGCGCTCCCCCCACGGCATCCACCCCGCCGACCGCGCGGCCATGGCGGCGGCCCCGCTGGATGTCATGGCCTCGGTCCTGCGCGACGCCACCTGCCATCTGCTGGACGGCCTCATCACCGTCTGGGCGGCGGACCTGCTGTCGGAGGAGGAGCATTACCGCGCCCAGGGCTCCGGCGAGATCTCCTCCTCCGCCGCCGCCACCTTCATACTGCGCACGACGCTGGAGGACTCGGCCCTCTACCAGCGCGCCGGATACGACATGCTGTCGATCACCAAGACCGGCAGCCACACCGCCATCCACATCTGCTGGGCCATGGTGGAGGCCGCCCCCCTGCTGAAGCCCGGCCTGGAGGCGGCAGACTATGACGATCTCGTGCGGCGAAGCCTGAAGCAGGTGGTGCCCCTGTCCATGGCCAGCCTGGGCATGCTGGTCCATTACATGGAGGCGTCGGGGATCGAGCCGCATGACGGCCTCGCCATCCATCTGCTGCCCAAGGACCAGACGGCCTTCGTCCTGGACGAAGCCGGTCTGATCTGCCTGAACCCGGAGCCGATCACCCGCTTCGCCAAGCAGGAGGAGCGGCACTACACCGGCTGTCCGGCCTTCTACACGCCTGGATTCATCAAGCTGTATCTCGACATCGTGGCCAGCATCGCCATGGATTACGGCGTCTACGACCGGCTTCGCGACCGCTGACCGTCCCTTTCACAGAACAGACGTCCCTCCGCCATGGCCCGTTCGAACGATTTCGCCCTGACCTATCTGGCCGCGCATGAAGAGGCCGGGATGACCCGGATCAACCTCGCGCCGATCCTGCACCGCATCGCGGAGGACCCGAACTACCTCTTCACGGAGGAGCTTCAGAACCTCGCCGGCCATTGCCCGGCCCATGCGGACACCCGGAAGGAGGATTACGAGAAGGTCGCGATCAACACGTTGCTGGCCTTCCTCTACAACGATCTGCGCGACCACATCACCAACCGCATGCCGCTGGACGCCGAGGGCCATCTGCTGCTGTGCAACCCGCCGGACTCGCCGCACGGGCTGGACATTGCCGACGCCGCCGGGCTGGACGCCGCCCCGGCCGAAACCCTGATCGGCTTCCTGCGCGACAGCGTGTGCCACCTGCTGGACGCCATCATCAAGGATTGGGCCATCAAGGTGGCGCTGGAGGAGGAGCGCTGCCGGGCGGAGGGCGCGATCACCCCGCTCGCCGCGGCCAGCTTCGTGCTCGCCAACACGCTGGAGGCGTCGGTCCTGCACGCGCCGTCCGGCTACGACATGCTGTCGATCACCAAGACCGGCAGCCACACGGCGCTCCACGTCTGCTGGAACCTGTGCGAATCGGCGCCGATGCTGAAGCCCGGCCTGACGCCGGCGGAGTATGACGACCTGTCCCGCCGCAGCCTGAAGCAGGTGCTTCCGCTCTCCATGGGCAGCCTGGGCATGCTGTGCCAATTCATGGGCGCCGGCCACATCGAGGCGGACGACCATCAGGCCATCCACCCCCTGCCCCGCCACCAGACCGCCTTCGTCTACGACGAGGAGGCGCCGGGCGGCATGATCGTTCTGAATCCGGACCTGATCGAGCCGACCGCACAGCCGGGCGAGCGCCATTTCACCGGCTGCCCGGCCTTCTACGCCAACGGCCTGATCAACCTGTACATGGAAATCGTGCTGTCGGTGGCCGCGCGCCACGACATCTACGGACGCGTCCAGCGGGCCGGATGATCAAACCGCCGCACTGCCCAGCGGTCCGGCGGTCTTGACGCCACAGGAAGTGTGCCTATCTTGGCGGCCTTGTCGAAGGGGAGAGTTCTGAGTGGCCACCACCAGGAAGATGTTGCGCCGTTACACCACCACCGCGCTGGCCGATGGGATAAAGCGGGCGCGCGGGCGCATGGTCTCCCCGCTGCAACGGGCGCTCGGCCATTTCGAAAGCGTGTTCATCGACCACGCCTGCTTCCGGCTGATCTATTCCAACACCTACCGCGTCTCCCCCAACATGTACCGGGCGAGCCAGCCCTCCCCCTCGCACATCCGCGAGGCGGCGCGGCGCGGGGTGAAGACCATTCTGAACCTGCGCGGCAGCCGCGACTGCGCCTCCTACATCCTGGAGGCCGAAGCCTGCCGGGCGGCGGGGCTGACGCTGGTTGACTTTCCGGTCAATTCCCGCGACATGCCGAAGAAGGAAACGCTGCTGAAGGCGCGCGACCTGTTCGCCACCATGCAGTATCCGGCGCTGCTGCACTGCAAGTCGGGAGCGGACCGCGCCGGCTTCATGTCGGCGCTGTACCTCTTCATCCATGAAGGCGTGCCGCTGGAGCGGGCGACCAAGCAGCTCCACTGGAAATACGGCCACTTCAAGCAGGCGAAGACCGGCATCCTCGACTATTTCTTCGATCTTTACGCCGCCTACAACGAGAAGCGCCCCACCCCCTTCTGGGACTGGGTGGAGCGCGTCTACGACCCCGTGGAAGCCAAGGCCAGCTTCTGCTCCCGCGAATGGGCGGACACCGTGGTGGACCGGGTGCTGGGGCGGGAGTGAGCGCGGTGCGTCACTTCGCCCCGACGAAGTGGCAGTAGGGGAAGTTCAGGAAGTCGAAGCGGCGCACGCGGATCGGCTCATGCCGGTTCAGCCGGTCGAAGACCGCGTAATGGGCCATCTGGTCCAGCATCCAATAGACCTCCGTCCCCGCCAGGAAATGCCCGATGTAGGCGCCGAGCAGGGACAGGAAGCGGTCCGCGCCGGGCGTGTTGTTGTAGACGTTGAAGCACACGGTGATCTCCCGTGACGGCCCGCGCCGGCGGCCGTCGAACAGGAAGCCGACATCGTGCCCGTCCATCTCCGCGCTCAAGGTCCGCAAATCCCCGGCGATCCGCGCGTCGGTGTCGATCACCATCAATGGGCGGTCCAGACGCCTCAGCCACTGCAAGGCACGGATGAAACGGGCCGAGGCGTAGTAGGTCACGCGCTTGACGTCGGTCCAACCCGCCATGTCCGGCCGGTCCGCCGAGAATCCCACCTTCACCCGCCCGTCCGCCCGCCAGCGGGCCATGGCCTGCTCCGTCTCCGGCGAGGGGGCCACCACATGGACGGCCACCGTGGCGCCCGGCATCCGCTCGGCCAGTGATTCAAGGAGCGCAGGCGCGAAGCGGCGGAAATACACGTCGTCGCAGCAGAAGAACACCACGGGTTCCCCGCCCGGCCCCGTTTCCGGCTCGAAGCGCAGTTCCAGCGGCGCCATGCCCTCCAGCACCGTCTCCACCGGTGGCAGGGCGCGGAAGAAGGCGTCGTCGGCGCGCAGCATGGTCCAGATGCCAAGTTCATGCTCCCGCGCCACCTCCGCCGCGGTGAAGCGCCGCCGGAACCGCCGGTTCAGCCAGCAGGCAACGGTCAGCCGGTTTCGGCGGTAGGCGTGAAAGCCGATGACGGAGGCCGCCACCGTGTCCTTGGGATGGCGCCGGAGGCGATTCCACGCGGCCCGCGCGCCGTCATGCAGCAGTTCGTCCGAGGCCATGCCCACCTGGACCAGGGTCGCCACGGCGGCAATGTACAGCCAGTCGGCTTCGTCGTCGTCCGGGCGGACCGCCACGGCCCGGCGCAGCGCGCCGATCGCCTCCTCCACCAGCAGCCGCTCGACCACGAAGGGCTTCCCCGCCTGAACGCCCATGGCGCCGCTGCGCTCCAGCAGCAGGCGCGCCAGCAGCCGGTTGGCCCGGTGGTGGTCGGGATCGCGCGCCAGTGCTGCGCGCGCCGCCCCTTCCGCCGCCGCTACGTCCCCGACAGCCGCCAGGGCATCCGCCGCCGCCGCATGGATTCCGGCGTCCGCCGCCGGATGGCGCGCCGCGGTGGCCAGCCGTTCGGCCTCGTCCAGCCGCCGCCCCCACTGATCCCGCAGAGCGCCCAGATTGCCCGCCGCGCCGCCATGGCCGGGTTCCAGCGTCAGGGCGCGCCCATAGCTGCGCGCCGCGGCGGCGGCCTTTTCCTGCTGCCTCAGCCCGTTGCCCAGGTTGAACCAGGAGGCCGTGTGCGCCGGGTTGAGGGACAGGGCGCGGTGCAGGCAGGCGACAGCCTCTTCCCCCTGCCCGGCCATGCGCAGCGCGGCGGCAAGGTTGCTGTAGCCGGCGACTCCGTTGGGGTCGAGCCGCGCGGCGGTGCGGAAATGGGGAACCGCCTCCCCCGCGCGGCCGGTCTGCACCAGAAGCATCGAGAACATCTGGAGCGCCCCACGGTTCTCCGGTTCGCGCTCCAGGATGGTGCGGTAGACCGGCTCGGCCCCCGCGTGGTTGCCGGATTTGTGCAGGCGGATGGCGTCGTCGAGGGTGCGTTCCATGGTGCTCGACCATAGCCCGGATCGAAAAAGACGCCAACCGCGGCTAGGGCGCCAGCAGCGCGGCCTCCCCGTCCTCGCCGAACTGGAGCTTGCACAACCGCGCATAGGTGCCGTTCTGCGCGATCAGGGCGTCGTGGGTGCCCTGCTCCACGATGCCGCCGCCCTCCATCACCACGATCCGGTCCGCGTTGCGCACGGTGGCGAGGCGGTGGGCGATGACCAGCGTCGTGCGCCCCTGGGTCAGCCGCTCCAGCGCGCCCTGCACCAGACGTTCGGATTCGCTGTCCAGCGCGCTCGTCGCCTCGTCCAGCAGCAGGATCGGCGCGTCCTTCAGGAAGGCGCGGGCAAGCGCGAGGCGCTGCCGCTCACCCCCGGACAGTTTCACGCCGCGGTCACCGATCACCGTGTCGTAGCCCTCCGGCAGCTTCGCGATGAAATCATGCGCGGCGGCGGCCTTGGCGGCGGCCACGATGTCGCCGAAGGGGGCGTCCAGCCGACCGAAGGCGATGTTGGCGCGCACCGTGTCGTTGAACAGCACCGTGTCCTGGCTGACCAGCGAGATCACGCCGCGCAAGCTGCTCAGCGTCACCGCCCGCACGTCCTGCCCGTCGATCGTCACCTGCCCGCCGGTGGCGTCGTAAAGGCGCGGGATCAGGTTGAACACCGTGGACTTGCCCGCCCCGCTGCGCCCGACCAGAGCCACCGTGGCCCCCGCCGGAACGTCCAGGTCGATGCCCTTCAGCGTCTCCGTCCCCTCCTCATAGGCGAAGCGGACGCCGCGCAAGGACACGGCGGCGCGCTCCACCGCCAGGGGCTTGGCACCCGCCTGCTCGGTGATGGTCGGCTTTTCGTCCACCAGCTCGAAAATGCGCTGGGCGGCGGCCAGACCTTCCTGAAGAACGGCGTTCAGCGTGCCGATGGCCCGCACCGGCTGCGCCGCCATCAACAGCGCGCCGACGAAGCCGGAAAAGGCGCCGACCGAGCCCTCGCCCATCGCCATGCGGTAGCCGGCGAAGGCGATCACCCCGGCCACGGCGGCGCCGCCCAGCACCTCCATCATCGGATCGATGCGGGAGCGGGCGCGGGTCGCCTTCATGGTCAGGGCGAAATTGTCCTCGAAGGCGCGGGCGGCGCGGGCGCGCTCGTAATCCTCCAGGCAGTAGGTCTTGACCATGCGCGCGCCGGCCAGACTTTCGGTCAGCAGTGCGGTCATGTCGCCCATCTGCGCCTGGGTGTCGCGCGACACGCGGCGCAGCCGCTTGCCGATGTTCACGATGGGAATGGCCGCGATCGGGTAGATCAGGAAGACGATCAGCGACAGCACCCAGTCGAGATAGAACATCGACCCGACCAGCGCGATCACCGTCAGGATGTCGCGCACCAGCCCGGTCAGAGTCCGCGACAGGGCGTTGCGGATCAGGTCCACGTCGCTGATGAAGCGGGAGGTCAGCGTGCCAGTGGGGGCGGCGTGAAGCTGTGCCGTGTCGGACTTCAGCAGATGGTCGAACATCGACAGGCGCACGTCGGTGACGATCCGCTGCACGATGTCGGTGGTCACCACCGTCTGGGAATACATGGACAGCGCCTTGACCGCCGTGACCACGACGATCAGGACCGGGATGACCAGCAGCATGGTCCGGTCCTGTTCGGAGAACATCGAATAGGCCTGGTCGATCAGCAGCGGATAGGCGCCGGTCGCCGCCGCCACCACGGCCATCAGCAGGAAGGACAGCATCAGCTTGCCGGTGTAGGGGCGGACCCATTCCCGCAGCATGCGGCCCACCAGCCGCTCCGTCGCCGCGTCCAGGCGCAGCCGTTCTCCGCTCTTCTTGCTCACGTGCCGATCTTCCTGTAGCGCAATCGCGATGGCTTAGCCGATGCCGCCGGTGCTTGTCCACCCGACCTTGTTCAGCGGGCCGGACCGATCAAGCTTCCTTAACCGGCGGGGCGGTACAGTATCGGCAGGAACGCGCTCCACCCTGTGTGAAAGGAGGCGCCATGGCGGCCGACGGCGGAAACGGATACGGCAACGGGCACGGAGGCGGCAGGCACTACCGGCCCCGCATCGGTCTGGCGCTGGGCGCCGGGGTGGCGCGCGGCTGGGCGCACATCGGTGTGCTGCGGGCGCTGAAACGCTATGGGATCGAGGCGGATATCGTCTGCGGAAGCTCGGTGGGGGCGCTGGTCGGCGGGGTGCATCTCGCCGACAAGCTCGACGCGCTGGAGGAGTGGACGCGCAGCCTGACCCGGATGAAGATCGTCGGCTATCTGGATCTGCGGCTGCGCCAGGGCGGCGGGCTGATCGGCGGCGACCGCCTCGTGGCGGAAATGCGCCACCATCTGGGCGACATCCGGATCGAGGAGCTTCCCAACCCCTTCGCCGCCATCGCCACCGATCTGGTCACCGGGCACGAAGTGTGGATGCGCAGCGGCCCGCTGGTCGACGCCCTGCGCGCCTCCTTCTCCCTGCCGGGCGTGTTTCCGCCGGTTCGGTTCGAGGGGCGCTGGATGGTGGACGGCGCCCTGGTCAACCCGGTGCCGGTGTCGGCCTGCCGGGCCTTGGGCGCCCAGATGGTGATCGCGGTGAACCTCTCCGCGGATATTCTGGGCAAGGCGCGGCGCCCCGGCGCCGCGGTACCGACCGCGGCGGGGTTCGACCTTCTGAAACTGATCGAGGAGCAGGCGCCGGAGGAGGAGGCCAAGCCCCGCGCGGGCTTCCGCGTGCCCATCGGCGCCTTGAGCCGCCGCATCTTCCGGCGCGACTATGAAGGGCCGAGCCTGTTCGGCGTCATGGTGTCCTCGCTGGGCATCGTCACCGACCGCATCTCACGGTCCCGTCTGGCGGGTGAGCCGCCGGACGTGCACATCACGCCGCGGCTGGGCCACATCGGCCTGTCGGAGTTCGACCGGGCGGACGACTGCATCCGCGAAGGGGAAGCGGCGGTCGAGCGCGCCCTGCCGGATCTGCATGACGCGCTCGCCGTCTTCAGCAACGGATCGCGCGAACCGCCGCGGGGCTTCTGAGCCGACGCAGCGGTTCGCTGCGTCCGGTCAGCGGTCCAGCGCCGTGCCCAGAGCGGCGCCGCCCAGGCCGCCGATGATGGCACCGCGCTTGCCGTCCACCGCGTAGCCGCCCGCGGCGCCAGCCGTGCCACCCACCACGCCGCCGGTCGAACAGGCCGCGAGCGTCAACAGCGCAATGGCGGTCCCTATCAGGCGCAAACGAGACATGTTCCAACCCTCCTTGCGGTGCTTTTCGCTTCCGTAAACACGCAAAGCGGCGTTTTGCTTCCACAGGACGGCAATTCCGTTCCGAAGCGCCTTCGAGTTCCGGCTTTTGGACGGGTTGTTTTGCGGCGTTCACGCAGGCCGCAGCTTGGCCTCCTGGACAAGGCCGGTGAGCGTATCGAGAATTTGCTGCGGGCTCACCGGCTTGCGCAGCACCGCCAGCGGTTGCCAGCGGTCGGCGGTGAGATCGTCCTCTCCGGCCTCCATCGACAGAAAACCGGTCATCACCAGGATCGGCAGGCGGGCGTCCAGTATCCGCAATTCACGGATCAGGGCGCGGCCATCCATCCGCGGCATACGCAGATCGGTGATGACGAGGTCCGCCGGATCGGCGCTGTAACGCTCCAGCCCCTCTTGCCCATCCTGGGCCAGGGTTACCCGGAATCCCTTGCGGGACAGATAGTCCTCCAGCGCCATGGCGGCCAGGGCTTCATCCTCGGCAACCAAAACGTGCAGCGGAGCGGGGACAGGATCAGGCATGAGCGCGCTCCACGTCTTGAACGGAGGGATGGGACACCGGTACGGTTATGGTGAAACGGACGCCCCGGCCCCCGTTTTCGTGATCCACATTCGCCGCCTCGATCCGGCCGCCCATGGCATCGACGATGCCATAGCCGATGGACAGGCCGAGCCCGGACCCCTTTCCCACCTCCTTGGTCGTGAAGAAGGGGTCGAAGATGCGCGGCAGGATGTCCGGGTCGATGCCGCCGCCGTCGTCCGTTATGGTGATGATGGCGCGGCCCGCGGTCATGTCGCAACGCATGCCCACCGCGATCCGCCCGGCGGCGGGCGAGCCGTCGGGGTCGGCGCGCCATTCCAGGATGGCGTCGCGCGCGTTGGACAGCAGGTTGACGACCACCTGCTCCAGTTGCAGAGGCCGTCCGCGCGTGACGCAGTCCATGGCCGGGATGTCGCTCACGACCTCGATGTTCTCCAGCGCGAACTGGTTGGCGACCAGTTCGACGGCGGAGCGGACGCTGGCCGCCGGGTCGAAAGGCTGGGTCGCGCCGTCGCGCCGGCTGAAGGTGCGCATATGGTCGATGATGCGGCCCATGCGCTCCGCCTGTTCCGACACGATGGTCAGCACCCTGTCCAGACGGGCGGTGTCCGCGTCGCCGTCCCGCAGGCGCGACAGGGCGTTTTCGGCCCAGATGCGGATGATGTTCAGGGGCTGGCTCATCTCATGGGCCATCCCGGCGGCGAGCGTGCCCAGCGTCGCCAGCTTGGAGGTCTGGACCAGTTCCTCCTGAAGCTTCTTGCGGTCGGTGATGTCGCGGGCGCTGCCCAGGATCTGGATCACCCGCCCGTCCTCGCCACGCACCGGCACCAGAACGGTGTGCCAGGTGCGGCGCCCGACGGGAAGGTCCAGCGTCTCTTCATAGTCGATCGGTCCGCCCGCGGCGATGCAGGCGTCGTAGCGTTCGATCACCGCTTGCGCCGTCTCGGGCGGGACGGCGTCGCGGACCAGCCGCCCGCGGATGGTTTCCGGGTCGATGCCCGTCGCCCGCGCGTGGGCGGGATTCAGCGTGTCGAAAGCGAAGGTGCCGTCCGGCAGCACCGTGACGACGAACAGCCCCTCCGCCAGATTGTTGAAAAAGTTGACGTAGCGCAGTTCCGCCTGCCGCCGGATCTCGATCTCGCGATGAAGGGCCGTGTTGGCGTCGGCAAGCTGGCCGGCGCTGGGCAATGCCAGCGCCTTGGGCATCTGTACCCACAAGGCCACGGCGGTCAGGACGGACACCAGCGCGGTCACCCCCTTGACGATGCCCTCAACGGCATAGTCGGGGTACCACAGCGTCCACAGGCTGAAGAAATGGGTCGTGCCACAGGCCAGGATGAAGGCGGCGAACAGCCAGACCATCCAACCGAAGGCGACGTCGCGGCGTTTGAAGACAAAATACAGAAGCGCAACCGGAATTGAGTAATAGGAAAGACCGGTCAGCACATCCGACACGATGTGCAGGGTCAGGACTTCCGGACGCCAGAACAGGCACACGCCGTGAGGCAGGTACTCGCTGGTGTCGAAGAAGGATTCTACGCCACCGGACATGCCGCCCCTCTTGCTTCAGCCACGTCCCGTCACCCGGCACAACGCCTTGCGGTGCGGTTGCTGAAGGAACAAACGCTACTCGAATCGATCAGGCGGGGCAACACGCGGAACGCGATACCGGCCAATGGTAAGCGCGCTCCGCATGGCATCGGATGAACTTTACGCGGCGGTGTGCACCTTGCGGTTTTGCTCGCGGGTCTTCAGGAAGCGCAGGGCCGGGAAATCCTCCTGCGTCCGGTTCAGGTGCCAGGCGTTGCGGGCCAGGAACACCAGCGCCCCGTCATGGTCCTCCGCCGCCGCCGAGCGGTTGAGGTCCAGGAACTTCTTGAGCTGGTCCTCGTCGTCCGTCTCGATCCAGCGGGCGGCGTCCACGCCGGCCCCCTCGAAGCGGGCGGCGAGGCCGTACTCCGCCTCGATGCGGGCCGCCAGCACCTCGAACTGAAGCTGGCCGACCACACCGACCACCCAGTCCGCCCCGGTCAGCGGCTTGAACACCTGGGAGGCGCCCTCCTCCGCGAAGTGCTCCAGCGCCTTGCGGAGATGCTTCACGCGCATCGGGTCCTCCAGACGGACACGCTGGAGCAGTTCCGGCGCGAAGCTCGGCACGCCGGTGAAGCGCAGGTCCTCGCCCTCGGTCAGCGTGTCGCCGATGCGAAGGCTGCCGTGGTTGGGAATGCCCATGATGTCGCCGGGCCACGCCTCTTCCGCCAGTTCGCGGTCGCGGGCCAGGAACAGAACGGCGTTGTTCACCGCCATCAGCTTGCCCGAACGGACATGCTTCAGCTTCGCCCCGCGCCTGAACTTGCCGGAGCAGATGCGCTCGAAGGCGATGCGGTCGCGGTGGTTGGGGTCCATGTTGGCCTGGACCTTGAACACGAAGCCGCTGAACTTGCCCTCGTCCGGCTGCACGGCGCGCTGTTCCGCCGGCTGCGGGCGCGGCGGCGGGGCGCTCTCGGCCAGCCCATGGAGAAGCTCGCGCACGCCGAAGTTGTTGATCGCCGAACCGAAATAAATCGGCGTCAGATGGCCGGCTCGATAGGCTTCCAGGTCGAAGGGCGGCATCAGGCCGCGGGCCATCTCCACCTCTTCGCGCAGCTTCGCCACCGCGTGGGCAGGCAGAAGCTCGTCGAGGCGCGGGTCGTCGAGGCCGTTGCACTCGATGCCGTCGTCGATCTCGTCGCCCTTGGTGCGGTCCATCAGGATCAGACGATCGCGGATCAGGTCGTAGCAGCCCAGGAAGTCGCGGCCCATGCCGATGGGCCAGCTCGCCGGGGTAACCTCAAGCGCCAGCGAGCTTTCGATCTCGGAAATGAGGTCGAAGGGGTCGCGGGCCTCGCGGTCCATCTTGTTGCAGAAGGTCATGATGGGCACGTCGCGCAGGCGGCAGACCTCGAACAGCTTCAGGGTCTGGCTTTCGATGCCCTTCGCGCCGTCGATCACCATGACGGCGCTGTCCACCGCGGTCAGCGTCCGGTAGGTGTCCTCCGAGAAGTCCTCGTGGCCCGGCGTGTCCAGCAGGTTGAAGGTACGCCCCTCGTAATCGAAGGTCATGACGGAGGCGGTCACGGAGATGCCACGCTCGCGCTCCACCTTCATCCAGTCCGACTTGGCGCGGCGCTGCTCGCCACGGGCCTTCACGGCGCCGGCCATCTGAATGGCGCCGCCGAACAGCAGCAGCTTTTCGGTGAGGGTGGTCTTACCGGCGTCGGGGTGCGCGATGATCGCGAAGGTTCGACGCCGGGAAACAGCGTCCAGAAGCTCGGACATGCGCGTTCCCGTAACTCAGCGGTGCAAACAACGGCGAAGAGGGCCGAGAGGCGGAACGCCCCACGGCCCTCTTCGTTCGGGCATATAGATAGCAGCCCGGGCGCTCCGGTTCCAGGCGCCATTTGGGAGCCCACGCACCTTTGCGGCCCATCGCGCCCCTACTTGCTGAAGACTTCCTTGCAGATACGGCCCGAGAAGTCCTTGCTCAGAGAGTTTTCGGCGTCAGCCATCATCGCGAGCCCGATCACGCCGGCGCCTGCCGTCACTTCCGACACGCGGTATTCGCCGAGAAGGCGCCCGCTCTGCGCATCCGTGAAAGTCACCAGACCGGCCAGCGCGATGCTATCGCCGAGCAGGACCGTCATCGCGCCGTTCTGTTCCTTGTAGTTGTCGACGCGCACGTTGATGTTGGCTGGCATGGAGCCCGTCATACAGGTCGCCAAAGTGTTCTTCATAGTGACCCGCAACGTCTCGGACAGGGTTTTCCGGGCATCGGCCACCTGGACATCCACGGCGATCTGGCCGGGCTGAAGCTGGGCAGCCTGATCAGGGGTCATGGTTGTGCGCGGATCGAAACTGGAAGCGCAGGCGGCGGTCAAGGCACAGGTGGCAGCAACGATCATA
>JAEYPE010000066.1 GCA_023411035.1 Pseudomonadota bacterium
TAACCGGACAACCTTGCTATCCTCGGTCATGGCGTATCGCTCCTCTGGAGGTTCGGGCAGGCTCGTCACCCGCCTCGATACGCCGCCTTCCTTATACCGTCATCACCCACTTTCCCGCATAGCTCCCTCGCCATTGAGGCTGGGCTGATGCTGCGCCTCGCCTTTGGCCGGCCGTGGCGACAGACCAAAGGCCTGTTGGGGTCGCTGATGCGCCTGCTCGGCCTGGACCTGCCGGTTCCGGATCACACGACCTTCTCCCGGCGCAGCGCCGATCTGAAGGTCGCGTCAGCGCTGGCCAGGACGGACGGGCCGGTCACCGTGGTCATCGACTCCACGGGGCTGAAGGTGTTCGGCAAGGGTGAGTGGCACCTGGAAAAGCACGGCGGGCAAGCGCACCGGAGTTGGCGAAAGCTGCACCTTGCGGTCGATCCGGACACGGGTGAGATCATGGCCTCGGAGCTGACGGGCAATGAGGATGGCGATGCCTCTCTGGTCGGGCCGTTGCTCGACCAAATTACCCGCCCGATCAACGCGGTCATCGCTGACGGCGCGTATGATGGCGAGCCCGTCTATCGCGCGGTGAGCGCACATACCCCCGAAGCGGAAGTGATCATCCCGCCGCGCACGACCGCGGTGCTGAGCGACACCGCCGCAAGCGCGCCAACGCAGCGCGACCAGCACATCCAGATGATTGCAGAACGGGGACGGCTCGGCTGGCAGCGGGCGGTCCGGTACGGAAGGCGTTCTCTCGTCGAGGTGGCGATGATGCGGTACAAGGTCCTCATCGGACGCAGCCTGCGCGCCCGGACTCTGCCCGCACAGAAGGCCGAGGCCCGAGCCGCCTGCGCCGTCATCAACCGGATGACCGAGCTCGGCATGCCCGTTTCCCGGAAGAGCGCCTGACCGGCACCCTGAGCGGGGTGAACTTCGCCTGTAAACCGAATTGTGCACCAGCGTCGGACGAAGGAGCACCTCGTCGCGTTCGTCCAGATCGCCTTCATCTCCATCCTCTCCAGGCGCCTGCAGCGGCTCGCGCCCCAGAAGGTCAGCGTATGATCTCTACGAACTGCTTCTCAATGGCGAGGTCCGAGTAGCGTGATGGTCGGCCTCGCCGGCCAGAACGCGCCGGCGTCCAGGCGGCGATTGCCTCCGGCGTCACCCAGATGGTCAGGTCGCCACACCGACGCAGCGCCGCATCGTAGGCCGACCAGTTCTCGACCCGGTAGCGGGCGCGTGGGATCTGGTGGCGGCGGAGCCCGTTGGCCTTGTACGGCATCGGAGGCTCGGCTTCAGCGGGACGCCTCTATGCCCGCTTGACCTCCCGAACACCACCGGCCCGGCCATTTTTGCACCAACGTCGGCTGCCGCAGCAAAAAGCCGAAAAAGTCTCGGGTCATTTGCGGTTGAGCGTGTAGGACGCTGTTTGCATGCACCTTAGGGCATCATGTGCGGCGCAGCAATTTTGCTTCATGCTTTAGCAGCGCTGTTTTCGACATTTTGTAACTCCTTTTGCCGTTTCACGCTCCGCCCCGCGGTGCTATCGTTCGCCATCCATTGTCCAATTGTTGGACCAAACTCAGGCGGCGCGAACATGAACGGCGTCTCAACCGTCAAGGCCATCTTCGAAGAACTCCGCAAGGAGATTCCGGAGCGCCACCAGCCCGGCGATCTGCTGCCGAACGAGCGATTGCTGGCCGAGCGGTTCGGGGTCAGCCGCAACACCATCCGGGAAGTCATCATTTTCCTGGAGGCCTACGGGCTGGTCGAAAAGACGCAGCGCGGGCCGCGGGTCAGCAAACCCGATATCGAGGCGATGTTCCGCATTCTCGATCAATGCTTCGATCGCAGCGTCAAAACCTGCCGTGAAGTCTTGCAGTTCCGCCGGATCATCGAAATCGGGGTCCTGCCGGAAGTGGTTCAGCAAATCACCGACGCCGAGATCGATGCGCTCGGTCGCCTGGCCGAAGACATGGAACGCCAGTTGACGGTGCGTGAAGCGGCGGAGGTGGACTTCCGCTTCCATGCCGCCATCGTCGCCGCGTCCCGTAACTCCATGTTGCAAAAAATGTATCAGGCCATGTCGCAGCCGATGATCTATTACATGGAAATCGGCAAGAGCAACGCCGTGATCGCGCCGACCACGGTGGATTTTCATCGCCAGATCATCGCAGCGCTGCGTGAGCGCTCCGTTGAAAAGGCGGTCGAGGCCAGCAACGCTCACTTCCATTTCAGCGAGAACGTGTTCAACCAGGAGGCGCAGCCCCCCGCCACGCCCGCTGCCTGAGCGGGCTTGGTTCCCGGAAACCCCGCTTCCCAGAAACAAGGACTTCACCTGTGAAAGCACTGATGATCGAAGGCGTGGACGTCTGCGCGATCCACGAGGTGCCGGAGCCGTCCCCCGGTCCTGGCGAAGTGCTGCTGGCCATCCGCCATGTCGCGCTGTGCGGCAGCGATCTCAGCACCTTCAAGGGGCTGAATCCTCTGGTTTCCCTGCCCCGGATTCCCGGTCACGAGATCGGTGGTGAAATCGCTGCGGTGGGAGAGGGCGTTCCGGCCGAATACACCGTGGGCCGGCGTGCCATCGTCATTCCCTACACCGCCTGCGGCACCTGCCCGTCCTGCCGCAAGGGCCGGGTCAACGCCTGCCGCAGCAACCGCACGTTGGGCGTGCAGCAGAACGGTGGTCTGGCGGAGCACATCGTCCTGCCCTACGGCAAGCTGATCCTGAACGACACGCTGGCGCCGCGCCATCTGGCGCTGGTCGAACCGCTGTCGGTCGGCTTCCACGCCGCGGCGCGCGGGCGCGTGGACGCGACCGACACGGTGCTGGTGCTGGGCTGCGGCATGATCGGCATGGGCGCCATCGCGGGCTCGGTTCATCGCGGCGCGAAGGTGATCGCCGTGGACATCGGCGAGGCGAAGACCGGATTGGCGCGCCGTTACGGCGCCGCCCACGTCATCGATGCCGGCAAGGAGGACGTGGCCGCCCGCGTCGCCGAACTGACCGACAGCGACGGCGTGGACGTGGTGATCGAGGCCGTCGGCCTGCCGGCCACCTTCACCCAGGCCATCGACCTCGTGGCCTTCGCGGGCCGCGTCGTCTACATCGGCTACGCCAAGGAGCCGGTGTCCTACAAGACGCAGTTCTTCAATCTGAAGGAACTGGACATCATGGGATCGCGCAACGCGACCTCCGAGGATTTCCAGGCCGTCATCCGCTATCTCGAAACGCTCGACCATGCGCCCGACGATCTGATCTCCAAGGTCTTTCCCTTCGAGGAGGCCGACAAGGCCCTGCCTTACTGGGCCAAGGAGCGCGACACGACGATCAAGGTGATGATCGAGCGCTGACCGTTCCGGCGGCGCCGGCAGGGCGCTGCCGTCATCAAGACTGCCGCCGGACCCGGCCTCATCCGGCCGGATTCGTTCAGGGCTCCATCCGCGAGGACGGGCTCTCCGGCATCCCATTACGGAGGAAATAATGAAGCGCTTTCTGGCAACGGCCCTTGCCGCGTGCGTGCTGACCATCGGTGCCGCGTCCGGTGCCATGGCGAAGACCGAGATCATGGTCGCCTATGAGAACAATCCGGGCGAGCCGCTCGACCGGGTGATGCATTACTGGGCCGACCTTCTCAAGGAAAAGAGCAAGGGCGAAGTCACCCTGAAGCTGTTCCCCAGCTCCCAGCTGGGCGCGAAGAAGGACGTGATGGAACAGGCGATGATGGGCATGAACGTCATCACCCTGTCCGACGTCGGCTTCCTGCAGGATTACGATCCGGATCTGGGCGTTCTGTTCGGCCCATATCTGACCGACGACCCCCAGAAGCTCTTCAAGATCTATGAGAGCGACTGGTTCAAGAAGAAGGACGAGGCGCTGCGCAAGAAGGGCGTGCACATCGTCATGTCCAACTACCTGTACGGCGTGCGCCACATCCTCGCCAAGAAGCCGATCAACACCCCGGCCGACCTCAAGGGAATGAAGATCCGCGTCCCGAACAACGTGATGCAGATCAAGACCATCGAAGCGATGGGCGCCACCGCGACCCCGATGCCGCTGGGCGAGGTCTATCCGGCCCTGACCACCGGCCTGATCGACGGCGTGGAAAACCCGATCTCCGTGCTGTACGGCGCCAAGCTGCATGAGCAGGCCAAGTATCTCAGCCTCGTCGGCTACCTGACCAACACCTCGGTCTGGGTCGGTGGCGAAGCCTTCTTCAGCAAGCTGCCGGCGGACGTCGTGAAGATGGTCCACGAGACCGGCTACGAGGCCGGTCTCTACAGCCAGAAGCTGGCCGCTGAGCAGGACGACGAGTTCATCGAGAAAATGAAGGCCGCCGGCGTCACCGTGATCCAGCCGGACCCCGCGCCGTTCCGCGAGGCCACGAAGGTCGTCTACACCCAGTTCCCGAAGTGGTCGGCGGGTCTGTACGAACAGATTCAGAAAGATCTTCAGTAAAAGCCAAGTATATCCGGACGGGGCCGCCGTCCCGTCCGGATCGTTTGGAGGAGCATGCCATGGAGTTGATCCGGCGTCTGCCATCGGTCGTCGCGGGAGGCGCGCTGGCCGGTCTGGTGGTGATGACCATCGCGGCGGTGTTCGCGCGCTACATCTTTGACGCGCCGCTGCACTGGGGCGAGGAGATGTCCGGTCTTCTGATGATCTGGATCATCATGATCGGCGCCATCGTCGCCGAGCGTGACGGCCAGCATCTCGACATCCCGCTGTTCGTGGATCTTCTGCCCACCCGCATTCGCGCGGCGGTCGATCTGGCCGTCTCGGCCCTGTCGATCGTGGTTCTCGGCTATGCCGGCTGGCTGGGCTATCTGCTGGCCCAGAGCGCGCAGTACAAGCTGACGGAAATCCTTCAGATCTCCTGGTTCTGGATCGACCTTGCCGTCCCGGTCGGGGCGGCCGGCATCATCATTTATCTTCTGCGCCGCTGCTTTATCGACATCATGGTGATCGCGAAGGGGAGGGTGCCATGAGCTGGCCCATCATCATTCTCGTGATGCTCTGCCTGTTCGCTTTGAACATGCGGCTCTACATTGCGATTTTTGCATCCGTTCTTGTATATTTCGTGTTTTTCAGCCCGGTTCCGGACCAGATCGCGGTGCAGCGGCTGATCGGCGCGTCGCAGAATCTGTCCCTCCTGGCGATTCCCTTCTTCATCCTGCTCGGCACGCTGATGGACCACACGGGCGTGGCGAAGCGCCTGCTGCGCGTGGCCGACCTGCTGGTGGGCAAGTTCACCGGCGGCATGGCGCTGACCAACATCATGCTGAGCACGCTGCTGGGCGGCGTCAGCGCCTCCAACCTCGCCGACAGCGCCATGCTCACCCGCATGATGGTGCCGGAGATGGAGCGCAAGGGCTACAACCGCGCCTTCGCCGCCGCCGTCACGGCGTCCGGCGCGCTGGTGACGCCGATCATCCCGCCGGGCATCGCGCTGATCATCTACGGCCTCGTCGCCGATGTCTCCATCGGCGCCATGTTCATGGCCGGAATCCTGCCCGGCATCGTGATGGCCGCCATGCTGATGGGCGCCGCCTACATCGTTTCCAAGCGCAACGGCTATCCACCGTCCCGCGACAGCTGGCCGACCGCGTCGGAGACCACCAGCGCGCTGGTGGGGGCCTGGCCGGTGCTGGTCCTGCTGGTCGCCATCATCGGCGGCATCCGCGCCAACATCTTCACCCCGACCGAAGCGGGTGCGGTGGCCGTGCTCATCGTTCTGGTGATCGGTTTCGTGATCTACCGCGAAATGCGCGTCGCCCATGTGCTGGACGCTCTGGTCGGCACCTTCAAGGCGACCTCGTCGGTGATGCTGGTCATCATGGCCTGCTCGGCCCTGGCCTGGATCCTGTCGCTGGAACAGGCGGCGCAGCAGCTGGCGGCCTACATCACGGCGCTGACCGACAACAAGTACGTCTTCCTGCTCATCCTCAATCTGCTTCTGCTGTTCCTGGGCATGCTGATCGAGGGCAACGCGATCCTGATCGTCATGGTCCCGCTGCTGATGCCGACGGTGCACCAGCTCGGCATCGACCCGATCCATTTCGGCATCGTGGTGATCGTGAACCTCGCGGTCGGCTGTCTGACACCGCCGGTGGGCACGGTGATGCTGTTGGTCTGCAACCTCGCCAAGGTGAAGATCTCGGACTTCATGAAGCAGTCCACCCTTCTCTTCGTGGCGCTGTTCATCGCGCTGATGCTCGTCACCTTCGTGCCGGAACTCTCGCTGCTCCTGGCCCGCTGATCCCGCCTGCCGCCGCCCTCCCGCTTTTCTCGCTTCTCCCCGAAGGGGCCTGACATGCCGAAGTACCTGAAGATCCATTCCAGCGACACCGTCGCCGTCGCCCTGGAGCCGCTGGCCCAGGGCACCGCGATCGACGGTCTGGGCGTCGTTCTGCTCGACGAGGTGCCGCAGGGCCACAAGTTCGCCGTGACCCCGCACCAGCCGGGCGACCGGGTCATCAAGTACGGCAGCGTGATCGGCCTCGCCAAGGAGGCGATTCCGGTGGGGCGGCACGTCCACACCCACAACATCGGAACCGCGCTGGGCGGCGTGCAGGACTACGCCTACGGCGGCCCGGCGGCGGTCGCCGCCGCGGCGAAGCAGCCGGCGCCGACCATCCAGGCCTTCGTCCGCGCCAACGGCGAGATCGGCGTGCGCAACGACCTGTGGATCATCCCGCTGGTCGGCTGCGTCAACGGCCTCGCCAAGAACGCGGCCAAGCGCTTCGAGACGATGGGCCTGCTTCCCGAAGGCTCCCGCGTCATGGTGCTGGAGCATCCCTACGGCTGCTCCCAGCTCGGCGGCGACCTGGACAACACCCGCAACATCCTGCGCGACTTCGCCATCCACCCCAACGCCGGCGGCGTGCTGGTCATGGGGCTGGGCTGCGAGAACAACACGCGCGCCCTGTTCACCCAGGGCTTCGAGCATCCCGACCCGCGCCGCCTGCGCTACCTGACCACCCAGGAGGTGTCGGATGAGCTTGAGGCGTCTCTGGAGGCGATGACCGAGCTGGCCGCGGTGATGCGCGAGGACCGGCGCGAGCCGGTCGGCGCCGACCGCCTGCGCATCGGCCTGAAATGCGGCGGCTCGGACGGCTTCTCCGGCATCACCGCCAACCCGCTGCTGGGCGCCCTCTCCGACTGGCTGTGCGGGATCGGCGGCGCCACCGTTCTGACCGAGGTGCCAGAGATGTTCGGCGCCGAGCATCTGCTGATGGAGCGCGCCGAGAGCCGCGAGGTGTTCGAGGGCGTCGTTACCCTGATCAACGACTTCAAGCAGTATTTCATCGACCACAACCAGCCGATCTACGAGAACCCCTCGCCCGGCAACAAGGCCGGCGGCATCAGCACGCTGGAGGAGAAGTCTCTGGGTTGCACCCAGAAGGCCGGCCTCTCCCCGGTGCGCGACGTCATCCGCTACGCCGAACGCATCCGCAAGCCGGGCCTGACCCTGCTGGAGGCGCCGGGCAACGACGGCGTGGCGGTGACCGCCCTGGCCGCCGCCGGCTGCCACATCGTGCTGTTCACCACCGGCCGCGGCACGCCGTTGGGTGGCGTGGTGCCGACCATGAAGATCGCCACCAACACCGCCATGGCCGAGAAGAAGCGGCACTGGATCGACTTCAACGCCGGCCCCATCGCCGAGGCCACCGCCACGGTGGACAGCCTGCTGCCGTCCTTCATCGACAGCATCCTCGCCGTCGCCAACGGCCGGCAAGCGCGCAACGAGGAGAACGACGTCCACGACCTCGTGATCTTCAAGTCCGGCGTCACGCTCTGACCCCACAACCACCCCTCGGACAAGGACGCCGACCATGGAACGCCTGAACGCATCCTTTCTCAACGGGCGCCCGCGCCCGACGACGCGGATCGTGCAATTCGGCGAAGGCAATTTTCTGCGCGCCTTCTTCGACTGGAAGGTCGACCGGCTGAACGAGGCCACCGGCGGCGACTGGGGCGTGACCGTCGTGCGCCCCATCGCCGGCGGTGTCCCGCAGACTTTGGACGAGCAGGAGGGCGTCTACACCGTCCTGTCGCGCGGCGTGGACGAGACCGGCGAGAAGGTCTCCCAGGCCCGGTTGATCGCCTGCGTGCGCAACGAGATCGCCGCGCACGGCGCGTGGGCGTCGGTGCTGGAACTGGCGCGCGACCCGAACATGACGGTCGTCGTCTCCAACACCACCGACGCCGGCATCGCCTACGTCCCGTCGGTGGCCTACGCCGACGAACCGCCGGCCTCCTTCCCCGGCAAGATGACCCGCTTCCTGCACGAGCGCTGGAAGGCCTTCGACGGCGCGCCGGAGGCCGGTCTGCAGATGCTGGCCTGCGAACTGATCGACCACAACGGCGAGGAGCTGAAACGCATCGTTCTGCTGCACGCCCGCGACTGGGCGCTGGAGCCGGCCTTCATCGACTGGATCGAGACGGCGAACGCCTTCTACAACACGTTGGTCGACCGCATCGTCCCCGGCTTCCCGCGCGCCGAGGCCGAGGACCTGCGCCGCGAGCTGGGCTACGACGACCGCTTCATGGCCGCGGCGGAGCTGTTCCACCTGTTCGTGATCGAGCGCAAGGAGGGGATGCCCGCGCTTCGCCTGCCGCTGGGCGAGCATGACGAAGGCACCGTCGTCACGGCGGACGTCACCCCCTACAAGGCGCGCAAGGTCGCCATCCTCAACGGTGCCCACACCGGCCTCTGCGCGCTCGCCTTGCTGGCGGGCGTGGAGACGGTGGGCGAGGCCGTGACCGACCCCGCCGGGGCGCGGTTCCTCGACCGGCTGCTGAACGAGGAGGTGATCCCCTTCCTCACCCTGCCGAAGCCGGAACTGGAGGACTTCGCCGCCGCCGTGCTGCGCCGCTTCCGCAATCCTTACATCCGGCACCTGTGGTACGACATCAGCCTGAACGGCCTCGTCAAGTACCAGACCCGCAATCTGGACCGGCTGCTGGCCTACCGGGAACGGTTCGGCAAGCCGGCGCCGCTGATGAGCCTGTCGCTGGCCGCCTGGCTGGCCTTTTATCTGGGCCGTTTCCCCGGCGCGGACAAACTGCCGCCGCGCGATTCCGCGGAGATCCTTGAGCGCGTCCGCTCGATCGGCGCGCTGGACGACGGCACCCCGACGGGGCTGGAGGCCATGGTTGGGGCCTATCTGGGCGAAACGGCCTTCTGGGGCCGCAGCATCGACGACCGCTCGCTGCGCGCCCAGGTCATCGAGGACTTCCGCTTCCTGACGCAGGAACCCTTCACCTTCTGCCGTCTCGCGACCCGTTTGGAGTGAGCTGGTGCCGTTTCGCGGACGGATTGGCGGCTGGAATGAGCTTTGCTCAGAAGCTGTTCGTAGAGATCATACGCTGACCTTCTGGGGCGCGAGCCGCTGCAGGCGCCTGGAGAGGATGGAGATGAAGGCGATCTGGACGAACGCGACGAGGTGCTCCTTCGTCCGCTCGACGATGGTGTTCAATCGCCGGTAGCGGCTGATCCAGCTGAACGAGCGCTCCACCACCCAAGTGATTTCGGTGGGGATGAACACGCCGTCGCGGCCGCGGGCGATCGGTCGGACCGTGATGCCGAGCGCTTCCGCGGCTTTGGCCAAGCGCTCACCGCGATAGCCGAGATCGCCGATGGCGGGACCTTGGAACCCGCCTCCGGCGAGCTGGCGCAGCACCGGAACGATGCCTTTGGTGTCGTGCACGTTGGCCGGCGTGGCGTCGATGGCCAGCGGGATGTCGTACTTTTCGACCGCGATGCTGACCTTCACGCCGCGGATCTTCTTGCCGCCGTCCACGCCCCGCGCGAAGCAGCTCGGGGCCGAAGGGCAGGTGCGGCTGTCGATCACCACCGTGCTTGGCTCCGCCGCATCGCCGCAGGCCAGACGCCACGTGCGGCGCAGCCGGTCGAGCAGGCGGTGCCATAGCCCCAGCCGGGTCCAGCGGGCGAAGAGCGTGTACAGCGTGCCGAAGGGGATGCCCGAGAGCTGACCGATGGCGCGCCACTGCATGCCGCAAAAGCACACGCACCACACGGCCATGATCGCCTTGCGCAGGGCGGCTCCGGTGAGGGGCGCTCGGGGGCCGCGGCGGGTCGGCCGCGTACCGTCCGCCGCCATCGCCGTCAGCTCGACCAGCACCGCGTCGACGAAGGCATCGACATCCGAGAACGCGTCCCAGGACGCCGGAGTGGTGCTTGCAGGACAGACGGCGGTGCCCATAGACTGCTGGTCCAGGCGCTGGTGACGACGGCCATAGATCTACCAGCCTGTCCGCCCGCCGCAACATCCCTATTCTCCTTATAGTAGCATCCCGACCGCCGCGAGCCGGGACGCCCCTGCTACGAACAAGCTCTGAGCTACCGGGACGTCGAGGAGCTGCTGGCCGAACGCGGCATCGACGTGTCCTACGAGACGGTCCGCCGCTGGGTCGTGAAGTTCGGGCCGGCCATCGCCGGCAACCTGCGGCGCCTCCGGCCAAGGCCCAGCCCACGCTGGCATTTGGACGAGATGGTGATCAGGGTCAGCGGCCGGCTCATGTATTTGTGGCGGGCTGTCGATGACGAAGGCGAGCTGTTGGAGGTGCTCGTCCAGCGCCGGCGCGACAAGGCTGCAGCCTTGAAGTTGATGCGCAAGCTGCTGAAGAAGCATGGCTTCGCCCCCACCCAGGTCACCACCGACAAGCTCCGCTCCTACGGGGCCGCCTTTCGCGACCTCGGTCTGACGGCCCGCCATGAGCAAGGGCGGCGAACCAACAACCGAGCCGAAGTCTCGCTCCAGCCGGTGCGGCGACGAGAGCGCAAGATGCAGCGGTTCAAATCGCCCGCGTCCGCCCAGCGCTTCGTCTCCCTGCATTCTGCCACCTACAACACCTTCAACCTCCAGCGCCATCTGATCTCCCGCCGCACCCTGCGCACCTTCCGGGCGCAGGCCAGGGCCGACTGGCGGGCGGCGACCGCCGCGGCGTGAGCCTATCGGAAAGTCGGAGCATGCTGCGCGCCGGCCAAGTTCTCGTGACAAGGCCGGCATCTGGGATCGTGGCCCCCATGCGGAGGGGATCAAAAGCGAGTTGACCGGGGGATCGCGCCGAGGCATCTTCGCGCCGTCCGTTAATCCCCATTGATCCCCAGCGTTGAAACGTGCGGGGATCAGTGGCGAGTTTGGGGACCAGATCGGGGACCAACCATCCCCGATTCCCAAGCAATAAATCGGAAGGCGTTGAAAACGCTTATTGGAAGAGTGGCCGAGCGGTTTAAGGCACTGGTCTTGAAAACCAGCGAAGGTGCAAGCCTTCCGTGGGTTCGAATCCCACCTCTTCCGCCACTTACTTTCGCTAGTGCTTTGATTTTAAATGGAAATCTGCCCTAGTACCCCACTTGCCCCCACATTCACCCCCACAATCCGTAGCGGATTTTAGTGGTTGTTGATGGACATAGGTGGATTGTTGACATCCCTCCGGAGGGTTCGGAGGGTTCTTGTCAACATACCCTCCAAAACCCTCCAGCCCCTCCGAAACCCTCCGGGAATGCCCGCTGTGGTGAACCAGTAACGCAAGGACACAGCGAACGCCGTTCGCCTGCGTTCCAGAAGAATGAGGGCGGGGCCAAGCCCCGCCCTCATCTTGTCGGCCTTGCCTCCTTGTCCGCTCGTCTCCCTTAACGGGACCCCCAGCGCGGAGGAGGCTTTTCGTTTTTGGGCTGGCCGCTTCGCCCTCTCCTATGGCTGGGGGAGTCGGTTCATCTTTATGCGGTCGGTGATGCCATCATCGCGGGCTTGCGAGGTTGCGCGATACCTGCTGAAGGGCCTCAGCGAATCGCCGCTTGAAGTTGGCCTTCACCGATCTCTCGATGATTTCATAAAAGCGGAAGCGGGGGCGGTAGGACGGTGGGCG
>JAEYPE010000176.1 GCA_023411035.1 Pseudomonadota bacterium
CCTTCTCTTCCGGCGCCTTGTCGATCTGGTCGTAGGCGGTGAAGGTGGCGCCGCCGCTCTCGGCCAGCACCTTCGTGATCGCCGCGGTCAGCGACGTCTTGCCGTGGTCGACGTGGCCGATCGTGCCAATGTTGCAGTGCGGCTTGTTCCGCTCAAACTTTGCCTTCGCCATCGCTTTGGTCTTTCGTTCCCGACGTTCCGGACGCACACAATGGCCCGGCCGAGACCGACATTTCCCTTAGCGCGGGGGAATTGGAGCGGGTGAGGGGAATCGAACCCCCGTCGTAAGCTTGGAAGGCTTCTGCTCTACCATTGAGCTACACCCGCCTGCACGCCCCGCCCGGCGCTATCGACCGGGAAACGCGATCACGGACAAGCCGTGGAATGTAGTGGTGGAAGGGGCTGGATTCGAACCAGCGTACGCGTACGCGGGCAGATTTACAGTCTGCTGCCTTTAACCACTCGGCCACCCTTCCTCAGACCCGCTGCGGGACATGCCCGCCGCGGAGTTCGGCACTATGAGAATTTTTCGGGCCTTGTCAACACGTCTGAAGCAGTCCAAACACAGAAAACTGTGAATAACCGCGCCGGGCTCAGGCCCCGCCCCTTCAGCCGGACACCATGACCCGTTCGAAGAAGCCATCCGCTCCCCACGGCCAGCCCTCCGCCCCGCCGAAGGGCCAACCCTCATCCCATCGCGATTCGCGCGGCGACCGGCCCTCCTCCGGACGAGGTACCCAGGGCGTCCTGCTCTACGGGCTGCATCCGGTATCGGCAGCCTGGCTGAACCCCGAGCGGCGCATCCACCGCCTGATCGCGACGGACACGGGCCGCGCCGCCCTGGAGCCGGTGCTGGCCCAGGCCAAGGCCCGAGGGCTCCAGCGGCCCGGCTTGATGCCTGCGGACCGCAACGATTTGGACCGCATGCTTCCGCCCGGTGCCGTTCACCAGGGCGTCGCGGTGGACGTCGCCCCGCTGCCCGAGACGGGCATCGAGGACATCTGCGCCGAGGCCGATTCGGACCCGTCGGCGCTCGTCGTCGTGCTCGACCAGGTGACCGATCCTCACAACGTCGGGGCCATCCTGCGCTCCGCCTCGGCCTTCGGCGCCAAGGCTGTGGTGGTGACCGAGCGCAACGCGCCGGAGACCACCGGCGTCCTCGCCAAGAGCGCGTCCGGCGCGCTGGAGTCGGTGCCGCTGGTGCGGGTCACCAACCTCGCGCGTGCTCTGGCGGACCTTCAGCAGGCCGGCTTCTGGACGGTCGGGCTCGCCGAGTCGGGGCGGGGCACGCTTGCCCAGTGCAACCTGACGGGCCGCACCGCCCTGGTGCTGGGAGCGGAGGGCGCCGGCCTGCGCCGCCTGACCATGGAGCGCTGCGACGTTATCGCGCGCCTGCCGACGCAAGGCCCGGTGGGTAGCCTGAACGTGTCCAACGCCGCCGCCGTCGCCCTCTACGAGGTCGCCCGGCTGCGCTGACGCCCTACAGGTGGGGCTTGTCGCGGGCCGCGCGGGACGCTAGTGTGGGCGCCCGCCGCGGTCTGGCCGGGCGGCATGCCGGTTTAGCTCAGTCGGTAGAGCAGCGGTTTTGTAAACCGAAGGTCGCGGGTTCGAGCCCTGCAACCGGCACCACCCTTCCCACCCCCTGCCGGACCGGCCATCGATCCCGCCATGCCGCACCCCCTTCACGGCTGCTCCCTGAACCCAACCGGTTCCGGCGTCATCGACGCCGAGCACGGCGCCATCCTCGACATCCTGTCGGCGATGACCGGGGGCGGGCCGCTCGGGCTGGCGGAACTGACCGCGCTCCGGCACGAGGTCGCGGAGCATTTCGCCACGGAAGCGGCGGAGATGGCTGTCCTGGCTCCAGACCGTAGGGAGCAGCACGAGTACGCCCACCGCGCCTATCTCGCCAGCATCGACGCCCTGGTGGGAGCCGCGAATCGGGGCGAGCCGGTGACCGGTGACGACGCGAACCGCCTGATGCTGTGGTTCATCGTCCACTCCAACACCGCCGACGCCGAACTGGTGGAGGCCTCCCGGCAGACCGGCGACGAGCCGCCGATGATCGTCATGGACGACTGGCTGGACAGCCTGGACGAAGCGGACCAGGACGCTCTGCGCTCCTGACCCGCTTTCCCGGAATGGGGAACCGCACCGGCGGGCATCGGTTGGAAAAGGAACGATCCGTTCCGCGCAACCGACAAGGTCTTCCGATGGTCCAGAGCGACACTCCCAACGCCGAGGCGCAGCGCCTGCGCGACGCCATCGACAAGGGTCTGACCGGCGACAAGATACCCGCCGCCGATCCTGCGGCAGCTCCGCTGGGCACCGACGACGAGACCGCGGGAACCCGCCTGCCCCCCTCCGCCGGTTGCGTTGACCGGGCTCCTCCGGACGCCCGCGCGCCTGCGGGCCACTCCAAGGGCGCCGACGCCTTCCGCAAAGGCGATTTCCCGCCCGGCAAGCACACCCGCCACGACCGCTGAGAGCGCCTCAGCCCATAAAAATGTCCCTCTTCCGGACGGGAAGAGGGACATTGTCATGAATTCGAATGCCGGCGGGGCGCAGCGCCCCAGTTTTCCGAAACAAATGGGCAATCTGGGCGAGACGTCTGGATGAGACCTCTGGCAACCCGTTAGAAATAGCGCTCCGGCACGCGCAGCACGTCGTCCGGCATCACCGGCGTGGTGATCGGAGCGCGGCGCAACTCCTTCTTCGGGTCGGACCCGCGGGTGATGAGGACGTAATCCTCCTTGGCGCGATAGGTGTAGCCGCCGGCCATCGCCACCGCGGACAGGGCGGTCATGCCGTTGACATACTGGTATTGGCCTGGGTTGCGCACCTCGCCCAGGATGAAGAAGGGCCGGTGGTTCAACACCTCGACGCTGACCTTGGCGTCCCGGACATAGCCCTGCGAGAGGCGCCTGGAGATATCGGCCTCCAGTTCGCGCGGGGTGTGGCCGTTGGCCGGAACCTCGCCGATCAGTGGCATGGCGACCTTGCCGGACCCATCGACGCGGAACTCACCGGAAAGCTGTTCCTCGCCGAAGACGATGACGCGCAGCGCATCGCCGGCGCCCAGGCGGTAATCCGTCATCTGGGCGACGCCCGGCGGTTCGAGGGGTGCATCCTGGCCGCCGGCGCAGCCGACCATCGCGGCGGCGACCACGGTCATTCCGAGCGCGCGGAACACGTTACGTCGATTCATCCCTTACCCTTCCATGGCTCGTGAGGACATCGGACCCGGCGTCCGCCAACGGAACGGCCGAACCCTGAGCGGTCACGCAGGGAGAGTAGCAACTCACACGCGCTTGGGAAAAAGTGGAGAGGAAGTAACGCCAACGGAGGAAAAGGATTCGCATCATCGTATAGGCATGAACGCGAAAAGGGCGCCCACCGGAAGATGGACGCCCTTTTTCTGATCCTTGGATGGACCGATTACATCTGGGCGCCGACGCGCAGATAGACCAGATTGTCGGAGTAATCGAAACCACTGAGGTTCGAGTTACGCTTTTCGTAAGTGTAACCACCGTTCACAAAGACATAGCGGCTGAGCTGATAGCTGGCGCCGACCCCCAGCGTGTAGACGTTGTCGGTGCGGTCCACGCCGTTGAAGTCGTCCTGTCGCCACTGCAGACGACCGTTCAGCAGCAGGGTGCGCAACAGCTCGTGGTCCACGCCCAGGGCGGCGACGGTGCGGTTGTAGCTGGACGCAATCTGGCTACCGCGGGAGAAGGTCGATTCGCGGACCTGACGGCTGAGCGAGCCGGTGACCGAGGTGAGCTGCGTCACCGCCCAGTTCAGACGGCCGCCCAAGGCCAGACCGCTGAAGTCCTTGAGCGTCGGATCGTCGTAGGTCTTGCTCAGATAGCCGGCATAGATTTCGCCGGTGATGAGGCCGGTCAGGTCGGTCGACAGGCCGCCGACGACCTCATAGCCGTCCGAATCGCGGTTGATGCCGCCGAAGTCCTGGCTGAGACGGTAGCGGGTCCAACTGTACGATCCCTGGATGAAGGCCTCGTAACCCTGGATGAACTCGTAGCCGACGCGGGCGGTGCCGGAGTAATCCCAGCGGTCACGATCCTCCTGCGATTCGGTCCGGCCGGTGATCAGTTCCGCATCCTGGTAGGAGGTGTACTGGGCAAGGCCGGTCAGGCGAAAGCGCAGGCGGTTGAAGCGTTGGTTGAAGGACGCCTCGCCGCCATTTGTGAAGTAGTTCACCGGCTCCGCGAAGCGCGGCACCACCGCGCCGGTGGCCAGCGACACGTCGAAGTTCGGGTCGGACCGTCCCTCATGGTCGCGGCGGCTGAACAGCAGACCGCTGACCGAGGAATCGCGGGAGATGTCGTAACGGCCGTTTACCTGCGCCCGGTAATCGGCGTAGTTCTCCGATGAAAAGTCGAAGAAGCGCCCGATATTGCCGGATGCCGAGAAGTTCAGGGCGTGATTGTTGAAGTCCGAACGCACGTCGACGCTCGGCTGAATGACCCAGATGAAGTCGTCGCGGGTATTGCTCTCGGTCGCGAAGACGTTGCTTTCATAGGTCACGCCGGTTTCGAGGCGCGGCAGGATACGGAACGATCCGGCGCGGATGCCGAGCTGTTCGACCTCCGGACGGCGGCGCTCCAGCACGGATTCACCGCGCTGCAGTTCCTGGGCGCTGACCGGCTTTGCCGCGGGCAGCGCCGTCAGCACGGTGGACGCGAGCGCGAGGGCGAGGAAGGACAGGAAACTGGGCTTCATGGGTCACCGCGCAAGGCTGAGATCAGTGGCTCGTATCGGTCGGCCGAATGGCCTCGGAATGTGCAATCACCGCTCCAGGAGAAGCGGACAGTCGCTGCAAAGACAACTCATGGCGTGATGTCCGTGCAACAGTGAAGCCGATTGCCGTTGGTTTTTGCTCGCGCCTGTGTTGTTGGGGCAACAAGACTTGCGTTAGACGCGCATACTATTGTAATAGGGACGCCGTTTTAGAACAAAGGTCATAGGACCTGCACAAAGATACCCGGTGGCCCCGTGGGAACCGGCGACGGATGGCGCCGGTTCATCGGTGCAGACGCCATCACGACGGAGCACCGGCCATGACCGGACCGCTGAACACCCATCCGCCGCCCAAGTCCGAACCACAGCCGCCTTCTAAATCACCCCCCGGATCACCCCCCGGATCACCCCCCGGATCACCGCAGCATCCTGGCGACGATGTGGTGATGCCACCCTACACGCCCGGCGGCGTGCCACCCCCGGACGGCGATCTCCCGAAATCGGATCGGGAAAGGACTCCGCCTCCGGACACTTACCCACCGAAGCAAAATCCATAATCGAAATGCGGGGAGAATCCCCTGGCATCACCAAGACACACCCGAATATGCAGATTGCACCCTAGACTCTCGCGCCCATTGCTCAGACACCAGACCAGATTTGACGCGCGAGTGCTTTAGGTTATTAAAAGATGAAGAGGCGTAGACTGTGGCCGTATGCCGCAGAGGCGAGCGTTGCCTATCGCAAATTGGATGCCTAGGTTTGAAAGCGAAGCCTGCTGCATTTGGTGCGGGTTCGGAATCCAACCCTTCCGGACCGGGACCGAGCCTGTCGCACGGCGCTCCGCAGACCATCCGCCGTCATCCGGAAACGGGCCGGCTTCGCAACGCTCGTGTGCGCCCATGGATCAAATCGCCCATCCCCCGGCCGACGATTACCTGCTGTCCGGGCAGGTGCACTATCGACTTCGCCGGGCACACCAACGCGCGTCATCCATTTTCATGGATATGATCGGCAATTCCCAGATCACCCCCACACAGTGGGGCGCCCTGGTCACGTTGCGGACCGAAGGGGCGCTGTCGCAGAACCAACTCGGGCGGCTGACCTATATGGACCCCGCGACCACCCAGGGCGTGATCCTGCGCCTGGTGGAGCGCCATTTGGTGGAACGCCAGCCGGACCCGCAGGACCGGCGCCGCACCAGCGTCAGCCTGACCAGCAGCGGACAATCGCTGGTCAGCACCCTGCTGCAAAACGCCACCCAGGCGCATAACTCCACGCTTGCGCCGCTGACCCCGGAAGAGCAGGCAACCTTCCTCACGCTGCTCGCCCGCCTGATGTGAAACCGGCGGCGCAAGGGCCGGCCGGTGGAAAGCCGGCGTGATGCGGTGCAACGGAACGGTGACTTTTGCGGTGGGTTTGCTATGAACGCAGATATTGCGTTCGCCAACGCGTTCACGCAGCCGCCAACCGCGCCGGGATTCCGCCGATCATGAACCGCCGCCATCTCCTGCTTGCGCCGGGCGCCGCCGCCCTCGCCGCCGTCCTCAGCCTTGCCGCGCCGATGCCTGTCGCCCGGGCGCAATCCGGCGGCCAGCCGATTCGCGTCGGCGAGATCAACAGCTACACCGGTCTGCCAGCCTTCACGATCCCCTACCGCCAGGGCTGGCAACTCGCGGTGGAGGAGGTGAACGCCGCGGGCGGCCTGCTCGGCGGACGCAAGCTGGAGGTCGTCTCCCGCGACGACGCCGGCAAGCCGGACGATGCCGTGCGCGTGGCGCAGGAGCTTCTGTCCAACGAGAAGGTCGATCTGCTGGCCGGCACCTATTTCTCCCACGTCGGGCTGGCGGTGGCGGACTTCGCCGCGCGCAACAAGGTGCCCTTCGTGGCGGCGGAACCGCTGACCGACGCCATCACCTGGACCAAGGGCAACCGCTACACCTTCCGCCTGCGCCCCAGCACCTACATGCAGGCGGCCATGCTGGTGGAGGAGGCGGCGAAGCTGCCGGCCAAGCGCTGGGCCACCGTCGCCCCCAACTACGAATACGGCCAGTCGGCGGTGCAGTGGTTCCGCCAGCTCCTGTCGGAAAAGCGCCCGGACGTGGAGTTCGTGGCCGAACAGTGGCCGGCGCAGGGCAAGCTGGAGGCCGGGCCGACCGTGCAGGCGCTGGCCGCGGCGAAGCCCGACGCCATCTTCAACGTCACCTTCGGCGCCGACCTCGCCAAGTTCGTGCGCGAGGGCGAGGGGCGCGGCCTGTTCCGCAACCGCAGCGTGGTCAGCCTGCTGACCGGCGAGCCGGAATATCTCGACCCGATGAAGGACGAGGCGCCGGAGGGCTGGATCGTCACCGGCTACCCGCAGGAGCAGATCGACACGCCGGAGCACAAGGCGTTCCGTGACGCCTATGTGGCGCGCTTCAAGGAAACGCCGCGCCAGGGTTCCGTCGTCGGCTACGCGACCTTCAAGGCCATCGCCGCCGCCGTGGAGAAGGCCGGCTCCACCGATCCGGAGAAGGTCGTTGACGCGCTGTCCGGCCTGCCGCTGTCCAGCCCCTTCGGACCGATCGTCTTCCGCGCGCTCGACCACCAGGCGACCTTGGGCGCCTATGTCGGCAAGACCACGGTGAAGGACGGCCAGGGTGTGATGACCGGCTGGCGCTACGCCGACGGCGCGGACTATCTCCCGTCCGACGAGGCCGTTCGCAAGATGCGTCCGGAGTAAACACCGCCCCTTCCCCCGTCCAGGCGGGGGAGGGTTGGGGTGGGGGCAAGCCGCCCCCCAGCGAACGAACTCCGGAAAGCCGATGTCCTTCTACCTCGTGCAGTTTCTCAGCGGCCTCGCCACGGCGGCGACGCTGTTCCTGGTGTCGTCCGGGCTGACCATCGTGTTCGGCGTGACGCGGATCGTGAATTTCGCGCACGGCTCCTTCTACATGCTGGGCGCCTATCTCGGCTGGACGCTGGTGGAGCGCTGGGGAACCACGCCGCTGGGCTTCTGGGGCGCGGTGGCTGCGGCCTCGCTGGCGGTCGGGCTGCTCGGCGCGCTGATGGAGGTGGGGCTGCTGCGCCGCCTCTACCGCTCTCCGGAACTGTTCCAGCTTCTCGCCACCTTCGGCGTCGTGCTGGTCGTCCAGGACGCCGCCTCCTGGATCTGGGGAGCGGACGATCTGCTGGGCCGCCGGGCGCCGGGGCTGAAGGGGTCCGTCGACATCCTGGACCAGCCCTTCCCGCTCTACGACCTCATGCTGATCGGGCTGGGGCCGCTGGTGCTGGGCCTGCTGTGGCTGCTGTTCAACCGCACGCGCTGGGGCACGCTGGTCAGGGCGGCGACGCAGGACCGCGACATGGCCTCCGCACTGGGCGTCGATCCGGCGCGGCTGTTCACCGGCGTGCTGTTTCTCGGCTCGGCGCTGGCCGGGCTGGGCGGCGCGCTCCAGGTCCCGCGCGAGGCGGTGAACCTGCACATGGACATGGCCATCGTGGTGGAGGCCTTCGTGGTCGTGGTGGTCGGCGGCATGGGCAGCCTGACCGGGGCCTTCATCGCCTCGCTGCTGATCGGGCAGTTGCAGGCCTTCGGCATCCTGGTCTTCCCCGAGATCACGCTGGTTCTGGTGTTCCTGTTCATGGCGGTGGTGCTGGTGATCCGCCCCTACGGCCTGCTGGGCCGCGCGGAGGACGCCCCTCCCACCGCCGCCAGCCCCGGCCCGCCGCTGATCGCGGCCATCGGAGCGGCGCGCTGGGTCCCCGCCCTGCTGCTGGCCCTGCTGGCCGCGGTGCCGCTGGTGGCCGGCGATTACGCGCTGATCGTGCTGACGGAGGTGGTGATCCTGGCGCTTCTGGCGGCGAGCCTGCATGTGCTGATCGGGCTGGGCGGGCTCGTCTCCTTCGGGCACGCCGCCTATTTCGGGCTGGGCGCCTATGGCGCGGCGCTGCTGGTCAAGCATATGGCGGCACCCATGCCGCTGGCGCTGGCCGCCGCGCCGCTGGTCGCCGGACTGGGAGCGCTGGCCGCGGGATGGTTCTGCGTGCGGCGGTCCGGGCTCTATTTCGCCATGCTCACCCTGGCCTTCGCGCAGATCGTCTGGTCGGTGACCTTCCAATGGTACGGCTTCACCGGGGGCGACAACGGCATCCTCGGCGTCTGGCCGCCGGACTGGGCGGCGGGCAAGGCGGCCTATTACTGGCTGACGCTGGCGCTGGCCGGCGGTGCGCTCCTGCTGCTGCGCCGCGCCGCCTTCGCGCCCTTCGGCTACACGCTGCGCGCCGGGCGCGATTCCGCCCTGCGGGCCGAGTCGGTGGGCATCGACGTGCGCCGCCACCAGTGGCTCAGCTTCGCGCTGGCCGGCTCCGCCGCCGGGCTGGCGGGCGGGCTCTATGCCTTTTCCAAGGGCAGCGTCTTCCCCACCCTGATGGCCGTGCCGGTCTCGGTGGACGCCCTGGTCATGGTGCTGATGGGCGGCATCCAGACGCTGAGCGGCCCGGTGGTGGGGGCCGCGCTGTTCCACCTGCTGGAGATCCAGGCGATGAGCCTGACCGACTGGTGGCGGCTGGTCCTGGGCGTCATCATCCTGGTGCTGGTCCTGGCCTTCCCCAAGGGCGTGGCCGGCTTCGCCCGCGACCTGTGGACCCGCGGGAGGGACGCATGAGCCGCTTGGCCGTGAACGATCTCCAGCGCTCCTTCGGCGGGGTGCAGGCGGTGCGCGGCGTCTCCTTCGCCCTTGAAGCTGGGGAAATCCTGGCGCTGATCGGCCCGAACGGGGCCGGCAAGACCACCTGCTTCAATCTGCTGAACGGCCAGCTCCGCCCCGACGCGGGCACGGTGCGGCTGGACGGGGTGGACATCGTGGGTCTGCCGCCGCGCCGCATCTGGCGGATGGGCGTCGGGCGCACCTTCCAGATCACCGCCACCTTCGCCTCCATGACGGTGCGCGAGAATGTGCAGATGGTGCTGCTGTCCGCGCACCGGCGCCTGTTCGGGCTGTGGACGCCGGCGGCTTCCGCGTTCCGTGACGAGGCGATGGCCCTGCTGGAGCGGGTCGGCATGGGCATGCAGGCGGAACGCCCCTGCGGCGTGCTGGCCTATGGCGACCTGAAGCGCGTGGAACTCGCCATGGCGCTGGCCGGCGACCCGAAGGTCCTGCTGATGGACGAACCGACCGCCGGCATGGCCCCCGGCGAACGGCAGGAACTGATGGCCCTGACCTCCTCCCTCGTCCGCGAGCGCGGCCTCGCCGTGCTGTTCACGGAGCATGACATGGACGTCGTGTTCGGCCACGCCACGCGCATCATCGTGCTCGACCGCGGCCAGCTGATCGCCGAAGGCCCCCCCGACGCCGTGCGCGCCGACCCGCGCGTGCAGGCGGTCTACCTGGGAGGCGCGGCATGACCGGCCAGCCCCCTCTGTCCGCCCCCCTTCTGGCCGTCCACGGGCTTCAGGCCTGGTACGGGCGCGCCCACATCCTGACCGGCGTCGATCTGGCCGTCGGCCGGGGAGAGGTGGTGGCGCTGATGGGCCGCAACGGCGCCGGAAAGACCACCGCCATGAAGGCGATCATGGGCCTGCTGGACCGCCGGGCCGGATCGGTCGCCTTCGACGGGCGCGACGTCTCCGCCCTGCCGCCGCACCGCATCGCGCGGCTCGGCCTCGGCTATGTGCCGGAGGATCGGCGGGTCTTCACCGACCTGACGGTGGAGGAAAACCTCGAGGTGGGCCGCCAACCTCCCCGCCCCGGCGCGCCCCACTGGACGCCGGACCGGCTCTATGCCCTCTTCCCCAACCTCGCCGAGATGCGGGGGCGACGCGGCGGGCGGATGAGCGGCGGCGAGCAGCAGATGCTGACCCTGGCCCGCACGCTGATGGGCAACCCGTCCCTCCTCCTGCTCGACGAACCATCGGAGGGGTTGGCCCCGCGCATCGTGCAGCAGATGGCCGACGCCCTGCGCGCCCTGAAGGCGGAAGGGCTGTCCATCCTGCTGTCCGAACAGAACCTCGCCTTCGCCGCCGCGGTCGCCGACCGCGCGAGCGTCATCGAGAAGGGGCAGATCCGTTTCGAAGGACCGATGAAGGCGCTGTTGGAGGACGAAGAGGCCCGCCGGGCCTATCTGGCGGTGTGAAGGCTCACGCCAGCAGGTCCAGCACGCGCTTGGCGTTGTCCTGCGCGGCCTGCATGACCTTGACGTTGGCGGCGAAGTCGGTCTGGGCGGCGGACAGGCTGACCACCACCGCCGGGTCGATGTTGCCGGCGGCGAGTTGGGCGCCCGCTTCGTCCGCGCGGGCCTGCGCGCCCTGAAGCCCCGCCATGGCGGATGACTGCGCGTCGGGCAGGGACGGCATTCTCGGCGTGCCGAGCGCGCTGATGTCCATGGTGGGGACCCTCGATTGACCGAACCTCTACCTTACCCGTCCGCCAGATGGCGGGCAAGCCGGTCCAGGAAGGCGCCGGCCTCGGCGGGGTCCTTCAGGCTCCAGCCGGCGGCGCTGGGGGCGGGCGGGTCCATGACGCGGATGCCGGCGCCCCGTCCCTCTCCGCGCGCCGCCAGCGCACGGAAGGCGTCCTCGTCCGTCTCGTCGTCGCCGAGGTAGAGCGGCAGCGTCCCCGGCCCCGTCAGCCCCAGCCTGTCGAGCAGCGACAGCACCGCCCGGCCCTTGTCCCAGGGCAGGTTGGGCCGCAACTCGTGAATTTCCTTCCCGCCGGTGACGCGCAGCGTCGGCAGGGACGCCGCCACGCCGCGCACCGCCTCGGCCACCGGCTCCTTGTGTTCCGGAGCGACGCGCCGGGTATGAACCGCGATGGCGAAGCGCTTGCGCTCCACCAGCGCGCCCGGAACCCCGCCCAATCGCTGGATCAGGGCGGCTTCCGCGTCGTCCAGGTCGCCCAGATACTCCTCGCCGATCCGGATGCGCAGACCAGGGCCGCGAATGTCGAAGCCGTGGCTGCCGGCGTAGATCAGATTCCCGATCCCCACATGGCGGGCCACATCCTCCAAGTCCCGCCCGCTGACCACCGCCACGGGACACAGCCCGGCGAGCCGCCGGATCACCGCGCGGACGGATTCGTCCAGGACCGCCAGATCGGGACGCTCCACGATGGGCGTCAGGGTTCCGTCGTAATCGAGGAAGACGGCGGGCCGCCGGTCGCCCAGCATGGCCGCGAAGGCGCCGAACCAGGCGAGCGCCGAAGGTTTGCTTTCGATGAAATCGGGAGACGGCAGAGGCGGCTGGTCGTTCAAGAGCGGCTCTCCTTCATCGTCGGCAGGCATCGTCGGCAGGCATCGTCGGCGGGCATCGTTGGCCAGCGCACGATAGGGACAACGGAGCAGCGCGCCTTCGGGTCCGGATGCGTTAACCAGCAATGCTATCGGCCCAGCTAATATTGTGACACTCCGGTCACATAAGCCCCGGAAAAAGCAGCGGCCCCACATGGGGGCCGCCGCTTCGGGGTTTGCACCCGCCTGAGATCTTTGTTAATTTTGCAGTGCAGCAAGCGATTGCTGCTTCGCCCTTCTTGGGCGTTTCCTCCCTAAACTCAGGCCGCTGCTTGTCAGCGGCCTTTTTTCTGCCAGAAACCTGTCCCTTCTGGCAATCCCTAACGAATACATAGCCCAACAAATCCAGGGACATAACCCCTACCACACGAAGGGTTATGTTGAACCCCGCCGGCTCTTGCGCCGCCGGGCCGTTCGGGTTTTCCTGTCCGTCCGCGGCGGACCACCCGCGGCAAACCATTGGACGCGAACCCTTGAGCAACGCAAACAGGCCCACCGGCGACGGACGGCTGAGAGCGCTCGTCAACGCCACGCTCCACACCGGCGACTCCGTGCTGGAGGGCGCCGCGCTGCTGATCGACGGCCCGGCCATCGCCGCGATCGTCGGGCCGGACGCGATTCCGGCCGGTGCGGAGGTGACGGATCTGGGCGGCGGCATTCTTGCCCCCGGCTTCATCGACCTTCAGGTGAATGGCGGCGGCGGCGCGCTGTTCAACGACAGGCCGGACGTGGCGACGCTGCGCCGCATCGCCGAGGCGCACCGCCGCTTCGGCACCACCGGCCTGCTGCCCACCGTCATCACCGATTCGGTGGACAAGCGCGCCGCCGCCGTGGCCGCGGTGCGCGCCGCGATGGCCGAGGGCGTGCCCGGCGTGCTGGGCATCCATCTGGAAGGCCCCCACATCGCGCCGGAACGCCGAGGCGTCCATGACGCGCGCTTCATCGCGGCTCCCGGCGCCGACGACCTCGCCCTGCTCGGCGGCCTGTCCGGCCTGCCGGCCCTGGTCACGCTAGCGCCGGAGGCGGTTCCGCTGGAGCAGGTCCGGCGGTTGTCCGCCGCCGGCCCGCGCGTCGCCGCCGGCCACAGCGCCGCCACCTGGGCGCAGGCGAAGGCCGGCTTCGCCGCCGGCATCACCGGGGTCACCCACCTGTTCAACGCCATGAGCCAACTCGGCTCCCGCGAGCCCGGCATGGTGGGGGCCGCGCTGGAGGACGATGCGGTCTGGTGCGGAATCATCGTGGATGGGCACCATGTCCATGACGCCACCGTCCGTCTGGCCTGGAAGGCGAAGGCGCGGGGGCGGCTGTTCCTGGTCACCGACGCTATGCCCCCGGTCGGCGCCTCCGGTAACTTCCGGCTCTACGGCCAGGACATCCGGGTGGAGGATGGGCGCTGCGTCACCGCGGACGGCACGCTGGCGGGCTCCGCCCTGGACATGGCGACGGCGGTGCGCAACGCCGTGGAGCGCGTCGGCATCCCGCTGGACGAGGCGCTGCGCATGGCCTCCGCCTACCCCGCCGATTTCATGGGCATGACGGGGCGGCGCGGGCGAATCCGGCCCGGTCTGGCCGCCGATCTCGTGCATCTGGACGAGCGGCTGACGGTCCGGGCGACCTGGATCGGCGGCAAAATGGCCGTTCCGTGAATCACCCCCTGCACGCGCGCGCAAAACTGTCGTATAGAGGCCCCAGATTTCTTGGCCCGCACATGCAGCATCGAGGAGACTTACCCATGGACATCGCCCTGATGGTTCTGGCCGTCGTGTTCTTCTTCTGGCAGACCGTTTCCGAGTAACGGATACCGGACACCCGGACATGCGAAAGGGCGGCTTCCCGGTGGAGCCGCCCTTTCGCTTTGTACGGATGGCTTTCGGGCCTGCGCCGAAAGACATCACCCCATGGGCCAGAGCCACGCCGCGCCCCGCATGCCGCTCTCGGCGCCGTGGCGCGCCCGGATGAAGCGGGTGCGCGGCGCCGGGCCCAACGCCCAGCGCCCCCACAGGGCCGGCACCGCTTCGTACAGCCCCGGCAGGTCCGACAGGCCGCCGCCGACCACCACGGCGTCGGGGTCCAGAAGGTTGATGACGGCGGCCAGCGCGCGGGCCAGCGCATCGGCATGGTGGGCCAGCGTCGCCAGGGACTGCGCGTCGCCGGACCGGGCGCGGGCGGCGATCTCCGGCGCGGCCAGCGCCTCCCCCGTCCGCCGGAGGTGCAGGCGGGCCAGCCCGGCGCCGCACAGCAGCGTCTCGATGCAG
>JAEYPE010000177.1 GCA_023411035.1 Pseudomonadota bacterium
GTCGGCGACATCCCGCGCACGCGCTCGGGCAAGATCACCGAACTGGCGGTGCGCGACGCGGTGCACGGCCGCCCCATCAAGAACACCGAGGCGCTGGCCAACCCGGCGGCCCTGGACCAGTTCCGGGCAAGGCCGGAACTGGAAGGGTAAGCGATGCGAAGGCCCAGACTGTTCCTCGACCTCGACGGCGTTCTGGCCGATTTCGACCGCGGCGTGAAGGCGGTCACCGGCAAGCGCCCGGAGGACATTCCCATGAGAGTCATGTGGCGGGAATTGTCCCGCCACCCCAACTTTTTCGGAACGCTGGAGTTCATGCACGACGCGCAGGATCTCTGGCGTTTCTGCGAACCCTATGAGCCCACCATCCTGACCGGCCTGCCGCTGGGCTCCTGGGCGCCGGAGCAGAAGCGGCGCTGGGTCGCCCACATGCTGGGTTCCCATGTGCGGGTCATCACCTGCATGGCCCGCGACAAGCATCGCTACGGCGGGCCGGGAACGGTTCTGGTGGACGACCGCGAGAAAGCCCGTGAACCCTGGACGCAGGCGGGCGGCGACTTCATCCTGCACACCGGCGCGAAGGAGAGCATCGCCGCCCTGAAACGCTTGGGCTTCACCGGCTGAACGTCGGGGATTTGCCGGCAAGCCTCTCGGCCAGTTCCGGCTCCCGGTCCACGGGGAACGGCATCTTCACGCCGGCAATCGGCGGAAAGGCGCCGAAGATGCAGCGATGCCGATGAAGGTCGGCCAGCCCCACAGCGGCCTTCCCATGAAATCAAGGATGACGGGAGCGATAAGGGAATCCACAAGAAGGCCCACTTGATTGCGCTGCGTCCGCAGTGAATTCAAGCGTTATCCGATATCACCGCTGACGCCTTGGTCGTCAGGGGGCCAGGACCCGAACGCGACGCAAATGGAATTGCCCATTTTCCGTTCAAGATTCACGCCCCTGCGAGTCGTTCAACTTTCGACCGAAAACAACCATCCCTTGGCGCTCCCTTGGCACCGTTGCGCCGCGACGAAAGGTCGCTTTGATGCATACGGGTCACAGTGGATGCGAGAATTCACGACCAGCGAAACACTTATGGTTGTTTTTCCATCCGTCGCTCTTGTGCGGATGGATTCAATCTGCCAAGAACACGGGAAAATCCACACGCGCAGAAGCACTGGGAGTTTCGCATGAACCAAGCCGAGCTCATCGAGACCGTCGCAACCACCGCCGGAATCCGCAAGTCCGATGCGGCGAAGGTCGTCCAGTCGGTGTTCGAAGGCATCTCATCGGCGCTTGGCCGTGGCGAGGAGGTGCGTCTTGCCGGTTTCGGTATTTTCGAGGTCGCCGAGCGCGCCGCCCGCGAAGGACGCAACCCGCGCACCGGCGAGGTTGTGAAGATCGCCGCGTCCAAGGCGCCTCGGTTCAAGCCGGCCAAGCAGTTGCGCGACGTGGTGAACGTCTGATCCAAAAACGGCTGATCCAAAACGGCTGATCTACTGGGGAACGGAGCTGAACGCGGCCATGACCATCGAAGCATCGGAATTGCAGGCCCTGACCGCCAAGGTTGTCTCGGCCTATGTCGGCAACAACGCAGTACCGGTCGCCGACCTGCCGGCGCTGATCCTCAACGTGAAGGCGGCTTTCAATAGCCTGGGCGAGGAGAAGGCCGCACCGGCCAAGGCCGAGTTGGTCCCCGCGGTGCCGATCAAGAAATCGGTCACCCCTGAATACATCGTCTGCCTGGAAGACGGGAAGAAGCTGAAGATGCTGAAGCGGCATCTGAAGACCGTCTACGACATGTCTCCGGACGACTATCGCGCCAAGTGGAGCCTGCCGGCGGAATATCCAATGGTCGCCCCGAACTATGCCAAGGCCCGGTCGGAGATGGCAACCAAGCTCGGTCTGGGCCGCAAGCGGGTCGTGCAGGACTGATCCCCTGCCCTTTGCATTGCACTTTCCCATTGCTTGCAACGGCGGGCACATCTTAAGGGTGCGCCCATTTCCGTTTTCAGCACTCAAGGGTTGGGGGTTGTGAAGAAACCAAGAAAATCGGATGTAACGAAGTCATGACCACTGCGACATTCTGCGCGCGGCACGATTGTGCAATGCAGCATAAGAATTCTTCACATACGCCTCTGGAGCGTTTCCTCCATAAACTCGGGCCGTTGGTTCGTCCAACGGCCCCTTTTATTTTCTTCTGCTAATAACCGTCAGGCGGTGCCGTATCGCCGTAACCGAGTGGACGCTGCATCAAAACGCTGTCCACCCAGTGCCCGAACTTGAATCCCACCGCTTTCAGCAGGCCCGCCGGCTCGAAGCCCAGGCTGCGGTGCAGGCCAATCGATGCGGCGTTGCCGTTGCCGCCGATCACCGCAACCATCTGGCGGCAACCGGCCTCCGCACATCGGTCGATCACCACGGAAAGCAAGGCGCGGCCCGCTCCACGCCCCATGCAATCTGGGTCGAGATAGATCGAATCCTCGACGGTGTAGCGGTAGGCGGTGCGCAGCCGATAAGGGCCGGCATAGGCATATCCTATGACCCGACCCTCCATCTCCGCGACAATATAGGGCATACCCCGGCCCAGCACGTCGTCCCGCCGGCTGGCCAGCTCTTCCAGGCCGGGTGGAACCTCCTCGAAGCTGGCGGTGCCCGTCAGGACGTGGTGGGCGTAGATCGCCTGGATGCGCTCCAGATCGTCCGCTCGGCTGTCGCGGATGTGCATGGATGGCCTCTCGCGTTGTTCGGTCTGGAATAGCACGCCCACAACCTCAACGAACAGAAGCTTTGCGCCGGGCAGCCAATGCGTTTCACCGCACCCCCCATCGAAGGTCCTACGCTCTAAAGCCGGGCTCGATAGTCTGTATGGCCATAACCTATGCAAAAGATGAATGCCTTCGGCCGAGTGATGACAAAGCGGAGTGGATCGTATCCGCCTTCATTCCAAACGAAATCCCTCACGTTTTCGCCAATCCTTCAAAAGTTTGCCAGATCATTTTGCCACCCATGAAGACCGAATAGACCGGATATACGCCAAAAAATATTGCTGCACCGCCGTTTCAAGGCTTGATCCAACTTGGTGGCGGCGGCACAGTATCGTTGTCTGATTGGCGTGTTCCCGGATAATTTCGGCAAATCCCCTACAATAAGAATGCCGAAACGATGGGCGTCTCCAAGCGTCCACCGAAAGGGTTCCGCGACAAGAGACGGTGGAGCGTTGGAGAGAGGAGGCTGGAGTGCTCAAGAAACTCCTGACTGGTGAAAACGCCAGCCTGACCCGTTATGTCGAGGAGTCGAAGCGGTTCCCCATCCTGGCCCCCGATGAAGAGCGCGAACTGGCCGTCGCCTGGCGCGACCGCGGCAACGGCCAAGCGCTGGAACGTCTGGTAGGCAGCCACCTGCGGCTGGTCATCAAGATCGCCCGCGGCTTCGGCGGCTACGGCCTGCCCCTGACCGACCTCGTCGCCGAGGGCAATGTGGGTCTGATGCAGGCCGCGCAGAAATTCGATCCGGAACGCGGCTTCCGTTTCGCGACCTACGCCACATGGTGGATTCGCGCCGCCATTCAGGAATACATTCTTCACAGCTGGTCGCTGGTGAAAATGGGCACCACGGCGGCCCAGAAGAAGCTGTTCTTCAACCTGCGCCGCCTGAAGAGCCAGATGGAGGAGCTGGAGCAGGGAGACCTGTCCCCGTCCACCGTCACCGCCATCGCGACCGAGCTGGACGTGCCGGAGCAGGAGGTGATCGAGATGAACCGCCGGCTCTCGTCCAACGACAGCTCGCTCGACGCCGCCCTGTCCAGCGACGGCGAGACCAACTGGCTGGAGCTTCTGGCCGACGACCGTCCGACGCAGGAAAGCGTGATCGCCGATGCCGACGAACTGGCGTTGCGCCGCCGGCTGGTCGGTCAGGCCCTGGAGCGGCTGGACGACCGCGAACGCCGCATCCTGTTCGAGCGCCGTCTGAAGGACGATCCGTCCACCCTCGAGTCGTTGAGCCAGCAGTTTTGCGTATCGCGCGAGCGGGTTCGTCAGATCGAGGTGCGGGCCTTCGAGAAGCTGCAAAAGGCCGTCCTCAGCGCCGCCCAGGCGTTGCGCCGCGCGCCGGCCCATATGGCAGCCTGACGGAGAAGATTGGTCGATCTTTGCGATGATTTGATGACATACCGGCGGATACACCTGGCTCCGCCGGTTTTTTTTATTTCATCAACTCACCGTAAATTGACCAACCTGCGACAACACTGCCGATTTTCACACCGGCTAGAATTCCCCATAGTGCCGTCCGCAGGTTAGTTACGTTGCATTAAAAACAAATTCAGCTAATCTGGCGCAGTCCTATTTCCGCGGGGAAGTCGATCCATGTCGCATTCTGCCCAGACACAATCCATCCTCGATCGAATCTCATTCTTGCGAATCGACGACCCCACGAAGGCCATCCTTCGGGAATTCCAGCCCCACCTCGCGCAGCGCATCGATCAGGTCCTTGAGGATTTCTACGGCTACCTGCGCACCGTCCCACAGGTCGCTACGCTTCTCGCCAACCCCTCGGTGGTCAGCCGGGCGCGCGACATGCAGAAGCAGCATTGGCTGAGAAACGTCTTTACCGGCACCTTCGACGACGCCTACATGGCGCAGGTGTTGAGGATCGGTCAGGCGCATCAGCGCATCGGGCTGGAGCCGCGCTGGTACACGGGCGCCTACTGCTTCACGCTGAACAAGCTGATCGACATCGCCTATCAGGTCTACCGCAAGAAACCGGAAAAGCTCGCCCAGCTCATGCAGGCGATCAACAAGGCGGTCTTCCTGGACATGGATCTGGCGACCTCCGTCTATGTCGATCTGAACACCGCCGCGATCATCTCGCGCGAATTGGGCAGCACCGCCGACTCGTTCGAACGCGAGGTGAAGAGCGTGGTGCAGGCCGTGGCCTCCGCGGCGCAGCAGCTCCAGGGCACCGCCCGGAACATGAGCCACACCGCCGAGCAGACCAGCGTGCAGTCCACCCAGGTGGCGGCGGCGGCGGAGGAAGCCTCCGTCAACATCCAGACGGTCGCCGCGGCGGCGGAGGAACTGACGGCCTCCATCGGCGAAATCAGCCATCAGGTCACCCAATCGGCGGCCATCGCCGGCGAGGCCATGTCGCAGGCGGAACGCACCAACACCACCGTGCAGGGCCTGGCCGAGGCTGCCAGCCGCATCGGCCAGGTGGTGAAACTCATCCATGACATCGCCAGCCAGACGAATCTGCTGGCTTTGAATGCCACCATCGAGGCGGCGCGGGCCGGGGAAGCCGGCAAGGGATTCGCCGTCGTGGCGTCGGAGGTGAAAAGCCTCGCCAACCAGACCGCCAAGGCGACAGAAGAGATCAACGCGCAGATCGGCGCTGTTCAGGGAGCGACCCAGGAAGCGGTCCTCGCCATCCGCTCGATCTCCGAAACCATCGCGCGGATCAACGACATCTCCACTTCCATCGCGTCCGCCATGGATGAGCAGGGTGCCGCCACCACCGAAATCGCCCGCAACGTCCAGCAGGCGTCCATCGGCACCCGCGAGGTGAGCGAGACCATCGTGCGCGTCAACTCTTCGGCGTCGGACACCGGGGCGGAAGCGCGCAGCGTTCTGTCGGCGACGGAAGAACTGTCCATCCAGTCCACGAACCTGCGGGCGGAAGTCGACCGTTTCCTGGCGCGGGTACGCGCCGGCTGATCGCCGGAACGGACATTGGCCGGCGGACCGTTCCGGTGCCGCCGGCCAACTTTCCCCTATCTTTCCCGCTGTCGGGTCCCGCCGGTGCCGAAGAATCGCTGCGAAAAGGCTACGGTCAGGGGACGGTGCGAAGAACCGCGTCGCTGATCTTGATCTTCGCCGCGTTGGCCGCCGAACGGACGTCCTCCAGCGAGCGCCAGTGGCTGCGGCCATTGATAGTGGTGAGAGTGCCGTTCTGCATCGCGACGAAAAGGCCGGTGCGTCCCAGGTTCACAATCTTGATCATCGCACTGCCATCCTTTGTTCCTAGGGCCGTGATAAACACGCAGACATTGATTGGCTGCGATGTCTTTCTTCACTCTGTTTAGAGACTTATCAAGATATCTCGTAATCGGTCAATATTGACAATATGCATAACCAGTAGGTTGCGTTATGCGTGAACGTAATCACCAATAACGAGCATTATGATAAAATTTTACTTTTATTGAGTTTCCGGCACGCAAGCCTTACCCGGTAAGGCTTTCAGGGCGCGCGGGGAACGGCGCGCTGCGTCGGTCCGTTCATTCCGGCAGAAGGCTTGAATCCGGAGGAGGAATGGACGCCGCCACCGCGTCGCAGGACGTCATCACCCTGCCCGTCACAATTCGTCCGGCCTGCCGGTCCGATTTGCCGGATCTCGAATGGTTCGGGCTGCACACCCCGCATCGGGAGATTCTCGCCACGGCCTTCCGCACCCAGGAACGCGGAACCGGCGCCCTTCTGGTGGCGGAGATCAACGGCTTTCCCGCCGGCCAGATCTGCATCGACTTCCAGCGCAAGCGGCATCTGCGCCGCGCCACCCTGTGGGCGTTGCGGGTGTTCCTGCCTTTCCGGAACCGGGGCATTGCCACGCGGCTGATGGCCGCCGCCGAGGGCATGACACTCGACCGCGGCTATTCGGAATCCGAATTGGGCGTGGACCGGGACAACGCCGGGGTCGTCGCCTTCTACGAGCGGCTGGGATACGAGCTGAGCGGAACCGAACGGGGGCGATATTCCTACCGCACCCCTGAAGGCGAACTGGTTCAGGTGCCCATCGATCAGTGGGTTCTGCGCAAGCCCCTGTTGAGGGAAGCCGTGTGGCAGACGGGCGCCGGCTTCGCTTCTTCGGTCATTCCGCCGCCAGCGCTATGAGCCGGGCCGGACGGCGCCGCGGCAGACGGATGCGCGCGCCGTCCAGGATATCCCCAAGTTCCCGCGCGGAATCCGTGGCCATGGTCAGGGCAACCAGGGGAAGCCAGCGGTCGAAGACCTGGGTCGTCACGTCCCCTTCACCCGCCTGCATCGCGGCCAGCGCGTCCAGCACCGCCATCTCGTCCATGCCGACCCGCGAGCAGGAGGGGCAGCGGAACGCCGGCCGGCCCGCGTTGGTCACGGCGAAGGTGCCCAGCAGAGCGAACAGCGGCAGCAGCGCCGACGACGGCACGCCGGCCACGCCGAAACTGGCCCGCATCGCCGCCATGGCGCCCGCGGTGCCGTGCCGGAACCACTGCCGGAAGCCGGTCAGGAGCGCGCGCTCCGCCGTCGTCAGATCGGACACCGTCCAAGGCGACATCCGCCCCTCGCCCACCGAATCGCACATGTTGACCTCTCCCGACTGAAGTGACGGGACCGACGATAAACGATCCGATTCTATTTTGCGAGTCATTCGCATTTGCATCGAAGGGGACGTTCTGACGCAGGTCGCCCACGCCGGACGAAGTTGCGAAAACACCCGGTGACAAAAGCCGGCCCGGCCACATGGACCAGCCACATGGAAAGGTCGGGTTAACCATATTCTGCGACCCTTTCCACGCCCGCAAACAGGAGCGTGGAAGGATGAAGCGGACAGTCGGACAGGCGCTGCTCGGACTGGCGGTGGCGTTGGCGATGCTGGGAACGGCGCAAACGGCGGCGGCCCAGATTCACTTGAACCCTGCCTATGGCGACGGCACCCTGCTCGGCCCGACCGCCGCCCGCGGTGCGGTGGTGTGGAGCCATGGCCGGTCGGTGGATGCGGAGGATTCCAGCGCCCCCACCCCCCTCTTCATGAAGGTCATGCGAGACGCGGGGTGGGATGTCTTCCGGCTGGACCGCATGCGGGTCAGCGACACACTGCCGAACAGCTCCCGCGCGCTGGCGGGCTATGCCGACCAGTTGAAGGACCGCGGATACCGCAAGGTCGTTCTGACCGGCCAATCCTTCGGTGCCTTCATCTCGCTGATGGCCGCCGGGCAGACCGACCGGATCGACGCCGTGGTGGGTACCGCCCCCGCGGCCTTCGGCAACTTCTCCGACTCTTACGACAGCTTCCGCGACAACGCCTCGCAGCTTTGGCCGATCCTGCGCGGCATCCAGAGCGCGCGGGTGATGCTGTTCTTCTTCCACGGGGACGACTTCGATCCCGGCGGGCGCGGGGAGCCGGCGCGCAGCATCCTGTCCTCGCGCGGGCTGGATCATATCGTCGTCGACCAGCCGGCCCTGTTGACCGGTCATGGCGCCGCGACGACCGGCATGTTCGTCCGGCGCTTCGGTGCCTGCATCCTGCGCTTCGCGGAAGCGCCACCGCGACAGGACGACCCGTCCTGCGACGAGTCCTGGGGCCGCACGCCGAGCGCGGAGCTGATGCGGGCCGCCACCCCCGAATCGCGCAGCAGCGGCACCTCCACCTCCGCGCTGGGTACGGGCGGGCGCTCCTTCCTCGGTGTCTGGTACGGCGCCTACATCAACGGGCGCGAGGTGGCGCTGTCGGTGAACAAGGTGGAAGGCGATGTGGTCCATGCCGACTATGTGCTGGGACCGGGCATGGAGGCCAACCAGCCGATGGAGCGGGCGCGCCGCAAGGGCCGCATCGAGAACGGCGAGCTGGTGTTCGACGAGAAGGGGCGCAATGTGCTGCGCTACAAAGTCCGGACGGATGGACGGCTGTCCGCCACATGGCAGGACCGGTCCGGCAAGGGCCGCCTGGAGACGACCCTGCGCCGGGTGAACTGAGGAACCCGGCGCTCAGAGCCGGCGGGCGAGCGCCAGAAGTCCGCCCGCGCCGATCATCAGCCCGCCGGTCAGCCGGTTCAGGGTCCGGGCCGCGGAGCCGCTGGTCAGCCGGGCGCCAATGCTGTTGCCCCCGGTGGCGTAGGCCATGATCCAGCCGAACTCGATCACCACCATGATCGCCACCAGCGCCACGAGCTGCGGCGCCAGCGGAGCCGCCGGGTCGATGAATTGCGGGAACAGGGCGGCCATGAAGACCAGCGCCTTCGGGTTGCTGAAGGCGACCAGCAGGCCGCGCAGGAACAGGCGATGGGCCGGAGCTTCCTCCGCCGCCGCAGCGCCGGTGGCGCGCGGCGAGCCGTCCGGCACAGGAGCCCGCCACGCGGCGATCCCGAGCCAGGTTAGATAGGCCACCCCCGCCCATTTCACCGCCTGGAAGGCCGGCTCCGACGCGGCCAGCAGGGCACCGAGGCCCAGCACCGACAAGGTGGCCATCAGCGTCAGCGCCACGCACATGCCGAGCCCACCCCAGGCCGCACGGCGGACGCCGTACCGCAGGCCGAGGCTCATTGCCAGCAGCATGTTGGGACCAGGCGTCATCGACAGCACGAAGGCCGTCACGAAAAAGAATCCGAGGGTCTGCCAGTTCATCGCCGTCTCCCGAAGGGGCCACGATGTCACCACGGCGCATCGCGTCCGGCAAACGCCACCTGTGCAGGTCTGGTCACCGGTGCCCGTTATCCCGGAAGTCCCATGGCGGCGTGCGGAGCCACTCTTCCAGGCTGCCCGGCGCCGCCCGGCCCCGAGAGCCCGGCCGTTCGGCGAATTGGAATTTTTCAGGAACTTGTGGACCCAGGAGCGCTCCGGGCCACACCCGCCCGTCCCGGTCGACCATCGCGCGGTAACGCAGCCCCATGGAGGCGACGAACTCACCCTGCCCGGTAGGGCGCCCAAGGGCAAACGTGCCGACATAGCGGTGTCCTTCCGGCAGCGTCAGGGTCCCCGCGCCGGTGGCGAGGCCATGCCGGAACAGGCCCTGGAAGACCTGCCCGTCCTCGCGCCCGCTGCGCCCAGGCCCTTCGGCCCATCCATTGAAGAAGGTCGCTTCGATCCATCCCGCCGGTTCTCCGTCGATGAACCATTCAAGAAGGCCGACACCATGGGCAAGGCCGTTGCGGCAGGGGCCGGACCAACGGACGGACTTCCGTGGATCCGGCTTCCGCCCGTCCGGGTCACGGTCGCGGACGCGGCAGCCGCCGACCGGGTCGGTCAAAACCCGCTCCGCAGGTTGCCGTTCCTTCCCATGGACGGGGCACGACGCCAGCGCGCCCAGCAGGGCGGCAAGTCCGGTGAGCAGGAACCGGTTTCGCATGGTCGGATACTCCGCATGCGCGCACAGCCTTGCGCGGGGGAGAATCCAATCACCGTCCGGAGCACACCGTCTGTGCCCTGCCTCTCACCTTACGCCGATTTCCCTTACGCCGGTTTCGCCCAGCGGGCCGCCGCGTCGTCGTCGGACTCCTTGGCCTCCACCCAACGTTCGCCGTCCGGGGTGTCCTCCAGCTTCCAGAAGGGCGCCCTGGTCTTCAACCAGTCGATCAGGAAGTGGCAGCTTTCGAAGGCCGCCTGACGGTGGGCGCTGGCGGTGGCGACCAGCACGATCCGGTCGCCCGGCTCCAACCGGCCATAGCGGTGGATGATGAGCGCATCGTCCAGCGGCCAACGCGCCCGCGCCTCCGCCTCGATGGCTTCCAACTGCTTCTCGGTCATGCCGGGATAATGCTCCAGCGTCATGGCGCTGACGGCCTCGCCCCCCGCCATGTCGCGGACCAGCCCGACGAACAGGGTCACCCCGCCGATGCCGGTCTTGCCCCCGGTCATCGCGGCCAGTTCCGCCCCGACGTCGAAATCCTCGCGCTGCACCCTCACCGTCACGGCACGGATTCCTTCTTCAGCCGCCGGTAACGGGCGGGAACAGGGCCACCTCGTCGCCGGGGCCGATCGGGTGGTCGTAGGGCACATGCTCCTGGTTCACCGCCACCTTCACCACCTTGCTGTTGGCGAGCGCGTCGGCGTGCTTCGGGCTGCGGGTCTTCAGCCAGTCCACCAGAGCGCCCACGTCCCGGACCTCCGCCGGCAGATCCACCGTTTCGGTCGCCACGCCGATCTTGGTGCGCAGCCAGGCGAAATAGAGGATTTTCATCACCGAACCTCACTGAAGGGCAGGAAATCCACGATCATCCCCGGCTCGACGCGGGTGACCTCTTCCGGCAGTTCGACGAGCCCGTCGGACTCGACCATCGACGACAGGATGCCAGCCCCGTCGCGCGGGTGCTTGACCACGGTCAAAACCCCGTCGGCCGCGCGGGCGAGCGTGGCCCGCACATACTCGCGCCGCCCCGCCTTCTTCTTGTAGGTAAAGCCCGCGCGCAGCGGGAACAAGGCGGGAGCCTCCTCCGCCGCGCCCATCAGGCGCAGCAGGATCGGCCGGGCGATGCGCAGGAAGGTGACCATGACCGCCACCGGGTTGCCGGGCAGTCCGACGAAGACCGCCCCCTTGGCCGTGCCCAGCGCCACCGGACGGCCCGGCTTGATCGCCAGCCGCCAGAAATGCAGCCCGCCCAGAGCCTCCACCGCAGCCTTGACGTGGTCTTCCTCCCCCGTGGACATGCCGCCGGAGGTGATGAGGACGTCATGCCCCTCAGCCGCTTCCTCCAGTGCGCCCCGAATGGCGTCGAGCCGGTCGGGCAGGATGCCCAGGTCGGTCACGGTGCAGCCGAGTTGGCGCAGCAATGCGATCAGGGCGAAACGGTTGGCGTCGTAGATGCAGCCCGGCTCCAGCGGCACGCCCGGTTCCCGCACCTCATCCCCGGTGGAGAAGACGGCGACGCGCAGGGCCGTGCGCACCGTCACCTCCCTCCGGCCCAGCGAGGCGAGCAGGCCGATGTCCTCCGCCCGCAAGCGGCGCCCGGCGGTCAGGACGGTGCTGCCCTGCGTCATGTCCTCCCCCGCCCGGCGGCGGTTGGCGCCGCGGCGGATGCCGGGTGGAATGGCGACGGCGCCGCCTTCCGCCTTGCAGTCCTCCTGCATCAGCACGGTGTCGAAGCCCTCGGGCATCGGAGCGCCGGTGAAGATGCGCACCGCCTCCCCCCTCCGTCCCGGACGGTCCAGCGCATGGCCGGCTGCGACGCGGCCGGTGACCGGCAGTGTCGTCGTTGCGTCAGGCGTCAGGTCGTCGAAAAAGACCGCGTAGCCGTCAACCGCCGAATTGTCGTGGGGCGGCACGTTGAAGGAGGCCACCACGTCCTCGGCCAGCACCATCCCCAGCGCGTCGGCAAGGCCGATACGGCGGGTTTCCGTGACGGGATGGAGCCGGCCGGCGAGAAGCTCCAGCGCCCGGTCCACCGCCATCATCTCGCCGCCGAAGGCGAAGCAATCGTCGCTAAGCTGAGCCATCGCCTTACTCCACCCTGCAATCCGCCGTCAGACCGCCCGGCCCGTTGCCCCACACCGGTCCAACGCGCAACGTTCGATGATGAAGGACGCGATGGCTTCCTCGTCGTTCAGGTCGAAGACGGGAACCCCGGCGTCCGGCACCGGCCCGTCACTGGCGACCGCGACGATGCTCGGATCGTCGCGCGCGATCAGCGATTTGCCGACCGACGCGCGCCAGACCTCGATCTTTTCGTGGGGCTCGCGCTTGAATCCTTCGATCAGCAGCAGATCGACGGGCGACAGCTTCGGCAGCAATTCGGTCAGGGACAGTTCCGGCTCGTCGTCCCGGATCTCGTGCATCAGCGCCCAGCGGCGGGGGGAGCTGACCAGCACCTCCGTCGCACCCGCCTCCCGGTGATTGTGGCTGTCCTTGCCGGGATGGTCGATGTCGAAGCCCTTATGCGCGTGCTTCATCGTCGAAACGGTCAGGCCGCGCCGGATCAGCGCCGGGATCAGGCGAACGATCAGCGTCGTCTTGCCGCTGCCGCTCCACCCCGTCAGGCCGAACATCTTCATGGAAGCCTCTATCCTCCGCCTTGCCGCCCATCGCTCCGCGGGCGTTCCCCGGTCACATAGCAGAAACACACGGGCATGCGAACGGACAAACCGGAGCGGCGGGGCGGAACGGCGGACCGTTCGGACCGGTTTGCCGCCAGCCGGAAAGTCACCCGCGGCGAAAGGCGAATCAGCTTGGTGTGCGGGCCGGGTTCCCCGAGGCACCCTTCCGCGGCTTGGTCGGCTGCTGCGCCATCATGTGCTTCAGCCCGGCGCGCATATAGTCCCAGCCGGTGACGAAGGTGAGGATCGCCGCCACCCACAGCCCCAGCGTACCGATCAGCGTGGCCGGAATATGGTCCGGTCCGTAATCGCCGACGATCAGGAAGCCCAGCGCCACCATCTGGATCGTGGTCTTCCACTTGGCGAGCCAGGTGACCGGCACCCCGACGTTCAGCCCCGCCAGATACTCGCGCAGACCGGAAACCAGGACCTCGCGCAGCAGGATGACCACGGCGGCCAGCACCGACAGCCCGGTCAGCCGGGTGACGGCGACCAGCATGATGAGAGTCGCGGCGACCAGAAGCTTGTCCGCGATGGGGTCCAGGAACTTGCCGATGACGCTTTCCTGCTCCCAGGCGCGGGCCAGATAGCCGTCGAACCAGTCGGTGATGCAAGCCGCGGCGAACAGGGCGCAGGCCGTGTAGGCCGCCCACGCCTCCGGCACGTAGAACAGCCCGACCACCACGGGAATCACCGCGATGCGTGACAGGGTGAGCAGGTTCGGCAGGCTGGTCAGCATCGGTCGGAACTCTGGAATCGGGGGAACGCGCGTCGGGCGGCGCCATTCTAACCGTCTGAATGGAAATGATCGTATATCTTTTTCGCCACAGTCTTGCTGATCCCTTCGACCGACTCCAAATCCGCCAGACCGGCGCGGGACACGGCGACGGCGCTGCCGAAATGATGCAGCAGCGCCTTCTTTCGGCTGGGTCCGATGCCGGGAATCTCATCGATCATCGACTTGCCCAGCGCCTTGGTGCGCTTCGCCCGGTGGGTGCCGATGGCGAAGCGGTGCGCCTCGTCCCGCAGCCGTTGCAGGAAATAAAGCACCGGGTCCCGCATCTCCAACTGGAACGGGGCGCGGTCGGGCATGAAGAACCGCTCCCGCCCGGCATCGCGGTCCGGCCCCTTGGCGATGCCGACCAGCGCCACGTCGTCGATTCCCAGATCGGCCAGCACGCCCAGCGCCATGTTCAACTGCCCCTGCCCGCCGTCGATCAACACCAGATCGGGCCATGTGCCCTGCGTCCGCTCCGGGTCCTCCTTGATGGCGCGCCCGAATCGGCGGGCCATCACCTCGCGCATCATGGCGAAGTCGTCCCCGGCGGCGCCCTCGGTCTTGATGTTGAACTTGCGGTACGCGTTCTTGATGAAGCCCTCCGGTCCGGCCACGATCATGGCGCCGATGGCATGGGCACCCTGAACGTGGGAGTTGTCGTAGACCTCGATCCGCTGCGGCGGGCCGTCCAGCCCGAAGACCGCGGCAACCCCATCCAGCAGTCGCGCCTGGGACGAGCTTTCGGCCAGCCGCCGACCATGGGCCTCCCGCGCGTTGGTCAGGGCGTGCTCCACGATGCGGCGCTTGTCGCCCCGCTTGGGCGCGGCCAGTTCGACCCGGTGGCCCGCGCGCAGCGACAGCGCCTCGGTCAGTAGTTCATGCTCCGGCAGGTCGTCGCTGACCAGCACGAGGCCGGGTGCCGCCTTGTTCTCGTAGAACTGGGCGATGAAGGCGGCCAGCACCTCCGGCGTCTCGGCCGCCTTGTCGTGGCTCGGAAAATAAGCGCGGTTGCCGTAATTGCGCCCGCCGCGGAAGAAGAACACCTGCACGCAGGTCATGCCGCCCTCCGCATAGGCGGCGATCACGTCGGCGTCCTCGATCACGCCTTCCACGTTGATGTCCTGATGAGCCTGAACGGCGGTCAGCGCGCGGATTCGGTCGCGGTAGCGGGCGGCGGTTTCATAGTCCAGATTCTCCGCCGCCTCGGTCATCTTCGCGGCGAACTCCGTCTGGATGTCCCGGCTCTTGCCGGACAGGAAGGCGCGGGCCTGATCCACCTGCGCCTGATACTCCGCCGGGCTGACCCGCTCCACGCAGGGCGCGGTGCAGCGCTTGATCTGGTATTGCAGGCAGGGCCGCGTGCGCGCCGCGAACACCGTGTCGGCGCAGTTGCGCAGCAGGAAGGCGCGCTGGAGCGCCGTGATCGTCCGGTTAACGGCCCCCGCCGAGGCGAAGGGACCGAAATAATCGGCGTCGCGCGACCGCGCCCCGCGGTGCTTGGTCAACTGCGGATAGTCGTGGTCCTTGGTGATCATGATGTGCGGGAAGGTCTTGTCGTCCCGCAGCAGCACGTTGTAGCGCGGCATCAGCCGCTTGATCAGGTTCGATTCGAGGAGCAGCGCCTCGACCTCCGTGTGGGTCGTGACGAACTCCATGGTCTCGGTCTCCGACACCATGCGCTGCAGCCGCACGGGCAGACGGTTGACCTGGGTGTAATTGAACACCCTCCGCTTCAGGTTCTTGGCCTTCCCGACATAGAGCACGGCCCCGTCGCCCGCCAGCATGCGGTAGACGCCGGGGGTCTGGGGCAACGTCTTCAGATGGTCGCGGATCACCTCAACCCCGCGGGCGAGGTCGGCGGGGCGCCGCCGCGGGCGCGGCGCGGTTCCCGTGCCGTCCGTCTCGGGGAGGGTGAGTTCCGTGGGGGTGTCTGCGGTGTCGGCCATGTGTCGAATGTCGTCGAGCCAGGGAGAGTGGTCAACCGTCCCCTGTTCTGAATGGTTAATACGGGCGACTCACCTCGTCCGTGGGTGTCCATCGGGATATCCACGACTCCTGTGGATAAGTGTGTAGATAACCTGCGGGTTACCCTGTTCGAAGCAAGGCGGCCCAAGGGATTTCACGACTATGCTCAAAATTTGGGCAATTATAGTAAGCCTTTGTTTTTATTGAGATGACCTTGAGTCAAGTCGGCTCTTTGGCAGCGCCCCATTAAATTTTCGGATCGGGCAAACAGCCTCTTGCTTCGAAAGGGCCGGATGTGTACAACGCGCGGTCCTTTCGCCGGGAAGCCCGGCCGAACACGGCGCGGATCGATGAACGGCGCCCCTCACCTTGCCGAAGCGCCTATTCCGTTGGGACGAAGCCCAAAGTCGGCTGCGCCCACCCCAAATGCTCGCCCCCGTCCAGCGCGACCATCTGTCCGGTGACCGACGGGGCGTCGATCAGGAAGCGCAGGGCTGCGCAAATCTCCTCCGGCGATGGACCGCGCTTGAGCGGGGTCGCATCGCGCTGGGCGGCGAATTCCTCGTCCGTCTGACGGACGTTCTTCAGTGTCGGCCCCGGCCCGATGGCGTTGACACGGATGCGAGGGGCGAGCGCCATGGCAAGGGTCTGCGTCAGCGTCCACAGACCGGCCTTCGACAGGGTATAGGAGACGAAGTGCGGGGTGAGGTTCCACACCCGCTGGTCGATCATGTTGACGATCAACCCCTCCGCGTTTCCCGGCACCTGCGCTGCGAATTTCTGGCTCAGCACGAAGGGCGCGCGCAGGTTCGCCTCCATATGCCGGTCCCAGGACTCGCGCGTCACGTCCTCCACCTCGTCCCGCTCGAAGCGGGAGGCGTTGTTGACCAGAAGCGACAGGGTGCCCAGCCGCTCCACCGCTTCGGGGATGAGTGCCTGTGCATCCAACTCGCGCTCCAGATCAGCCTGAAGCGCGACGGCGACGCCGCCCTGTCCGACGATCTGGGCCACCACCGCGTCGGCCTCGGTGCGGGAGTGCCCGAAATGGACTCCCACCCGCCAGCCACGCGCCGCGAGGTCGAGCGCAATGGCGCGTCCGATCCGCTTTCCCGCCCCGGTGACCAGGGCCGCTTTCCTCTTGATCTCGACCATGCCGCCATAGGTACCCTGCCGCCCGATCCGGTCAAGGGGGTTCCCTTGGGGGCAGACCCGGACCGGCGAAAGACGCGCGGAGCAAAAGGGATGCGGCCATGCTGAGGGAAGCTTTCGAATATCTGACCACGCCCTGCCCGCCGCTGGCCCGCCGCTACGGCTATCTGGCGGAAGCGTTGGCCCTCGGAGCCCGTCACCGGCGCCAGCGGCATGCCTGGGCTCCCCACGTCGAATCCTGCCACCGCTTCGTCCGGGAGGCTGCCGAACAGGCCCCACGGGGCGGACGGGCGCTGGTGGCGGGGTCCGGCCTACTGATCGAGGTTCCGCTGTCCGCTCTGGCGGAACGATTCGGTGAGGTTCTGCTGATCGACATGGTGCACACCCACGCCGTTCGCCGGCAGGCCCGACTCCACCCCAACGTCCGCCTGCTCACCCTTGACGTGACCGGGGCTCTGGCACCGCTGGACGCCGCCCTATCGAAAGGCGGACCGCTTCCCTCCCCGTCTCCGCCGGACCTGCCGGGAGAACGATACGCTTTCGCCGTCTCCTGCAATCTCCTGTCACAGATTCCCCTGCTGCCCCTGGACGCCATCGATCGCAAGGCGCCGAACACGCCATGGGCGGATCGCGAGCGCTTCGCCCAGGCGCTGGCGCGGAGCCATCTGTCCTGGCTTGCCAGCGTTGCCGAACAGGCCGCGCTTTTCACCGACACCGAAGGCCTCTGGTTTGAGAACGGTATGCTTCAGGAGCGCGAAGACTCCATCTGGGGTCTTGACTTACCCCCGCATGATCGTTCCTGGGAGTGGGACATAGCCCCCGCTCCGGAGGAGGATCGTCGGCGCAGCTTGCGCCACCGGGTCGGCGCTTGGCTCAATCCGCCAGTCCAAGTTGCTCTCTAACCGTGTGACAGGCATCGCTCCCCGCCGTGAACTCCCGGCACACCAGGGGACGGTGCTCATAGACGCTGCAAAAGACGGAGTCGCCCAGGGTTCCCATCAAAGCAACGCAGCGGTTCCCGTTGCACCGCATGCGCCCATCCTCCTTCAGGTGCTCGATGATTCCGTCGCCGTCCCAATCACCGATAAGGGCCGGCCATTCCCAGGAATAGGCGCAGCATGCCCCACAGCTTTCGCAGTCCGGTATGGCATCATCCATCGGAATAAAGCTCCCTGTTCACTCCATACCACCAACGTCAGAAACCGGCGCTCCCGAGTGGGAAGCGCCGGTTCTGTCGTTCGTGAAGGCGATTGTTAAGTGCTCAGGCCCCTGACCGTACCGTCTGTCCTTATGGCTGTATCGTGTGCCGTGGTGACCTGGCGGCGACCTACTCTCCCACGTCTTGAGACGCAGTACCATCGGCGCTGAGGCGTTTCACGGCCGAGTTCGGAATGGGATCGGGTGTTGGGAGCCTCGCCATGACCA
>JAEYPE010000073.1 GCA_023411035.1 Pseudomonadota bacterium
CCGTCGCGCTTGCCCAGAATCCGTTCCGTCCGGGTGCCGTCCCCGGTGCAGAGCTTGAAGCCGATGCGCCCGTTCCCGGCGTTCCAGGGCGGCGCGATGATGCGGGCCTCCGGACGCGCGCCGGGCCGGCGGGAAGCGGCGATGTAGACGAACTTCTCGTCCTCCCACGGCACCTCCGCCCCCTTGGCCTGACGGTGCAGGCGGGACCGGGCGACCCGGCGGGAGAAATGGCACCAATCCGGCGCGGCCAGTGGGCAGGCAACGCTGTGGACGCAGGGGGCGACCAGATGGGCGCCCGCGGCGGCCAGCCGGTCCCGCGCCCGGACGATCCGCGCCCAGCCGGCGGGCGTGCCGGGCTCGACGATCAGCAGCGTTCCGGCGGTGAGATCCCACAGCCGGTCCACCAGCCGGTCGCGCGCCGGCTCCGCAAGCTCGTCCAGCACATAGGCCAGAGTCACCAGATCGCGCGGGGTCAGCCCCGGCAGGTCGCCGGCGGCATCGCCGGACCGCCATTCGATCCGCGCCGGGGCGGCCTCGCGCGACAGCGTTTCCCCAACGGCGCGGATGGCCGGGCTGCCCTCGATCAGCAGGGCGTCGTCCAGGCTGGCCCAGCGATCGGACGCAGCCCACAGCGCCGTTCCCGGCCCGGCCCCCACGTCCAGCGCGGTGACCGGGGCGAAGTCGGGAAGCGCATCCGCCACCGCCTCCATGCTGGAGCGGACGGCGGCGAAGGTTGCCGGCAGGCGGGTGGCGAGGTAGGCCCGCGCCGCCAGATCGTCCGACAGGTGAAAGCGCCCGTCCCGCACCTCCGCCCGGTAGCGTTGGGACAGACGGTCCGCCGCGCGCTTCAGATCGGCAAGGGCGATGCCGTCCAGCGCGCGGTCCACCGCGTGGCGGAGCGAAGGGGGAAGTTCCATGGGTCCGGAAGAGAGCAGGCGTGGTCGTCGTCCCGCCTGTTAGCACGCCGCCGCCTTTGCGGAAATGGACAAAGCGTGGAGCGGGCCGTTACGCCCGCACCTGACGCAGGAAGTCGTTGACCGCGCCGTTCAGGGTGCCGGCCATCTCCGACAGCCGGTCGGCGGCCCCCATCATGGCGTCGGCGGAGCGCCCGGTGTCCACCGCCACCCGGCTGACGTCCCCGATGTTGGACGACACGTCGGTGTTCATGCACTCCACCATGCGCACATTGTGGGTGATCTCCGACGTGGCCTGGCGCTGCTGCTCCACAGCCGCGGCGATCCCGGCCACGCTCTCGCCGATGACGGCGATGGTGGAGCCGATGCGGGCGATGGCGTCCACCACCCCGATCGTGGAATCCTGGATGCCCCGCACCAGCGCGGCGATCTCCTCCGTGGACGAGGCGGTCTGGGAGGCGAGCGTCTTCACCTCGTTGGCGACGACGGCGAAGCCCCTGCCGGCGTCACCGGCCCGCGCCGCCTCGATGCTGGCGTTCAGCGCCAGAAGGTTGGTCTGCTGGGCAATGCCGGTGATGATGGCGACCACCTCCCCGATCTTCTGGGCGGAATCGGACAGGCCCTTGGTCAGGCTGTCGGCGCGCCGGGATTCGGCCACGGCGTCCTCCGCCACGTCGCGGGACTGGGCGATCTGCCGCCCGATCCCGTCGATGGAGGCGGAGAGCTGCTCGCTGGCCGAGGCGACGGCGCCCACGTTGCTGGTGGCGTTGCCCGCGGCGTCCGCGGCGGCGCGGGTGCGCTGGGCGGTGTCCGACGCCATGCCGGCGACGGCGCGGGCGGAACTGGTGACCTCTCCAGCGGCGACGGACAGCGACCCGGCCACCGCCTGGACGGTGCGCTCCAGCCCGTCCGCCAGCCTGTTCATCAGGGCGCGGCGCTCCTCCTCCGCGCGCCGTTCCTGGTCGCGGCGGGTTTCCTCCGCGCCGCGGCGGGCGTCCAGAGCCTCGCGGAAGGCGTGGACCGCGCCGTGGATGTCGGCGATTTCCCGCAGGGGCGAAGGCCGCAGAGCCACCGCGCTCTCCCCCCGTGTCAGCGCCTGGAGCGCCCGGCTGGCGTCGCGGACCGGTTGCATGAGGTAGCGGTAGCCCAGCAGCATGTTGAGCCCGCCGACAAGCCCGATCAGCGCGAAGGTTCCCAGCGCGATCAGCGTCAGCCGGTCGAGCACCGCCGTCAGTTCCTTGGCCCCGGCCTGGCTGCGCTCGGTCACCGCGTCGGAGGCGGCGCTCATCCGCTGCACCAGCCCATCGACCAGCGTTCGGACCTCCTGCTTGTGGGCATGGGCGTCGGTGATCAGGCGCAGCGTTTCGGTGCGCTGCGCGAAGGTTTCCTCGAACGCCGCGAAGGCGGCGATGTCGTCGGCGACGCTCTCGAACTCGTCGGAATCCGGCAGGTTCTTGCGCAGGTCCATCGCCTTCGCCATGTGCGCCCGGAACTGGCGAAGGTCGTTGCCGACCGCTGTCTGGTCGAGCTGGGACGGCAGGCGGGCCAGCAGGGCCTTGGCGTCGCGGATGGTCGCGAACAGCGTGGCGAGGGCCTGCCTGTCCACCTGCGCGTCCACCACGCGCATCGCCGTGGACAGACCGCGGGCGATGTCTCCGGACAGGCTTTCCGCCCGGCTGATGTTGAAGTCGAACTTCTTGTCCAGCGCCTCCACCTTGGCGCCGATGGCCGCCGCCTCGCGGCTGGCCGCGACGGCCTTGGCGACGGTCCGTGCGATCTCCGGCGCCGCGTTCGCGGACATGCGGGCGGCGTGGGCGTCCAGTTTGGTCAGCGCCTCCGCGCGGGAGCCCTCGTCGGTGCCGGCGATCACCGTCTCGCCCAGCTTGGCGAGCCGTTCGGCCTCCAACGCGATCCGCTGATTCTCGGCGACCTGCTGCGCCAGTTCGGCGTTGCCGTTGGCGATGCGCGTCGCCTCCATGCCCGTCATGCCACCGAACACCGCCAGGGCGGCCACGACGATTCCCGCAATCAGGCAATCCACCACCACGACCTGAAGGGTCGATCGCTTTGCCCGCTCACCCGTATCGGACACCATCTCCGCACCTCGCCCGCAGCGTTCCCCCGAACTCTTCGTCTTTTCAGGACGAGCCGCAGGGCGACTCAACCTGAGCTTTTTTTAGAGCACATATATACTCGGAAAAGCGGGAACAAGGCCATTGTGAAAAGCCAGAGGCGGCGCCCGTCCGTCCGGTGGGCGCCGCCTCTGGCTGTGACACACGCTGTGGAACGGGTGGAAAGACGCCGTTACATGCCGGCGCCGGTTCCTCCGGCCAGGGCGACGCAGACGCGGTCCCGGCCCTCCAGGCTGCCGCAGCCGCCGCTGCGCTGGGACACGAAGCGGATGACCACCCGCTCGCCCTTGCCGACGGTGTTGGGCGGCAGCATCGCCTCGGCGACCATGGTTTCCACCGTCCGGGACGGCGCCCGGCCGGTCCTGGCCGCCGTGGTCTTCGGCGCGTTCCGGTCGGTGGCGGGGACGAACTCCGCAGGCGGGTGAGCTTCCCCGCGGCCGGCGGGCTCCACCACCAGCGGGGCGGAACGGGGCTCCAGAGCGGCCACGGCGACCGGCGCCGGAGCGGCGGGAGTGTCCGGCACGGGCGCCGCCGGTTCCGGAACCGCCGCGGCCATGACCGGAGCCGGGGCGGGCGCCGGGGCCGCCGGCTTGACCGACGGCGTGGGAGCGGTGGCGGGAACCACGGCGACCTCGATCGCGCTGGCGCCCGCCGACTGCGACGGTTCGCGCGGAGCGGCGCCGCGCAGCGTCGGCGTCAGGGAGGCGATGTACATCCGCGTTTCCCGCGGCAACTTCTGCTTGCCCGCAAGGTGCGAGGCATAGCAGGCCGGGCCGCAGTTGTAGGCGGCGAGGAAGCCCGGCGCGCCGAACAGGTCGTACATCTCCCGCAGATAGGCGGTGCCGGCCAGGATGTTGTCGCGCGGGTCGGACGGATCGGCGCCGAGCCCATACTGCCAGCGCATCATGTCGTAGGTGCCGGGCATCACCTGCATCAGCCCGATGGCGCCGGCATGGCTGGTGATGGTGCGTCCGTTCACCACCGCGCGCCCGCCGCTCTCGCGCATCATCACGGCCCGTATCCACTTCTCCGGCATGTCGAACCGCTCCGACGCCTCGCGGATGTGGGGGACCCAGCGGCCCAGCGGGTCGTTCGGATCGATGGAGACGGCGACCACTTCCGGAGCCTTGGCGATGTCCGCCGTTTCCGGAGCGTTCGAGGCGCAACCCGCCAAGCCGAGGGCGAGAATCAGGGCGGCACCGGCGGTGCGGGCCGCGGTGAAGTCGCGATAAGCCACGAGGTGGGGTCCGTGCTGGTTGCACAAAGATCGAAAGCGTTACCCCCTCTTTGCGATGTAATGGCGTTGGCTGTCAAGCAACAAGGCGGGTGTAATGTCCTGTTTCCGCAGCTTTTCCCTTTTTCATATCCGGTTGGAATGGTTTTCAGCCAAATGCTGTTCATCCAGGTTTGTCCAATTTCTGCCTCGCTCTGCACGGATGCCGTCTTGACCGAAGCGGGCGGGAACCCCATTCCACTCCTGCCCAAAACCTGTGGTCCGATTGGCTGCGCCCCCTCGACGGCTTGACTTTCCAAGGCTCGCCTCATATTGAATGAACGTTCATTTATAGCCGCGCGCCGATGCCCGACAGCACCGCCCACTCCCCTCCCCGCAGGTCCCGGCGCAAGGAGGCCCGACCCGCCGAGGTGATCGAGGCCGCGCGCGACCTGTTCATCTCGCGCGGATTCGCCGCAACCAAGCTGGAGCATGTCGCCCGCAAGGCCGGCGTCAGCGTCGGGCTGCCCTATCTCTATTTCGAGAACAAGGAGGGGCTGTTCAAAGCGGTCGTCCGGCAGTCCATCCTGCCGCAATTCCAGATGGGCGAGGACCTGCTGGACAGCTTCACCGGCAGCAGCGAGGAGTTCCTGCGCGTCCTGGTCCACGGATTCTGGGAATTGGAGCAGAGCCCCAACGCCGGCCTGTCGAAGCTGGTCATCGCCGAAGCGCAGAACTTTCCCGACCTCGCCCGCTTCTACATGGAGGAGGTCGTCCTGCGCGGGCGGCACTTCTTCGCACGCATCCTGCACCGCGGCATCGCGCGCGGGGAGTTCCGGCCCATGGACGTGGACCAGATGGCCCGCGTGATCTCCGCCCCGCTCAGCATGATGTCGCTGTGGAACCACTCGCTGCGCCCCTTCGAGCCGGACCCCGCAGCGGCCTCCGCCGACGCCTATCTCGACGCCTACCTCGACCTCGTCCTCAACGGACTGAAGGCCGCACCCAAGGACCACCCCCAATGATCGACGCCGCCCGTTCCGAGCTTCCCCCCGGCAAGCCCCGGCGCCGCCTGCTGCTGCCCCTGCTGATCATCGCCGGCGCGCTGGCGGCGGGCGGCGCCGCCTGGAAGTCCATGGACCGGCGCGACGCGGTGTCCCCCGCCGCGGCCAGCCTGTCCCCGATGGAGCGGGCGGTGGAACTGTCACCCATCGAACTCACCCGTATGGCCCCGCGCCGCCTGACCGAGCTGGTGCGGCTCAGCGGCTCCGTGAAGCCGATGGAGCAATCCATGGTGAAGTCGGAGGTCGCCGCCCGGCTGGTCGAGGTGCCGGTGCGCGAGGGGCAGGCGGTCCGGAAGGGACAGGTGCTGGCCCGCTTCGACACGGTGGAGCTTCAGGCGAAGCTGGACGAGAAGCTGAGCAACCTGGAAGGCGCCAAGGCGCAGCTCGTCCTGGCGGAGAAGACGCGCGCCAAGAATCTGGCGCTGCGCCAGAAGGACATCGTGTCCGAAGCCAACATGGATCAGGCGCAGAGCACCTTCCGCTTCCAGCAGGCCAGCGTGTCGGCGCTGGAGGCCCAGGTGGACCTCGCCCGAAAGGCGCTGCGCGACGCGGTGGTGGTCAGCCCCATCGACGGCATGGTGGCCGAACGCGCGGTCAACCCCGGCGAGACGCTGGCGGTCAACACCAAGATGTTCTCCGTCGTGGACCTCAGCCGTGTGGAGGTGGAGGCGACGGTGCCCGCCGACGACGTGGCCCGGCTGAAGCCCGGCCAGACCGTGCGGCTGCGGGTTGAGGGCTTCGGCGAGCGGGAGTTCGTCGGCCGGATCGCCCGCATCAACCCGATGGCCCGCGCCGGCACCCGCGCCATTCCGGTCTACGTGACGCTGGACAACGCCGACGGGTCCTTGCGCGGCGGCATGTTCGCGGCGGGCGACGCGGTGGTGGACGAGGCGGAGGACGCCATTGCCCTGCCCCCCTCCGCGGTCCGCCGCGACAAGGACGGCGATTTCGTGCTGGTCGTCGCCGGAGACCGCGTGGAGCGCCGCAAGGTGGAGGTGCTCAGCAACTGGGCGCGCGGCGATCTCGTGCAGGTGCGCGGGCTGGCCGAAGGCGATCTGGCGGTGACCGCCCCCCTGCCCGGCCTGACCGCCGGGCGGACCGTCAAGGTCATGGGATCGTAAGGGAACGGACCGCGCCATGCCGATCACCCGCATCAGCGTCGACAACCCCGTCTTCGCCACCATGATGATGGTGGCGCTGATGGTGCTGGGCCTGTTCTCCTACAACCGGCTGGGCGTGGACCAGTTTCCGGACGTGGATTTCCCGCTGGTCGTCGTCTCCACCGAATATCCCGGCGCCAGCCCGGAATCGGTGGAGACGGACGTCACCCGCCCCATCGAGGACGCGGTCAACACCATCGCCGGCATCAAGACGCTGACTTCCCGCTCCTACGAGAGCCAATCGGTGGTGATCGCGGAGTTCGACCTGAAGACCGCCTCCGCCCAGGCCCTTCAGGACGTGCGCGAGAAGGTGTCGGCCCTGCGCCCCAAATTCCGGGACGAGGTGAAGGACCCGCAGATCACCCGCTTCAACCCGGACGACCAGCCCATCCTGTCCATCGCGGTCAAGTCGGACATCCGCTCGCTCCGCGACCTGACCACCATGGCCGACCAGATCGTTCTGAAGCGTTTGCAGAACGTGCGCGGCGTGGGCCGGGCGACCATCGCCGGCGGCGTGAAGCGGCAGGTCCAGGTGCGGCTGCGGCCCGAACGGCTGGAGGCCCTGGGCGTCGGCGTCGATCAGGTCATCAAGGCGATCCGCGACGAGAATCAGGACATTCCCGCCGGCACCGTCTCCGGCAACGGGGCGGAGCGCGTCGTTCAGGTGGACGGTCGCGTGATCAACCCGCGGGAGCTTCTCGACCTCATCGTCGCCCGCCGCGGCGGCGAGCCGGTGCGGCTGCGCCAGGTGGCCGAGGTGCTGGACGGGCAGGAGGAGCAGGACTCCGTCGCCATGTTCAACGGGCAGCCCGCGCTGGCCGTCGATGTGGTGAAGATCCAGGGCGCCAACACGGTTGAGGTAGCGCGCGGACTCTACAAGGCGCTGGACGAACTGCGCCGCGACGGCTCCCTCCCCGCCGACGTCAACCTGGAGGTGGTGCGCGACACCTCGCGCGGGATCACCAACTCCCTCAACAACGTGCAGCGCACGCTGATCGAAGGCGGCGTGCTGACCATCGTCATCGTCATGATCTTCCTGGGGTCCTGGCGCAGCACGGTCATCACCGCGCTGACCCTGCCGGTGGCGGTGATGGGCACCTTCGGCGTGCTGGCGGCCTTCGGCTTCACGCTGAACGTGATGACCCTGATGGCCCTGTCGCTCGCCATCGGCATCCTGATCGACGACGCCATCGTGGTGCGCGAGAACATCATGCGCCATCTGGGCAAGGGCCAGGGGCACCGGCAGGCGGCGCTGGACGGCACCAAGGAGATCGGGCTGGCGGTTCTGGCGACCACGCTGACCATCGTCGCGGTGTTCCTGCCCGTGGCCTTCATGGGCGGCATCATCGGGCGCTTCTTCCTGCAATTCGGCATCACCGTGTCCGCCGCGGTGCTGATCTCCCTGTTCGTGTCCTTCACGCTGGACCCCATGCTGTCCAGCCTGTGGTACGACCCGGCGGCGCACGGGCGGCACGGGCGCGGCATCTTCGGGCGCTTCGCGGAAGGGTTCCAGCGCGCCTTCGACGCCCTGGGGGAAGTCTATGGACGGCTGCTCCGCCGGGCGCTGCACCGGCGCTGGCTGGTTCTGCTGCTGGCGCTGGGCATCTTCGTCGGCAGCTTCTTCCTGGTGCCGCGGATCGGCGTGGAGTTCGCCCCCGCCGCCGATCTGGGTGAGATGGTGGTGGACGTGGAAACGCCGGTTGGCTCCTCCCTCGACTATACGGCGGCCAAGCTGCGGCAGGTGGAAGCGGCGCTCCGCGAGTTTCCGGAGGTGGCCTACACCTACTCCACGGTCAACACCGGCACGTCGGTGGGCAAGAACCGGGGCAACCTCTATGTCCGTCTGGTCCCCATCGACCGGCGCACACGCACCCCCAACACCCTCTCCCCGGCGATGCGCGAGCGGCTGTCGGCCATTCCCGGCGTGCTGATCGGCATCGGCATTCCCGGCGTGGGCGGCGTGCAGAAGCAGATCCAGGTGTCCGTCCAGGGCCGCGACATTGCCGAACTGGATCGCATCGCCAAGCAGGTGACCGCCGCCATGGGCGGAATCCCCGGCTTCGTGGACGTGGACAGCAGCCTGAAGGCCGCCAAGCCCACCCTGTCGGTGCGGCTGGACCGCGATCTGGCGAGCGACCTCGGGGTCGGCACCGCGCAGGTGGCCAACACGCTGCGCCCGCTGTTCGCCGGTGACAAGGTGTCCACCTGGAAGGCGCCGGACGGCGAGACCTACGACGTGCTCGTCCGCCTGCCGGAGGGCGACCGGGTGGGCCGCGCCGATCTCGACCGCATTTATCTGAGCAGCACGAATGGCCTCGACGACACCCCGCGCATGGTGCCGCTGTCCCAGGTCAGCCGGGTGGACACGACGCTCGGCGCCTCACAGATCAACCGCCGCGACCTGTCGCGCGAGGTGAACGTGCAGGCCAACGTCCAGGGCCGCCCGGCGGGCGACGCCGGCAAGGAGCTTCAGGCCGCCATCGCGGAGATCAAGCTGCCCCCCGGCTACCGCATCGTCTTCGGCGGCTCCACCAAGGACATCGCGGAGACGACCGGCTACGCCACCCAGGCGCTGCTGCTGGCGGTGATCCTGATTTACCTGATCCTGGCGTCCCAGTTCGGCAGCTTCCTCCAGCCCGTCGCCATCATGATGGCGCTGCCGCTGTCGCTGATCGGGGTGTTCCTGGGGCTGCTGGTCGCCGGGTCCACCTTGAACATTTTCAGCGCCATCGGCTTCATCATGCTGATGGGTCTGGTGACCAAGAACGCGATCCTGCTAGTGGATTTCGCCAACCAGGCCCGCGCCCGCGGGGCCGACCTGTACGACGCGGTGGTGGAGGCCGGCATCATCCGCCTGCGCCCCATCGTCATGACCACCATGGCGATGATCTTCGGCATGATCCCGCTGGCGCTCGGCATCGGCGAAGGGGCGCAGCAGCGCGCCCCCATGGCCCACGCGGTGATCGGCGGCCTCATCAG
>JAEYPE010000222.1 GCA_023411035.1 Pseudomonadota bacterium
GCGCATCACCGCGCAAGCTGGCAGATGTGGCGGCGGAACGGTGGGCAGTCCCTCTCCTCTCTGGGGAGAGGGTGGCCCGGAGGGCCGGGTGAGGGGGATGTGCATGGCGGTGCGTCCGGCAAAGGCGCAACCCCCTCACCCCAACCCTCTCCCCAGAGGGGAGAGGGGGCATTGCGGCCAGTCCCGAAGGACAAACCCACGCCTTTGCACACCAACCGCGCCGTTCAATTGCGGCGCGATTCCACGGAAGTGGAAAAGATCATGTGGCAAAGGCTGCGAAACGCGCAGATGGGGGCCAAATTCCGTCGGCAGGAACCCATCGTCGGCTTCATCGTGGATTTCGTCGCACACGACCATCGGCTGGTGATCGAACTGGACGGCGGGCAGCACGCCGATCAGGCCCCATACGACGAGCGCCGGTCGCGCATGCTCGAACAGGCGGGATTCCGTGTGCTGCGCTTCTGGAACAACGACGTGAACGACAATCTGGAAGGCGTTCTCGAAACCATTCGCACGGCGCTTTCCGCGACGACGGTGCTGCGCCGTGATCCCCTTCACCGGTTGAGGGACAAGGAGAATTCCCCATGATCGCCAAGCTCACCGGTGTCGTGGATTCGGTCGGGACCGACTGGGTGGTGGTGGACGTCAACGGGGTCGGCTATCAGGTCGCCTGCTCAAACCGCACCCTGTCGCGCATGGCGGTGGGGGAGCGGCGGGCGCTGGTCGTGGAAACCTTCATCCGCGAGGACCGGATCACCCTCTACGGCTTCGCCGATTCCGGCGAGCGGGACTGGTTCCGGCTGCTGACCACCATCCAGGGCGTCGGCTCGCGCCTCGCCCTGTCGATCCTCGGCGTGCTCGACCCCGACCAGATCACCCACGCCATCGCCGCCCAGGACAAGACGGCGCTGACCCGCGCCGACGGCGTGGGGCCGAAGGTGGCCGCGCGCATCATCAACGAGTTGAAGGACAAGGTGGGCAACCTCTCGCTCGGCGCCTCGGCTGCCGCCGCTCCGGCGGCGGGCAAGGCGGCGCCGGGGACGGGCGGCCCGGACAACACGGTCATGGCGGACGCCGTCTCGGCCCTCGTCAACCTCGGCTACGGGCGGTCGGAGGCGTTCGGCGCCGTCGTGGCCGCCGGGCGCAAGCTGGGCGACGGGGCCGGCGTGTCGGAGCTGATCCGTCATGGCCTTAAGGAACTGAGCCAATGACCGCCGACCAGAACGGCAACAATCCCGACCGGCTGGTGCAGCCGGGGCAGGGCGCCGGCGACTCCGGCGAGGCCTCGATCCGCCCGCTCTCGCTCGCCGAGTTCATCGGCCAGCGGCAGGCGCGCGAGAACCTGTCGATCTTCATCCAGGCCGCCCGCTCGCGCGGGGAGGCGCTGGACCATGTGCTGCTGTTCGGGCCGCCCGGCCTGGGCAAGACCACGCTGGCCCAGATCGTCTCGCGCGAGTTGGGGGTGGGCTTCCGCGCGACCTCCGGCCCGGTCATCGCGCGGGCGGGCGACCTCGCCGCGCTGCTGACCAACCTCCAGCCGCACGACGTCCTCTTCATCGACGAGATTCACCGCCTTAATCCCGCCGTGGAAGAAGTGCTTTATCCCGCGATGGAGGATTTCCAGCTCGACCTCATCATCGGCGAAGGCCCGTCGGCGCGATCCATCCGGATCGACCTGCCGCCCTTCACGCTGGTCGGCGCCACGACGCGCTCCGGCCTGATCACGCGCCCCTTGCGCGAGCGTTTCGGCATTCCCGTGCGGCTGCAATTCTACGAGCCGGACGAGTTGGAACTGATCGTCCGCCGCGCCGCGGGCGTGCTCAACATGGTCATCACGCCGGAAGGCGCGCGGGAGATCGCCAACCGGTCGCGCGGGACGCCGCGCGTGTCGGGCCGGCTGCTGCGCCGGGTGCGCGACTTCGCGGCGGTGGCCGGCGTGCCGGAGGTGGACGCGCGCGTCGCCGACGCCGCCCTGACCCGGCTGGAGGTCGACCGGCTGGGTCTCGACAGCATGGACCGGCGCTATCTGGGCATCATCGCCAACAACTACGGCGGCGGCCCGGTGGGCGTGGACACGCTGGGCGCGGCGCTGGGCGAGCAGCGCGACGTGCTGGAGGAGGTGGTGGAGCCTTACCTGATCCAGCAGGGCTTCCTGCAACGGACCCCGCGCGGGCGCATGCTGACCGATCAGGGCTTCCGCTATCTGGGCCTGAACCCGCCCTCGGCGCCGACGCGCCAGTTCGACCTGCTGGACCGGCTGGCCGATCCCGCTCAGGACCCGGAGGATAACGGCGATGTCTGACGGCGGCGGGACCGCGAATCTTTCGGGCTGGATTGACGAGAACGCGCAGCACAGGCTGCCGTTGCGGGTCTACTACGAGGACACGGACGCCGGCGGGCTGGTGTATCACGCCAACTACCTGCGCTTCTTCGAGCGGGCGCGCACCGAGATGCTGCGGCTGATCGGGTTCACCAACGCCGGGCTGGCCGAAAGCGACGGTGTGTCATTTGCGGTACGACGGGCGGAGATCGATTTTGTCGCTCCCGCAAAGCTCGAGGATACGCTTGAAGTGGTGACGCGAATCACCGATACCGGCGGTGCCTCCTTCGCAGTTGCACAACTTGTCCGCCGCGACGGTCGTGACCTCGCGCGGGCGGTAATCCAACTGGCGATGATCAACCTGGCCGGCGACCGGGCCGGACGGCCCGCGCGCCTTCCGGCACCGGTCCGCGAGGCGCTTATCGATTTGTGCAAAAGGCAGAAGCGAGACTGACTGCGATGGATCTTAATTCCGCCCAGGTGGTCGGGGCCGCGGTGAAGGCCCACGACATCACGATGTGGGGTCTGTTCTGGCAGGCCGACCTGATCGTCAAGGTCGTGATGTTGATGCTGCTGGTTGCCTCGGTGTGGTGCTGGGCCATCATCATCGAGAAGCTGATGCGCATCCGCCGGCTGAACGCGCAGGCGGACGCCTTCGAGGAAAGCTTCTGGTCCGGCGGCTCGCTGGACGCGCTGTACGACCGCATCGGCCAGAACCCCACCGACCCGATGTCGGCCACCTTCGCCGCCGGCATGCGCGAATGGCGCCACGCCGCCGATCGCGGCATCGGCTCCATGAAGGGCTCGCTCCAGCAGCGGGTGGAGCGGGTGATGTCGGTGACCATCGGGCGCGAGATGCTGCGCGCCGAACGCTACATGACCTTCCTGGCGTCGGTCGGTTCGACGGCCCCCTTCATCGGCCTGTTCGGCACGGTGTGGGGCATCATGAACTCCTTCACCTCCATCGCCGCCTCGGGCAACACCAGCCTCGCCGTCGTCGCGCCCGGCATCGCGGAGGCGCTGTTCGCCACGGCGCTGGGCCTCGTGGCCGCCATTCCCGCGGTGATCTCGTACAACAAGTTCACCACCGACCTCGGCCGCTACGCCGACCGGCTGGAGACCTTCTCGGGCGAGTTCTCGGCGATCCTGTCGCGCCACCTCGAGGAGCGGGGAGCCGCCTGACATGGGAGCCCAGCTCGCAGGAAAGGGCGGTCACGGACGGGGCCGCCGCCGCGGATACCGCGCGATGGCCGAGATCAACATGACGCCCTTCATCGACGTCATGCTCGTGCTGCTGATCGTCTTCATGGTGGCGGCCCCGCTGCTGACCGTGGGCGTTCCGGTCGATCTGCCGAAGACCAACGCGGCCCCGCTGGAGGCGCAGAAGGACCCGCTGTTCGTGACCGTGCAGTCCGATGGCCGGGTCTATGTGCAGGAAACGCCGGTGGAGATGGGCAACATGGTCCCGCTGCTGATCGCCGTCACCAACAACAACCCCGAAGCCCGCATCCTGGTGCGCGGCGACGCGAAGATCGCCTACGGCAAGATGCTGGAGGTAATGGGCACCATGAGCGCCGCCGGCTTCAAGAAGGTCGGGCTGGTCGCCGAGATGCCCAACGGTCCGGGCGCCACCGGGCCGCGCGTCGGCAGCGGGGCGCAGCGCTGAGACGCGACGGCGATTTGAAGGCTGACCCATGCGCAAACCCCTGATCGCATCGGCAACGCTGCACGTCGCGCTCATCGCGCTGTTCGTGCTCGGCATGCCGCCCAGCGATCGCAAGCTGGACATCCCCGCGTCCATCCCGATCGAGATCGTGGATGTGGGCGAGGTGACGGAAGCCGCGCGCGTCGACAAGGGCGAGCCGAAGCCGTCTGCCCCTAAGCCGCCGATGCCAGAAGCCAAGCCGAGCCCGCCGCCCCCCCAGCCGCCGGAACCGGCGAGCGAACCGCCACCCCCGCCGCCCCGGCCCGAACCGAAGGTTCCGGAACCGCCGAAGGTCGCCCAGGTGCCGCCGCCCCCGGCGCGCGAGCCGCCGCCGCCGCCCAAGCCGGCGC
>JAEYPE010000068.1 GCA_023411035.1 Pseudomonadota bacterium
GTGATAGGTCATCTGCAACTGGTCGAAGGCCAGCGAGATGATCTCGATCCAATTGCTGCTGTCGTCATCGTCGATGGACAGTTCGTATTCGGTGATCTGCGTGTTCTTCAGGACGATGGTCAGGAAAGGCCCGGAGAAGATGTCGCTTTCGCCGAACTGCCCCCCCTGCAGGGTGGCGAAGGTCCGGAAGAAGTGGAGCGTCGCCGTGACGTCCTTCTTCTGCGGGTCGAAGGCCGCCTGCATCAGCTTGGGCGAGGCGAGGTCGAAATGGCGCTCCAGCTTCAGGCTGTCCACGCCCAGCTTGTCCAGCTTCGGCGACGACCTCCGGCTGCTGAAATAGGAACTGTCCTCGATCGGGTCGTCGTAATTGAAACCGCCGATCTCGCGCTTGCCGGAATGCAGTTCGAAGCTGAAGCACTCGGCCAGATTCTTGTAATTCCGGATCAGCGATTCGCCCTTGATGCCGGGATAGTCGAGCAGGATGCGGGGCATGGCTCAGCGCTCCTCAAGCCGCAGCAGGCCGAAGATCCGCCCGACCTCGCCGCGGTCGCCCAGCAGTTCGGCATAAAGCTCCGGCAGGGACAGATTTCCCCAGGCGGCGGCGCGGCGGACGAGGTAGGAGGTCGGGCTGTGCGGCTCCTCCCGCGCCAGGAAATCGGCGATCTGGTGCAGCATCGCGTAGGCTTCCTGCCGCGTCCGCGGCCCGCCGGGCCGGGCAAAGGCGGAGGCCGGGATGATCTCGGCGGCCCCGCCCATGGTGGCCTCCTCCACCCCGCCATCGGCGGCAACGGATGCGGCGGAAGCACCGTCCGGATCGATGCCGCGCTTGGCGAGCGCTTCGCGGTGGAACAGGATCAGGCTGTCCAGCGTCTTCAGAAGCTGGGTGAATCCGGGGGCGGCACGGCCCGCCATGGCGTCCAGTTCCGCCGCCAGGGTGCGCACCGCCGTCACCGTGTCGCGCAGGTGCCCGTGCTGGCGCTGATAGAAGTCCGGCGGCGTGCGGTCCTGCGCGGACAGGATCTGCTCCACCGTGACCTCCCCGTCATCCACCGCCTCCTGGAAGGCGCGCTGGTCGCGGGTGGCGAGCTTGCGCAGGCGCTGCGCGTTCTGCCAGTCCTGAAAACGGTATGAGTCCTCGGCGCTCGCCCCCGGCTGGGTGACGGTGGTCGCCATCAGGTCGCGGGACAATTGGCTGTCCAGCCAGACCAGCGGGGCCAACCGGGGTTCCGGATCGCCGTCGTCCAGGCGCGGATAGAGACCGTCCCAGAAATTCTCCACCAGCCCATGGACCAGCAGAAGCCCCGGCGCCAACCCCGCCGGCCCGTGCAGCTGGCCCAGCGCCTGGACCAGCCACGCCGCGACCTGAAGGTCCTTGGTGCGGGTTTTCAGCAGGTCCGACGCCTGATGGACGACCCCCTTCCAGTCGGCCTTCTTGACCGTGGTCTGCCAGATGCCCTGGTCCAGATCGTCGTCCATCCGGCGCGCCTCGTTCAGCGCGTCGAACTCCGGGCCGTGGCGCAGGTCATCGCCCGCCGGATCGTCGCCGGGAATGGGCTGGAGCAGGGTGCCGATGTCGATCAGCGGGTGGGAAGCGGTCATGGTGCTGCTCACGGGTAGCGTTGGGCCGCGGGGCGGAGCAACGGCGGCTGAGCGGGGGCGTTGCCCAGATCGAAGAAAGCGCGGTCCGCCGGGGCCACCGCGCCGGAGGGCGCCGGCCAGCCGGCCAGCCCCGGCATCCGCCGCATGGAGCCGAGCGGAGCCAGCGGCGGCGCCTGCGCGGGCAGAGCGGGCACGGCCACCTTCTCCTCACGCGGCGGCTTGCCGTCGGTCAGGACGGTGCGCTTGACCGCCAGCGTCATGAAGACCCGCACGTTGGGCTTCACCACCGGCTGCGGCGCCGCCTGGGCCGCGGGCGAGATCGGCGTCGGCGCCGGATTGGCGGCTTCCTTGACGGGTCCGAGGGCCGTGGCCTCGAACAGCAGCAGCGGGTCGGTGTCCGGGCCGGGGCGGCGGTCGCGCTGCGGGGCGGCCTGACGGCCGGTCAGAGCGAACAGCGCCCAGGGGCCACCGTAATCGAACCGCAGGGAATGGCCGTCCACCGTCACCCCCGTTCCGACACCCGACACCGGCTGCACCGTGCCGTCCTTCGCCCAGCGCAGCGTGACGCTCAGCGTCTCACCCGGATACCAGCGCAGCGGCGTTCGCGGCAGCATGCTGGACAGGGCGCCGTTCGGCGTGGCGATCTTCCATTCGATGATGTCGCTGCCCCCGGCCTCGCGGTTGCGGTTCACGCGGAAGGCGGGATCGAGGGTCAGCCCGCCGCTCTGGTCCGGAGTCACCGCGGCGATCAGCAGCGGGCGGGCGCGGTCCATCGTCTCCACGAAGTGCAGCGCCTCGCGTCCGGCGCTGCCGAACCGCTCGCCACGGCGCAGGCCCTCCAGCACGTAGGCGGCGCGGGCGTCGAACCGCTCGTAGAAGGCGCGCACCGCCGCCGGGTCGGCCTCCTCCCCCGGCACCGCCCCACTCGAAACCACAGCCGTGGCGAAGGGGAAGCGGCCCGCCAGCAACTCGTTGAAGGAGGCCGCCATATCGACATAGGCGTCGTAGACGCGGGCGTCGGCGGCCAACTGGCAGCGGGTGGCGATCCACTGCTTCAACTCGGCCAGACGGCTGCGGAAGAAGTCGTCCGGCACCCCGTCGATGCCGCCCAGCCCCTGGCAGCCGGCGGCGTCCACGGCGGCGCTTTCCACCGTCACGAACTTTTCGAGCTGCGCTAGGGAGCTGTTCGGGCGCCCGCCGTCATACTTGTCCAGTTCGGCGATGATGCGCGCCCATTTGGCCGCGGCGCCCGACCCCACCCCGGCACCCATCACCGGGCGCTCCAGGATCTCCACCACCGGGGCGGCGATGTCGCGGGCGAGCACCGTCACCTCCTGGCGGGCGTTGCCGAGATAAAGCGCCAGCCCGGCGGGCGTGGTCTGCCCGAACAGCAGATGCGGCACCAGCGGCCCCTGCACCCAGACGTCCAGCGCGTGGGCGTCGGGCCGGTAGAGCTGGTCGCCCTCCAGCAGCCGGTCGGCCTGGGCCAGCACCGCGTTGGCCTGCCGGGCCACCGTGTCGCGGATGGCGTCGGCGGAGGTGGTCAGCCCGATCTGCCGGAACGACTGCATCGTCTCGGCCAGCACCGGGAAGGCGGTGCGCAGCGCGTGGGCGGAGGCGCGAAGCTGCGCCAGTCCGCCCGCCCGGTCCACGCCGCCCCCTGCCCCGCCGCCCGCCGGGCTGCCCGCCAGCGCACGGGCGAGGATGCGTTCCACACCCTGGCGCAACTGGTGCTGCGCCGCCGCCCGCATGGAGGCGCGGAGCATCGCCGGCGCCTGCGGCAGGTCCTTGGCGTCGAACAGCAGATAGTCCTCGACCAGCGGCGGGATGCTGTCCAGCGCGGCACGGTCCCAGCCGGCGCCCACGGCGGGCATCGCCTGGGTCCCCGCATCCTCCGCCGTCCTCATGAAGCGGCGGGCCATCCACACCGCCAGGGTGCGGCGAAGCTGCTCCGCCGCCGGGGACAGCCGGGCGCTCCCGTTCGGGGCCTGCTCCAGCAGGCGCCCGATCACCGACTCCAGGCTGCGCGCGCTCACACCGGCCTCGTCGTAGCGGCGCTGCGCCAGATCCATGATGTCGGCGCGCAGGTTGGGGCCGAGCAGGTCGGATTTCTCCAGCCGTCCCAGCAGAGCCTCGAACTCGGGCGGCAGAACGGGGCCGTTGGCGCCGATCCAGGCGCCGCGCTCCGCCCCCAGGCCACGGGCGGCGTCTTCCAGGCTCGACGACACCTCGGCATAGGCCGCCGCCGCGTCGGCGCCGGACCGCGCCCCGCCGGCCAGCAGTTCCAGCTCGTTGGCGGCGACCGACAGCCGCGCCGCGGCGAGGCCGCCCATGGCGAGGTCCCGCAGATAGGCGTCGGCATACTGGCGGAAGCGCCGGCTGACCTCCGCCCGGTGGGCGGTCAGGTCGATGGGACGCTGCGCCCCCGGTCCCGGCGCCGGAATGGCGGTGCCGCCCGGCGGCGGGTCGATCTCCCAGCCGTGCAGACGCGCGGTGAAGCCGCGGGCCACCCCGGACCCCAGCGCGAAGTCCAGCACCTCGTCCAGCGGCGTGTTCGGATCGCGGGCGTCCACGTTGTTGTAGGCGCGGGCCAGCCCCTCGGCGATCCCGACCTCGCCCGCGAAGGCGCGCAGCCGTTCGAAGGCGCCCGCCCCCGCCGGTCCCGGCCCGCCGTCACGGGTCAGGCGGCGCAGCCGGTCCTCCGCCACGTCGCGCACGGTGGACAAAGCCAAGCGGCGGTAGCCCACGGCCAGCGCCCCCGACACCGAATCGGGAACGCCGCTGATCCACGACGCCGGAAGCGGGTTGAAGGTCCAATCGGTGGGCAGCATCGTCACGCCCTGTACGAAGCGCGCGGCGGGATCGGTGTAGGCGGCGGTCATCGGCGCTCCGGCCTCCACCGCCGGGCGCTGGTCGGCAAGCTGCTGGAGGCCGCCCGGTATGTCGGCCAGCACCGGGACCAGACGGTCTGACAGGGTGGAGGCGCGCTGCACCCCCATCCACAGCAGCAGCACCGCCGCCACCGCGGCGGCCCCCGTTCCCACCGGCCAGCTATAGCGCCGCCACGCGCGGGACGCGGCCAGCGCGCGGGTCGGCTTGGGCAGCCCGGCCTCGGGGAAGATCTTGCGGTTCAGCAGGTCGCGCCCGAACAGGGCGGCGGCTTCCGGATCGGGACGGCCCGTGAAGTACAGGCCGCGGACGTAGAGCGTTTCCTGATAGGCGGTGCGCTTGAAGGCCGTGCCCAGCAGTGCGCGCAGCGCCGCCTCCGTCCCGGTCAGCCGCTCCGTCAGGGCGAACAGCGGGGCGCCGTCCGGCGTGGCGCTGGCGCCGAACACCTCCAGTTCCACCGCCAGCAGGCCGTCCGCCACCGACTGCAACGCCTCGCCCACGAAGTCGGGGGAGAAGGCGGTTTCCAGCGCGTAGGGGCTGGACCAGCCGAGCATCCCGCCGGTCAGCGGACCGGGCAGAGCCTCGGCCAGCGCCGCGAAGCCGGGCGCCTCCTCGCAGCCCGTCACCACCACATAGACCGGCAGGGCGAAGCCCAGCGTGCGCTGAATCTCCCACAGCCGCGCGTACAGCTCCGTCCCACGGGCGGTGGCGCGGCGAACGTCGTCCAGCTCGGCCAGCGGAACGGTCAGGATCAGCCCGTCGGCGGGAAGCATCGGGCGGCGGCGGCCCAACTGGTCCAAAACGCCGGCCCAGGCAGCGCGCGGATCGTCCACGTCGATGACCACCGCCCGGTCGTAGAACCGCCAGGAGAATCCGGCGTGCCGCTCGGCGGTCACCGGGGGGCGCACCTCCTCCGCGCAGGCCAGCAGCCCGGCGTCGTCCGACGCTGCGACGCCCATGCGCAGATACCAGGGCACCAGATAGACGTTGCGCGACAGCGTTTCGCGGTAGGCGGCCAGGCCGTCGCGGAACAGCCGGCGGATGTCGCGGATGGTGACGTCGGGAGCGGTGGCGGCCAGCGCCGGGACCGCCCCGCCCTCGTCCGCCACGGCCTCGGGCGGCGGCAGGGCGGCGGGTTCCGCCGGGGCGGGCGGCTCGGCGGTTCGGGCGCGCAGCAGGATCACCGCCATCACCGCGATGATGACCAGCACGAGGACGAAAAGCCCCGCGAAGACCCAGATCTGATTGCCGGCGATGCCGGACAGGACCGCTGCCAGGAGTTCCATGACCGTCCCCTCCGTCAGCGGGTCACGCGGACCGATGCCTGAAGCACCGCATCCGCCGCGTTGGAAAGCTGTGCGGTGGACATCCACCAGAGCGCCTGACCCAGCACCAGCCACAGCCCGGCGATGGCCCCCAGCACCAGCGGCCAGCGCGGCCCCCGCGCCAGCGTGCGCGCCTTGCCGTCGTTCAGCGTGTGGGCGTAGGCCGCCGGAATCAGCGTCCGCCCGGAGGGCAGCAGCCCGGCGCCCAGTTCGGACTCGCGGCCCGCGATGAATTCGAACAGGCGGGCGCTGTAGTCGCGCAGGGTGGATTCCCCGCCCGGCACACGGTGCCGCCCCTTGAAGCCCATGCCGAGCACGCAGAGATAGACCGCCGCCAACTGCACCAGCCGCCGGTCGTTGCTGGCGAGAAGCGCCTCCATCCGGTCGAACACCCGTTCTCCGGCCAGCCGGGTGCGGAACACCGCCTGCTCCAGCAGGACGCTGCGCCACAGCTCCCGCCCGTTCCATTCCACCTCGTGGATGAACAGGTCGTCGGCCAGCGCCGCCATGGCGTACTGCGCCTCGCGGTGCTGGCTGATCGTCAGGTCGGTTCCGGTGCGCCCGACCTGGACGGCCTGCGCTTCCAGAAAGTCCTGGAGACGGCGGATGATGATCTCGGCGTCCGGCTCCAGCGCCAGCGCCGGAACCGCCGCGGCGCCCGCCCGCGGCGCGGGCATCGCCAGAGCGTCCTCCGTCAGGAAGGCGGGCAGGCTTTCCGCCGCCTCCCCCGCGTCGGAGTCCGGCTTCGCCGCAGCGGCCGGGCGGCCGGCGCCGACGGCGGCGCGGTGCTTCTCAAGTTCCCGCGCGAAGGCGAGGAAGTGATCGACCAGATCCCGGCGGTGCAGCATGGCGGTCATTCCCAGGCTCAGGCGCTGACGAACAGGGTGATCTCGACGGGGCGGAAGCGGCTGCCCAGCGAGTCCGGATTCCAGATCTCCAGCCGCTCGCCGGGGACGATGTAGCGGGGATCGACCTGCACCTCGAACGGCACCACGCCGCGCGGCGCGGCCACCCCGCCTTCGCCGCTGTCGTCCAGCGCGACGCGCTCGGCGCCCTTCACGCGAAGGCCGGACAGCGTCTCCAGCCGGGAGCGGGAGGCGACGATGCAGTTCTCCATCCAGGCGGCGACCTCGCTGACCGGAGCCGAGGCCGGGCCGCGCACGCCGACGACCAGCCGGCCCTTCAGCCAGCTTTCCTCCATCGGCAGGCCGAACATGCCGTCCTCGAAGGTGAAGGGGATGCGGGCGACGCCCTCCTTCACGCGGTCGATCATGCGCAGAATGAAGTCGCGGACCTCGCCGAAGCTCGCCATCGGGTCGTCATGGTCGTAGCGCGACAGCTTGGCCGGCACGGCGCCGCTGGCGAAGGCCGACAGGTGCCCGGCCAGCGTGCAGAGCGACATGTAGACGTCGAAGGGATGGCAGACGCCGACGCCGAGCTGCGCCTCCAGCGGCGGCAGGCCGGTGACCAGGCTGCGGATTTCCGCCCGCGCGGCCTCGGCCAGTTCGGTCGCCGGGTTGCCGTTGCCGACGCCGGAGCGTTCGGCCAGGAACAGCGCCTTCTCGCGCACGCGCCGCACCACCTCCGCCCCCAGCCGCCCGAGCGGCGCGTTGGCGGCGACGGTCAGCGCCGGGGGCACGAAGTCGGTCAGCACGAAGGCGTCGTTGCGGAAGGTCGCCTGCGCGATGGGCATGGAGACGAACTTCTGCGGCGGCTTCTGGGTCGGGCCGGTGGTGGCGAACAGGGCCAGCCGCGGGCGCAGCCGGGCGATGGACAGTTCCTCCCCGCCATGCTGGTCGGCGACGGGCGCTCCCTCGACCGAGACGTAGCGCGGCGTCTCCCCCGGCCCCGGCGCGCGGTCGCCGCGGGCGGCGGGAACGATCAGGTGGATGGTGATCTGCGTCTGCCCCACCGGGTCCGCGTAGGCGGAGATGTCCACCTCCAGCGGCTCGTCCATCCCGGCGCGGTAGTCCACCACGAGGCCGTCGGGCAGGATCGCCTCAAGCTCCCGCACCTGGACGAGCCCGGAGACGAGTTGCACCCGGTCGATCTGGAGATGCACCACGCCCCAATGGAAGGGCCGCGCCTGCCGGACATGGTAGGTGAGCTGCCGCTCGTGCCGCAGCGCCTGTTGCTGGAAATGCTGCGGGGCCAGCAGCATCCCGTCGTGCCAGTCGATGGCGTCGGGAATGTCGCGCGCCTCAGTCATGCGGTCCTCGGAGCGGAGTCGGGGGGAACATCACGGAACCAGTTCGACATCCTTGTCCCCGGCGGTGAGGGTCAGCGTTCGTGTGTCGGGCACGCGCAGGCGGTGCGGTCCCGGCGTGGAATAGTTGGCGAAGACCAGGATCGCCCAGGCCGGCTCGCCCGGCGGCAGGTCCGCCTTCAGCGTCTGGCCGGGCACCAGTTCCCAGCTCGTGACGCCGAGCGTGGCGGGATGGTCGCGCATGGACTGCTCGCGCTGTCCGAACCACTCCGCGGCGGTCAGCGCGCCCAGCTTGTCCACCAGCGCCTTGTCCCGCACGGCCACGAGGTCGATGGCGACCGGCGTGGTGTCGTTGGCGGTCGGGGCGACGGCGAAGGACACGCTGTCCAGCGCCGCGCGCGGCTTCTCCGCGCAGCCCGCCGCCAGCAGTGCCAGCGCAAGCGTCCCGGCCAGCCGCATTCGGTTCCCGTTCACCAGTCTCATGGCGTTGACCGTTCTCCCGCTTCGGCAAGGGTGACGACGGTTCCGGACACGCCGTTCGCCCGCGACAGCGCGTCCAGCGCACGGGCGGCCTCGTCCGCGGCGGCATAGCGTCCGGTGCGCACGGCGTAGGGGGCGTTTCCTCCCGGCAGCGGCGCGAATTCGACCGTGCCGCGCACGCCCCGCTGGGCGGCGGCGGCGGCGAAGGATTCCGCGTTGGACGGGGTGGCGAAGCGCCCGAGTTCGATGGCGTAGTGGCGGACCGGGGCCGGTCCGTCCTCCTTCATGGCGTCCAGCCGGTCGTTCAGCGTGTCCTCGACGATGCCTTCCACGCTGTTGCCGGCGAACTCCGTGACGCGGTAGCCGGTCTTCTCGATGACATGGGCGGCGGTGCTGGCCATCCAGCCGGGCAGGAAGCGGCGGGCCGCGTCGGCGGCTCCGCGGGTCAGCGGTTCGGTGGCGGAAATGGCGTGCCCGCGCGCCTCGTCGCTGAAGATGTCCGCCGTCTCGATCACGCCCTGGCGCGCCTCGAAGCTGTCGGCCAGATTCCGCCGCGCCATTCCGACGAGGCCGCCGCCTTCGGCGGGCACCGCCGCCGATGCGGCGGGAGCGGGCGCGGAGGCCACGGACGCTCCCCCGCCGCCCGTCAGGATCAGCGTCGCCAGCACGGCGCCGAGCAGCAACGCCACGACGGTCAGCACGGCGACGCCGGCGGCCAGAGCCGCCACCTGCCATCGTCCGAGCGTGATCGTGGTCATCGCGGGAAATCCTGGGAAGGAACCATTGGGCGGGCGGCCTGCCACATGGGGCGGCGGCCCAGCCTGATAGAAGCATCCCGGAGGCCCAAATCGGCGCGCTGTCTGGTTCGTTCTGGCGTAGTCCGCCGGGGGGGCCGCGGAGACGGCGCGGATGCCGGCCCCGCCGTGCCGAAAAGCCCGCAAGTCGGACGGGTTACCCCCTTGGTCCGAACTGGATCATTCGCCGCCGCCGGCCTTCGCGGGCAGGGCTGCGGGAGGCGCGGCGGGAAGCGGTTCCTCCACCAGCATGCCGCCGATCCCGGCGGCCCGCTCGAAGGCGGGGCGGCGCGCCTCGGCCTGCCAGCGGTCGGCGAAGGCCCCGGCGCGGACCCGGAACCACTGCCCCCCGGCGGCGTCCATGCTCTCGACGATCTCCACCGGCAGGCCGCGTCCGGCCAGAACCGCGGCGAAGTCCTGCGCATTCCCGGCGGAGCGGAAGACCCCGAGTTCGATGGAAAAGCGCGCCGTCCCCGCCTTCACGGGCGCGACCGGACGGACCGGGACCGGCGGCGGCGCGTTCTTGTCGGGCTCCGCCTTCGCAGCCTCCTGCGACGCGGCGGGCGTAGCCTCCGGGGGTACGCCCGCCTCGGCGGGCGGCTGCGTTTCCGCCGCGCCGGGCATCCCGCCGCCGGCCAGGAAATAGCCCCCCGCGAAGGCGACCAGGAGAAGGAGCAGCGCCACCGCGCCGACCAGGAGTTTCTTCATGGCACCGCGCTCACGAATTCGGGCCGCCGCACAGCCGGCGCATCTCCGCCGTCTCGCGCTGGTAGCCGAGGCGGACCCGCTGGTCGAGCACGAGGCAAAGATAGGCGTCCTGCGCCGCCGGGTCGCTGGCGTGGTAGCGGCGCACCGCCTCCGTCCAGGAACCGTGACGGTCGTACAGTTCCCGCAGGAAGCTGGCGGCATAGGCGACGTTGACGGCGGGGTCCAGCATGTCCTCGCCGCCCGCGAAGGAGCCGGCATGCCAGCGCGTGTGGATCTGCATGCAACCGACCGCCACGTCGCTGCGCAAGCCGCCCTCGCCGTCCCGCATCAGCCGCAGCGCTTCGCGGCGGGTCGCCGGGAAATGGGCGCGGCCCGAGACGTTCAGCGCCCAGGGCCAGGGCGTGCCCGCCCGCCCGGATTCCACGACGCTCATGGCGTGCAGGATGCCGCGGGGGATGCCGTAGAGCGCCTCCCCGTTGCGAAGATACCGGCTGCACTGGAACAGCGCCGGTCCGCCGTCGGACGGCTGCATCTCCTGCCCCGCCGCCGGCTCGCACAGCAGGGTCCCGACCAGGGCGAGAACGCCAACCAGAAGCCGCCTCATGCCCGCACCCGCAGGGCCACGCACAGCCGGTCCACCGCCATCGCGGCGCCGCCGCCATGCTCGGCCAGACCGGCGGACACCGCCGCGGTGACGCTGGCGGCGGACAGGTCGTCCAGATCGCCCAGGATGCCGGTCAGCCGCGCCCGCCCGAAGGACACGCCGAAACGATTTGTCCCGTCCAGCAGCCCACCGTTGCACAGCACCAGCGTGGAGGGCACCGGCAGGTCGAGCGCCGTTTCCACCGCCGCCATCGCGGGATCGAGGCCGAGCGGCGGGTTGGCCGCCACCGGCAAATCCACCACGTCACCGAAGCGGCGCAGCAGGAAGGGCTCCGGCATACCCGCGGCGGCGAAGACCAGGCGGCGCGACCGCGGCGCGACGACGCCCATGGCGAGGCCGATGGACAACCCGGCGGCGTTGTCCGCCGCCAGCAGCCGGTTGGCGCCGGTCAGGCAGGCCGCCGGTCCCAACCCGGCTTCCGCCAGGGTCCGCAGGGCGGCGCGCGCCGTCACCGTCATGAATCCGGCGGCCAGTCCGCCGCCCGACACCTGCCCCAGAAGCACCGCCAGCGACCCGTCCGCCGTCAGGAAGAAGTCGTAGAAGCTGCCGTCGAACTCCGCCGCCGGACGCATCAGGCCGGACGCCTCCAGATCGGGGGCGCCGGTCAGGTCGGGCGGCAGGATTGCCGCCTGCATGCGGCGGGCGATCTCGAACTGCTTCTGAAGTTCCAGAAGCTCCGTCCGGGTGTTCAGAGCGGCCTGAAGCTGCCGGACCATGGCGTCGAGCGCCGTATGCTGGTCGCGCACCCGCTCCGCCATCACCTCGAAGGCAACGGCGAGCGCGCCGGGATCGTCGGTGCGTCCGCCGGGGGCCTTGCCCTTCGAAGCGGCCTCGATGCGGGCGAGGTCGGCCAGCAGTTCCCGCCTCCCTTGCTCCGGCAGGGTTTCGGACAGGCGCAGCATCTGGCGGCGGATGAAGGCTTGCTGGCGCAGCCAGTGGCGGGCGCGCCGTTCCTCCGTGTCGCGCAGCGCGCGGCTGCGGCTGCGGAACACCTCCACGGTGCGGGCAAGTTGCCCGGCCTCGTCGGCGCGCTCCGCCCCCAGAACGGCGACGCCGGTGTCCCCCGCAGCGAGAGCCGACAGCGCGGACATGGAGGCATAGACGGGCGTGAAGACCCGCCGGAAATACCAGTCCAGCCCCAGCATGCCCGCCACCAGAACCGTCAGCACCACCAGAATCGCGGAGCTGTCCAGCAGGCGGTCGGCCATGGCGGCCAGCGTGGTTTCGCGCACGGTGACGAGGTACAGCGCGCCGTCTCCCTCCGTCCCGGCCACCTTGGGCAGGCGCAGCTTGCGCACGTCGTAGCTGCGGGCGCCGATGGCCGCACTCGCCTCCTCGTCCCTCTCCGCGAAGGGGCGCACGTCGATCCAGGCCAGGGGACCGGCGTGACCGTACAGCGTGCCGTCCGCCCCGGCCAGGAAGGCGGAGCCGCCGAGGATACCGGCCAACGCCTCCAGACTGTCCGCCAGCGGACGGGTGGCGGCCAGCACCCGGTCGGCGGGCCGCTGCGCACCGAGGGGGCGGGCGAGTAGAAGCTGCGCGGCTCCGCCGGTCAGGACGAGACCGTCCTGCGTATCGTTCCGGGCCAGCACCTGCCCGATGCGCCGCTCGTCCAGTGCCCGGATCGGCTGGCCGGGCGGGACGGACAGCAGCGTCTGCCCCGCGCCGTTGACCACCGTCACGGCGGTGAAGCCCAGCGAGCCGAGCCGGTCCGCCGCCGCGGCGGCGTTGTTTCGCTCCAGCGCTTCGGTCAGCCGTGGATCGCCCGCCGCCACCCGCGCTGCGGCGGCGGACTGGTCGAGTAGCCCTTCCCACAGCCGCAGCGTCATCCGCCCCTCGTCCTCCGCGTGGCGGGCGGCTCCGGTCTCGATGCGGAGCAGGGCGAAGGCCACCGCAGTGACGAGCACGGCCAGAACCACCGCGGCGGCGGCCACCGTCATGCGCTGGCGAAGCCCGGTCATGGCGCGGCCTCCCCTTCGGCCGCAGCGCGTCGGCGCGGGGTTGCACGGCGCCAGAGGGTCACGGCGAGCGGCGGCAGAACCGCAATCCCGGCAAGCAGGGCCAAGGATGGCAGCAAGGCGGCGACCACGACCGTGCCGCTGCCGCCTGCCAGCCACAGCGCCCCCAGCGTTCCGGCCATGGTCAGCGCGGCGCGGGCGGCGACCATGCCCCCCCATTCCCCCGAGGCCGCGAAACCCGCATGCCCGGCGCCGAGCACCGCCGCGGCGACCAACGCGATTGCGGTCCCCGGCTCGACCGGGCCGAGCGCCAGCAGAAGCCCGGCCAGCGCCGTCCCGCCCAAGCTCAGCAACGCCGCCCCGCTTCGCGGCACCAGGGCCGCGGCCAGCACGGCGGCCAGCCAGGCCGGGGTGGCGTGCAGCCAGAGGAGTTCGGCCATCCGGCGCGCGTCCAGGGCACCGCCGGCATCCGGCTGGCCGAGTGACGCCAGCGCCAGCGCGGTCACCAGCCACAGGCTCCAGCCCTTGGGCCGCACCGTTCCCGCAGCCCACCAGCGATCCGCCGCCAGCAGAGGCCGCAGGGTGACGCGCGGCAGGGTAAGGGCCGTCCGCCGCTCCAGCCGGACGGCGGTCAGCATCCCGGCCAGCGCCGCGATAACCGCCGCGGCCATCAGGACGCCGGGCACCGCTCCGCCGATGCAGAGAACCGACAGGCCGGTCCCGGCGACCAGACCGCCCGCGGCGGACACCGCCGGCCCGGCGCGCAGGCTTGCCACGGCGGGCCGCACCGCCTGGAAGGGAAGCCCCGCGACCAATCCACCCGAAATCGCTCCGGCCAGCCATGCCGCCGATCCATCCCCCAGCGCGTTCAGCAGAACCCAACCGGTCAGCAGCGGCACCACGGCGAACGGCGCGCGGCGCCCCAGCGCCAAGGCCAGCGGCACCGCGGCGGCCAACCCCAGCGCCACGCCGGCCAGCGCC
>JAEYPE010000138.1 GCA_023411035.1 Pseudomonadota bacterium
GAGCGTCGCCTGCGCCAGCGCCAGCTCGCCCTCCGGCGTGCCGAGAAAGTCGTACACGTCCTTGGCGGCCAGCGCCTGCGCCAGCGCCTGCGGATCGGCGAGGCCGATGTCCTCGATCGCCATGCGCACCAGGCGGCGGGCGATGAACAGGCGATCCTCGCCGCCGTCCAGCATGCGGGCGAGCCAATAGAGCGCGGCATCGGGATCGGAGCCGCGCACCGACTTGTGCAGAGCGCTGATCAGGTTGTAGTGCCCGTCGCGCGACTTGTCGTAGAGCGGCGCGCGGCGCTGCACGAGTTCGCTCAAGCCTTCCCGGTCGACGGTCGCGGAGCCGGGGGCAACCGCGCTGAACACCTCCTCCGTCATGTTGAGCGCCGTGCGGCCGTCGCCGTCGGCCATCGCCTTCAGCATCTCGCGCGCCTCGGCATCGAGCGGCAGCGCGCGTCCCTCCTCGCGCTCGGCGCGCTTGAGAAGCTCCTCAAGCGCGGCATCGTCGAGGCGGTGGAACACCAGCACGAGCGCGCGCGACAGCAAGGCGCCGTTCAGCTCGAAGGACGGGTTCTCCGTGGTGGCGCCGACCAGCGTGATGGTGCCGTCCTCCATGTGCGGGAGGAAGCTGTCCTGCTGCGAGCGGTTGAAGCGGTGGATCTCGTCGATGAACAGCAGCGTGCCCTGACCCGCCGAGCGCCGGGCCTTGGCCGCGTCGAAGACCTTGCGCAGGTCCGCCACGCCGGAGAAGACCGCCGACAGCGGTTCGAAATGGAGATCGGTGGACAGGGCCAGCAGCCGCGCGATGGTCGTCTTGCCGCAGCCGGGCGGCCCCCACAGGATCATGGAGGCCAGCCGCCGCGCGGCGACCATGCGGCCGAGCGGTCCGTCGGGCTTCAGCAGATGCTCCTGCCCGACGACCTCGCCCAGGCTGCGCGGGCGCAGCCGGTCGGCCAAGGGGCGGGGGGCGCCCGCCTCGAACAGGCCGCCGGTGGCCCCGGAGTCGCCGCGCTTGCTCATCGGTAACCCATCGACCCTGCGGATGCGGTCACTGGTTGGTGGCCGCGCCGCAGCGCTGGTAGCACATGCGCAGCGAATGCTCGCAGTTGTCGGTCGGCGAGAAGATGCCGCCGCGGTCCGGCCGGTCCAGCCCGCTCTGCGTCCGGGCGGCCACCGAGTCCATGCAGGAGTTGTTGCTGCGCTCGCACTGGGAGCGGCAGGAATCGTCGCTGCCCGCGCCGCCGTTCAGGCGGAGCGACGGGTCCTCGACCCCGCGGGACGGCCCCTGAGACGGGCGCGGGGTGGCGGTCGCCGCGGTGGAGGCCGCCGGAGCACCGCCCACGGTGGCGCCGGACTGGCGGCCCGGCGCGTCCGCGCAAGCGGCCAGCGCGACCAGGGCGAGGGCCAGCACCGGCCCCAGGATGAGTTTCGGACGGAACATCTCGGCTTTGACTCCCATTGTTCTTGCGTGACCCCGGTCGTTGGCGGATGGTCCCCCGCATGGACCATGCCGCGGGCTCGGTGCCCACTATGCCGGGAACGCAAGCGATAAGGGAATGCCTCAAATGAGCCCCACCGATCCCGGCCCGTCTCCGCGCCGGAGTACCTCCGTCACCATCTTCGTGGCGCTGCTCATCGGCGGCCTGCTGCTGCTCGTCGTCCGCATGGCCTTCATGCCGACGGTGAGTGCCGGGGAGATCGTCCTGCCGCTTCTGGCCGGCGTGGCCATGGCGCTGGCCATCGGCTTGATGGTCATGCGCGACCGGCGCGAGCGCAACGCCCTGCCCCCGTCGCAGCGCGACCGCCAGAACCGCGGCATGCCGGACTGATCCTGGGTGCATGCGGGTGACGCGCGGGGCCGGCCCCCGCGCCCCTCACACGAATTTGAAGCTGAGCAAGCCGCCGATGATGATGACCAGCAGAACGGTCGTCACCAGCATCAGCCGCTTCTCGATGATGTCGCGCACCTGCGGCCCGTAGAAATGCAGCAGGATCGCGATCATGTAGAATCGCGAGAATCGCGCTACGATCGAACACAGGATGAACACCGTCAAATCCAGGTGCGCGAATCCCGCCGTGATCGTCAGCAATTTATAGGGTATGGGCGTGATGCCCTTCAGGATCAGGAACCAGGGGCCGAATTCGGCGAACATATCCTGGAACCGCTGGAACGACTCCTGCGCGTTGTAGACGTCGATGATCAGACGCCCGACGCTCTCGAACAGGTAGAACCCGACCGCGTAGCCGAACAGCCCGCCGATCAGAGAGGCCAGCGCGCAGATGTTGGTATAGCGCCAGAGCTTTTTCGGCTCCGCCAGACACATCGGCACCAGCATGATGTCGGGGGGCAGCGGGAAGAAGGAGCTTTCCGCGAAAGAAACCGCGGACATCCACCAAACGGCGTCCTTGCGGGCGGAAAGTTTCAGAATCCGGTTGTAGAGAGGTTTCAGCATACCGCGCGCGCGGCGCCCTCCCGATGTGACGGAACCCAGAAACCGGAAGCCCTCCCTCCGGGGGTGAACCCGAAGGGAGGGCCGGTCAGTCACCTATATCGTCGTCCGAAACCCGATGGGCAACGGCAACGGTCAGATTTCACAGAACCTCAACCGATGGCTCAGCCCTCGGCCGCCTCGTCCTTGATCTCCACCGGGCCGGAATCCTGGCCCTTGGCGGCGACGTCGCGGTCCACGAACTCGATCACGCCCATGGCGGCGGCGTCGCCGTAGCGGAAGCCGGCCTTCAGGACGCGGGTGTAGCCGCCCTGGCGGTCCTTGTAGCGGTCGGCCAGCACGGTGAACAGCTTGGTCACCATCGCGTCGTCGCGGAGCTGCGCGAAGGCCAGACGGCGGTTGGCGAGGCCGCCCTTCTTGCCGAGGGTGATCAGACGCTCGACGATCGGGCGCAGATCCTTGGCCTTCGGCAGGGTGGTCTTGATCTGCTCGTGCTTGATGAGCGCGTTCGCCATGTTCGAGAACATGGCCTTGCGGTGGCTGGTGGTCTTGCTGAACTTACGTCCGGAAACGCCGTGACGCATGACGGTCCTCCTTCATGGCGTGGCCCCCCTCGGGGAGCCGGTGGTGAACCCTGCCGCCCAGTTCGGGCTGGTACGGCGCGGGGCGGGCAGATGAGCCCTGGTAACACTGGCCCCCACCCCGGCCCTCCCCCGCTTCGCAGGGGAGGGTTAGGGAGGGGGCAACAGAACGTGCGAGACTTAGTACGGCTCTTCCAGACGCTTGGCCAGCTCTTCGATGTTCTCGGGCGGCCAGTTCGGGATTTCCATACCCAGGTGCAGACCCATCTGGGCCAGCACTTCCTTGATCTCGTTCAGCGACTTGCGGCCGAAGTTCGGGGTGCGGAGCATCTCCGCCTCCGTCTTCTGGACCAGATCGCCGATGTAGACGATGTTGTCGTTCTTGAGGCAGTTGGCCGAACGCACCGACAGTTCCAGCTCGTCCACCTTGCGGAGCAGGTTCTTGTTGAACGGAACCTCCTCGTGCTTCTCCTCGGCGACCGCGTGGGTCGGCTCCTCGAAGTTGATGAACAGCTGAAGCTGGTCCTGGAGGATGCGGGCGGCGAGCGCCACCGCGTCGTCCGGCTTCACGGCGCCGTTGGTCTCGACGACCATCGACAGGCGGTCATAGTCGGTGACCTGCCCGACGCGGGCGTTGTCGACCTTGTACGACACCTTGCGGACCGGCGAGAACAGCGCGTCGACCGGGATCAGGCCGATCGGGGCGTCTTCCGGACGGTTCTGGCTGGCCGGGACATAGCCCTTGCCGGTTTCGACCGTCAGTTCCATGTTCAGGCGGGCGCCGGCGTCCAGCGTGCAGATGACCAGATCCGGGTCCATCACCTGGATGTCCGCACCGGTCTCGATCATGCCGGCCTTCACCTCGCCCGGACCTTCGGCGCGCAGACGCATGCGCTTCGGGCCGTCGCCGCCCATGCGCAGGCCCATCGACTTGATGTTGAGGACGATGTCGGTCACGTCCTCGCGCACGCCGGGGATGGAGGAGAACTCGTGCAGCACGCCGTCGACGTGGATCGCCGTGACGGCGGCACCCTGGAGCGAGGAGAGCAGAACGCGGCGCAGCGCGTTGCCGAGCGTCAGGCCGAAGCCACGCTCCAGCGGCTCGGCCACGACGGTCGCCGTACGGTCGGCGTCGTCACCGGGCTGGATGTCCAGCTTGTTCGGCTTGATCAGTTCCTGCCAGTTCTTCTGAAGGGCCACGGTATTACCTCATGCCATCGGGATGGACACACGCCCGCGGGGACCGGCCGTTCCCATCCGATGGCGCCGCGATGGCTGCGGCGCCTGTCCCGGAACGGCTGGTCCCCGCGGGTGCGGAGTAGCGGTGCTTCTTAGACGCGACGCTTCTTCGGCGGACGGACGCCGTTGTGCGGGATCGGCGTGACGTCGCGGATCGAGGTGATCTGGAAGCCGATCGACTGGAGGGCGCGCAGCGCCGACTCACGGCCCGAACCCGGCCCCTTCACCTCGACCTCGAGGGTCTTCATGCCGTGCTCCTGGGCCTTGCGGCCCGCGTCCTCGGCGGCGACCTGGGCGGCGTAGGGGGTCGACTTGCGCGAACCCTTGAAGCCCATCGTGCCCGACGACGACCAGGCAATGGTGTTGCCCTGCGCGTCGGTGATGGTGATCATCGTGTTGTTGAAGGAGGCGTTCACATGGGCGACGCCGGCGGTGATGTTCTTGCGCTCGCGACGGCGAAGGCGCTGCGAAGCGGCGGAGGGCTTGGCCATGGTCCGTGCGTCCTCTTACTTCTTCTTGCCGGCGATCGGCTTGGCCGGACCCTTGCGGGTGCGGGCGTTCGTGTGGGTGCGCTGGCCGCGGACCGGCAGGCCCTTGCGGTGACGCAGGCCGCGATAGCAGGCCATGTCCATCAGACGCTTGATGTTCATCGCGACCGAACGGCGCAGGTCGCCTTCGACCCGGTAGTCGGCGTCGATGGTCTCGCGGATCTTGAGGATCTCGTCGTCCGTGAGCTGGTTCACACGACGCTCCGCCGGGATCTCCAGCTTCGCGCAGATTTCCTTGGCCTTGAAGGAACCGATGCCATGAATGTAGGTCAACGCGATCTCCACACGCTTCTGCGCGGGGATGTTGACGCCAGCGATACGCGCCACGCCTGCTCTCCTCGATATCTCAACGGCAGCCCTCATGGGCCGCCTACACACCGATTGATCCCCGATCCGGACCGGACGCCAGAGGCGAAGCCCAAATACGGGACGCACAATGCCCCCCGCAGGACCAGTGATCCGCGGGAGGGTGCGACTATAGAAAAAGCCGGAATTCTGTCAAGGCCGTTCTGCGGCGTTACCGTGCTTTTTTCCGGCGCCCGGCCATTGTGGGGAGGTCTGTCGCGGTTGACAAGCCGGACGGCAGATTTTGAGATGGGCATGCCGCCCAAAAGCGTCCACATCCAATGGCCAAGCTAAAAGGCCACCTCAAAAGGCAGTCCCATGAATCGCAAAGGCTCCCCTTTCCGACGCTTCCGCCTGACCAAGATCGTCGCCACGCTGGGACCGGCCACCTCCACGCCGGAAAAGATCCGCGCGCTGTTCGAGGCGGGCGTGGACGTCTTCCGCCTGAATTTCAGCCATGGCACGCACGAGGACCACGGACAGCGCCTGGCCACGCTGCGCGCGCTGGAGGCGGAGCTCGACCACCCCATCGCCGTGATGGCCGATCTTCAGGGACCGAAGCTGCGGCTGGGCACCTTCGCCAACGGGCCGGTCACCGTGGAGGCCGGGCACCGCATCCGGCTGGACCTTTCGACCGAGCCCGGCGACGCGACCCGCGTCGGCCTGCCCCACCCGGAAATCTTCGCCGCGCTGAAGCCCGAGGCGGAACTGCTGGTGGACGACGGCAAGGTCCGCCTGCGAGTCGTCGATTGCGGCCCGGAGCACGCCGATTGCGTCGTGCTGTCCGGCAGCCGACTGTCCGACCGCAAGGGCGTGAACGTTCCGGGCGTCGTCCTGCCGCTTTCCCCGCTGACCCGGAAGGATCTGGATGATCTGGCCTTCGCGCTGGACCAGGGGGTGGACTGGGTGGCCCTGTCCTTCGTGCAGCGGCCCGATGACGTCGCCGACGCGCGCAAGCTGATCGCGGGCCGGGCGGCCCTTCTGTCCAAGATGGAGAAGCCGCAGGCCATCCAGCATCTGGAGCGCATCGTGGAACTGTCGGACGGCGTGATGGTCGCCCGCGGCGACCTGGGCGTGGAAATGCCGGCGGAGGACGTGCCGAGCATCCAGAAGCGCATCATCCGCGAGGCGCGCCGCGCCGGGAAGCCGGTGATCGTCGCCACCCAGATGCTGGAATCGATGATCGGCGCCCCCGCCCCCACCCGCGCGGAGGCGTCTGACGTGGCGACCGCCGTCTATGACGGGGCCGACGCGGTGATGTTGTCGGCGGAAACCGCGTCGGGCAGCTATCCCATCGAGGCGGTGTCGATGATGGACCGCATCGCCCGCCGGGTGGAGCACGATCCGCTCTACCGCACCATCACGGACGCCCAGCACCCGGACCCGCAGCACACCTCCACCGACGCCGTCACCGCGGCGGCGCGTCAGGTGGCCCACACCATCCAGGCCGCCGCCATCGTCACCTACACCACCAGCGGCTCCACCACGCTGCGCGCGGCGCGCGAACGGCCCGAGGTGCCGATCATGTGCCTGACCGCCAACCTGGAAACGGCGCGGCGGCTCCAGCTCGCCTACGGGGTGCACAGCGTGCATTCCGCCGACATCAACGACTTCAACGAGATGGTCCAGAAGGCCGCCCGCTGCGCCCACGAGGACGGGCTGGCCATGGAAGGCCAGCGGCTGGTCATCACCGCGGGCGTTCCCTTCGGCACCCCCGGCAACACCAACATCCTGCGCATCGCCTGGGTGGAGGCGCAGTAAGCCTTTGGCAGTGAGCCTTTGGCGCTAAACCTTTGAAAGCCGCCGATCCCCGCCGTCAGGCCGGCATCATGTCCGCCGGCACGACGCGGGGAAAGCGCAGGATGAAGGCCGTGCCGCGGCCCGGCGCGCTGTCGAGCGCGATGCGGCCCTTCAGCTTGCGGGTGGCGATGTTGTAGACGATGTGCAGCCCCAGCCCGCTGCCGCCCGCCCCGCGGCTGGTGGTGAAGAAGGGCTCGAACACCTTGCCGTGCAGTTCCGGGGGGATGCCCCGCCCGTCGTCGGCATAGACCAGTTCCACCTCGTCCCTTCCCACGGCGCGCGCGGTGACGCGCAGTGTCCCATGCTGCCCAGGCGCATAGCCGTGGGTGATGGAATTCATCACGAAGTTGGTCAGCACCTGGCTCAGCGCGCCCGGATAGCCGTTGACGAGCAGATCCGCCGGGCACTCCACCACCACGCTGTGGGCCGCCCGCTTGATGCGGACGCCCAGGCTGCGCAGCACCTCGTCGATGTAGTCGCGCAGATCGAAGACGCGGCGCTCCTCGCTCGCCTGATCCACGGCGATCTGCTTGAAGCTCTGGATGAGTTGGGCGGCGCGGTCGATGTTCAGCAGCATGAGCTGCGCCGCCTCCCCCGCCGTGTCGAGGAAGTCGGCGAAGTCGGGCTTGCGAAGCGTCCCCGCCTCGAAATCGCGCCGGATGCCGCGGGTCCGCTCCGCCATCAGCGAGGCGCCGGTCAGGGCGATGCCGATGGGTGTGTTGATCTCGTGCGCCACCCCCGCCACCAGAGAGCCGAGGGCCGCCATCTTCTCCGACTGGATCAGGTGGGCCTGCGCCTCCTTCAGGTCGCGGAGCGCGCGTTCGGCCTCCTCCCGCGCGGCGTGGGCGCGCTCCTCCGCGCAGATCCGCTCCGACACGTCGGTGTGCGAACCGACGAGGCGGAACAGCTCGCCGTCCGGCCCCAGCACGCGGATCGCCCGGGTCAGCATATGGACCACATGCCCGCTCTTGTGGCGAAAGCGCTGGATCATCTGGCACTCGCTCATCGCCCCGGTGACGAGGCGGCGGGCCATCTCCACCGACGTTTCGCGGTCCTCGGGCAGGATCAGCTCGTGCCAGCGGGCGACGGTGTTGACCATCTCGTCCTCGCCGTAGCCCAGCATTCCCCACCAGTAGGGCGACAGCCACAGCGCCCCCGTGCGCAGATCCCATTGGGAGATGCCTTCGCGCGCGGCGCGGATCGCCAGCTCGAACAGCTCGCGGCTGGCGGCGATTTCCCGCTCGGCGTTCCGCCGCCCGGTCACGTCGGTGTAGGTGACGACGAAGCCGCCGTCCGGCAGGGGCCGGGTCAGGCATTCCAGCACCAGCTCGTCGGAGCGGGTGCACTCCCACGACCGTTCCGCCGGAGCGGGCCGGGCCGGAAGCGGCTTTTCCGGCGCCACCCGCGAACCTTCGGCGGACACCGTGACGGGGCGCAGGCTCCCCGGCCCGAAGGCCAGCCCTTCCGCGACGCGCCCGGCGATGGCGGCGCAGGGCGTGTGGTAGCGCAGGAATTCCGGCTCCAGCCCCAGAAGCTCCGCCGCCCGCCCGTTCCAGGCGACCAGACGAAGCCCCCGGTCGAAAGCCATCACGCCCTGGCCCAGCCCGTTCAGAACGGCCCTGGCCTGGTCCCATTGGGCCTCCAGCGCCTGTTCGGTGCGCTTGCGGGCGGAAATGTCGCTGACGCAGGCGAGCATGGCGTCCTCGCCCCGGAAGCGGAACAGCCGGGCCGACACCATCGCCCACAGGTCGCTGCCGTCGGGCCGGCACAGCCGGGTCTCGAATCCGTCCACGCAACCGGCGCCGTCGCGCAGGGCGGCGAGCAGCCGTTCCCACTCCGCCGGATCGGTGTAATAGGATTTGGCGAAGCTGCGCCCCACCACGTCGTCGAGCGGCACCCCGAACAGCAGACCGGCGGGCTGGTTGACCGCCATCACCAGACCATCGGACAGCCGCGTCACCACCAGGGGAACGGCGATGGCCTGCATGACCTCCCGCTCCGTCTCCCCCGCCCGGTCGCCCAGAAGATTCACCGGCCCGGCGAATCCGGTCTCCTCTGGTCGGGCCGCCCTCTCGCCGCCATCGCCGGCGAGGGTCAGGACCAGCTCGCCGCCCTCCCCCTCCGCGGGGATCAGCACCGGACGCCCGCCGCCCGGCGGGGCCGCGAGCGCCACGGGCTGTCCGGCGCGCAGCCGCTCCGCCACCCCGGCCGCACCGCCGCGCAGCGGTGCCGCCGCCAGAAGGGAATCGAGGCTTTCCCCCGGACGACCGCCAAGTTGCGCCTGAAACGCGGCGTTGGCCCAGATCAGGCGCCCCTCGGCATCGAAACGGGCAAGACCGGCAGCAGCCATCCGCGAACACTCCCTTCCGTCTCTCCCGGCGGCGCCCTTGGGAAGAGGCCGGTCAGGGCGCCCCGAATTCATGCAAAATGAATCTACACCGGATTGCCGTGGCCGCACCATGGCCCCCTCCCGCATTCTTTTCCCGGCCCCATGTTCCAGCCATTGCCGCTCTCCCATCCGGAAGGACCGACCGCCGCATGCCCGAGATTGCCGCCTACGGCGGGCTGTTCCTGACCGCGTTCCTGGCCGCGACCATCTTCCCGGCCCAATCGGAGATCCTGCTGGCCGGCATGCACGCCACGGGCGACTACGACCATCTCGCGCTGCTGCTGGTCGCCACGGCGGGCAACGTGCTGGGGTCGGTGGTCAACTGGGCGCTCGGGCGCTATCTGATGCATTTCCAGGACCGCCGCTGGTTCCCCGTCACCCCCGCCATGGTGGCGCGGGCCACGCGCTGGTACCGGCGATTCGGGGTCTGGTCGCTGCTGCTGGCCTGGATACCCGTCATCGGCGACCCGCTGACGCTGGTGGCGGGCATCCTGCGGGTGGACATCCGCCTGTTCCTGCTGCTGGTCACCGCGGGGAAGGCCGCCCGTTACGCCGCGCTGGTCCTGGCGGTGTGAGCGCACTACATTCAAACCATGGACGACCAGACCGCCAATCCGGAGGACGGACCCGTCTGCGCCTCCCCCCTGCGGCGCCGGCTGTGGCTGGCGCTGGGCTACGCCGCGGTCGGGCTGGGCATCGCGGGAACGGCGCTGCCGCTTCTCCCCACCACCCCCTTCCTGCTTCTGGCCGCCGGGGCCTTCGCCAAGAGCAGCCCAGCCCTGCGCGACCGGCTGCACCGCGACCCGCGCTTCGGCCCGCTGCTGCGCAACTGGCAGGCCGAAGGGGCGATTCCCCGCAAGGCCAAGCTGGCGGCGCTCATGGGGATGAGCATAAGCTGGGCGATCGTGGCCCTGACCGCCAGCCGTCCATTGGTTCCCGTCCTGGCCGGGACCTGCATGGCGGCGGTGGCCGTCTACATCGTCACCCGCCCTTCGCCGTCCAGCCCGGCGCCGGACGAAGGCATGGCGACGCAGGACGGAAACGTTTCCGCACTGCGAAACGAGGCTTGAGCCGACCGGCCAAGCAACGTATTAGAACGCCATAATCCGGCCGGTCACCAGCGCCGCAGAAAGATCCCTATCGTTGCTGGGGATTTTTCAAATCCGCACATTTTTTGATCACGATCAAGAAGTGTCCGGGGCATGTCCGCTATTGTCCGGCCTTGCGTCCCTATCCGGAGCCAAGGCAGACGATATGCCAGACGGAAGCGCTGTCACGCCGGCGAAAGTCCAGTTTTTCGAGAGCCAGAAGAAGATTCAGCCGAAATCCGTCTCCGGACGGTACCGGCACTGGAAGAGCATCCTGCTCTGGGTGCTTCTGGGGGTCTTCTTCATCGCCCCCTGGATTCGCTGGGAACGCGGCGCCGACGCGCCGGCGCAGGCGGTGCTGCTCGACCTGACGACGCCGCGCTTCTTCGTCTTCTGGATCGAGATCTGGCCGCAGGAGATCTACTACCTCACCGGCGTGCTGATCGTCTCGGCGCTGGGGCTGTTCCTGGCGACGGCGCTGGCCGGGCGCGTGTGGTGCGGCTTCGCCTGCCCGCAGACGGTGTGGACCGACCTGTTCGTCCTCATCGAGCGCGTCTTCGAAGGCGACCGGGCGGAGCGCATCCGCCTGGACAAGGCTCCCTGGACCGCGAAGAAGATTCTGCGCAAGGCCGGGACGCACGCCGGCTGGCTGGCGGTGTCCGTCATCACCGGTTTCGGCTTCGTCGCCTATTTCACCGATGCGCCGCAGTTGGCGGTCGATCTGCTGACCTTCAACGCCAGCTATGAGGCCGCGGGCTTCTTCGCCCTGTTCGCCGTCATGACCTACATCATGGCCGGCTGGACGCGCGAGCAGATGTGCTACTACATGTGCCCGTGGCCGCGCATCCAGTCGGCGATGCTGGACGAGCACAGCCTCGTCGTCACCTACGACACGCTGCGCGGCGACAACCGCGGCCCGAAGCGCAAGTCCCAGAGCTGGGACGAACGCCGGGCCAAGGGGTTCGGCGACTGCATCGACTGCGGCCAGTGCGTGCAGGTCTGTCCGGTCGGCGTGGACATCCGCACGGGCGAACAGGCGGACTGCATCAACTGCGGCCTGTGCGTCGACGCCTGCGACAACATCATGATTTCGCAGAACCTGCCGAAGGGGCTGATCCGTTTCGACAGCCTGGCCGCCCAGGACACCCGCGCCCAGGGCAAGACCTACCAGTGGCGCCTGATCCGTCCGCGCACCATCGTCTACGGCCTGCTGATGCTGGTGATCACCGGCGCCATGGCCTGGAGCTACGCGCTGCGCCCGCGGCTGGACATCGCCGTTCAGCGCGACCGCGCGCCACTGTTCGTCACGCTTCAGGACGGCACCATCCGCAACGCCTACACCTTCAAGGTTTCCAACAAGACGCGGCAGGACCGTTCCTACACCCTGGCCGCCAGCGGCATCGCCGGGGCCGAAGTGAAGGTGGTGGGCGAAAGCGAGGAGGATACCGGCAGCGCGGTCAGCCACATCTCCGCCTCTCCGGACAGCGTGGCGACCTACCGCGTCTACGTCACGGTTCCGCGCGGTTCCGTGCCGGAGCCGTCCACCCCGGTCACCTTCGAACTGACCGACACCCACAACGGCGACCGGGACAGCTACAAGAGCGTGTTCCTGGCTCCGGGCAGCAAGTAAGCTCCCCGAGCGCCTTGCAAGGACCGCCGCCCATGACCTCTCCCAGCCCCGCCCCGGCGCGCATCGGCATCGTCACCGTGTCCGACCGGGCGAGCCGGGGCATCTACGAGGACAAGGGCGGCCCGGCCATCCGGGAGGAGTTGGAGCGCATCGTCGCCTCCCCCTGGGAGCCGGTGATCCGCGTCATTCCCGACGACCGGGAGGGGATCGTCTCCACCCTGATCGAGTTGGCCGACTGGGAGCATTGCGGCCTGATCGTCACCACCGGCGGCACCGGCCCCGCCCCGCGCGACGTGACGCCAGAGGCGACCGAGCAGGTCTGCGAAAAGATGATGCCCGGTTTCGGGGAACTGATGCGGTCGGTGAGCCTGACCGTGGTGCCGACCGCCATCCTGTCGCGCCAGACCGCGGGAATCCGCGGCGGCAGCCTGATCGTGAACCTGCCGGGCAAGCCTTCGGCCATTCATGACTGTCTGATGGCGGTCTTCCCGGCGATTCCGTATTGCCTCGATCTGATCGGGGCGGCGCGCATCGACACCGACCCATTGGTCTGCAAGGCGTTCCGCCCGAAGTCCTGAGGTTTCGCCTATACCCTTTTTGCGTGCGCGAGACGGGATACCATACGCATGGCCATGTTGCTTTGCGGGAACCCATGCTCACCTTTTTCGTTCGAAGGGAGCAGGGTCCCCGATCAAGGTGAGCCAGCCATGCTGTTCGACTTCGAGCCTTCGGGCATCAACGACACCTATCTGCGCCTGACCCGGCGCGGCGTTTCCTGCATCGTCGCACCGGCGGGGGCGTGGAACGGGTTGCTTCGGGTCAACTACATCGTCGCCGGATCGCCGGGCGGCACCGATCCGCACATGATCTACCGCTGCCTGGACATCGGCTGGGACGACGGGCACTTCTGCTGGAAGGGCCGCGCCACCCCGGTCATGACCACCTCGGCCATGGTGGACATCCTGCTGGAACGCGGTCTCGTCACCGATGGCGAGGCGGAGCGGCTGCTGTTCGGCATCCACAGCCCGGCGGCGGGCGGTTCGACGGATGAGGTTCTCATCATGCGGGCCATGTTGCTGGGCTGCACCTTCTCGCCCTTTTACGAGGACACGCCGCTGTCCGGCAGGCCGCCGCGCGTGGAGGGCTTCGCGTTGCGCACCCTGGCCGATCCCTGTGCCTTCGTGCTGGCGGCGCGCGACGGTCTTCCCGTCCTGGACGGCCCGGCCCGCGCCGCGCTGAAGCGTCTGATGGCCGGGAGCGGCATTCCTTTCTGAAAACATCTTCCAAACGCCTCGGAATCGGCTTGATGGCGGTCAAGGAGGGGTCACGGTCAAGGGCGCAGCGTGGCGGCATGACCGATGCCTCCAACGCGCGGGAAAACGCCATGACCAGTTCCGTTTCCGACCGGCCGGACCATCACCCGGTCCCCCTGATCTTCACCTACGGGTTCCGGCCCTTCTTCCTGCTGTCCGGCCTCGCCGCACCGGTGCTGCTGGCCGCCTGGATCGCCGTTCTGGCGACCGGGTCCTGGCCGGACGGCGCCGTCCCGGCGCCCGCTTGGCACGCGCATGAGATGCTGTTCGCCTTCGTGGCCGCCGCCGTGGCCGGTTTCCTGCTGACCGCGGTGCCGAACTGGACCGGTACGAAGGCCCTGTCCGGCTGGCCACTCGCCGGGCTCATCGGGCTGTGGCTGGCCGGGCGGATCGCGCTGCTGCCTTTTGCCGGCGTCCCGCTGCCGGTGGCGGCGCTCGTCGACCTCGCCTTCCTGCCGGCGCTCGGCGTGGCGCTGGCCGGGCCGCTGGTGGTGGCGGGCAAGATCCGCAACACCGCCTTTCTCGCCCTGCTGGGGTTGCTGACGGCGGCCAACCTGCTGTTTCACCTGGATTGGCTGGGCGTGCTGCCCGGCGGCACCGCGCTGGGCGAGACTCTGGCCATCGGCGTGGTCCTGATGATGGTGGCGGTGATCGGCGGACGCATCGTGCCGGCCTTCACCCGCAACGCCCTGCGCCCGCGCGGGCTGGACGGCACCGTCGTCTCCCGCCCCTGGCTGGAGAAGGTGACGCTTCTCTCCACCCTGTTGATGATCCCCGCCGATCTCGTCCTGCCGGGCGGCGTGGTGGCCGGTCTTCTGGCGCTCGTCGCGGCGCTGGCTCACGCCCTGCGGCTGGCGGGCTGGCAGCCGTTGAAGACGCTGGACCAGCCGATCCTGTGGGTGCTGCATCTCGGCTACGCCTGGGTGCCGGCGGCACTGGCGCTGAAGGCCGCGCATCTGCTCGGCGTCGGGCTGGAGGGTTCCTCCTGGGTCCACGCGATGACCGCGGGCGCCTTCGCCACGATGATCCTGGCGGTGATGACCCGCGCCTCGCTCGGCCACACCGGGCGGATGCTGGTGGTGACGCGCCCGACCGTGGCCGCATATCTGCTGCTGACCGTCGCGGCGGTGCTGCGGGTGGTCGCCCCCGAACTGCCGGGCGGCCGCCTCTACCGGACCGCCCTGGAGGGCGCCGGTGCGGCCTGGATCGCGGCCTTCGCCCTCTACCTGTACGTCTACGCCCCAATCCTGCTCGGCCCGCGGGCGGATGGCCGTCCCGGCTGAGATGGATCGTGCCGAGAGAGGCCCATCGCCCGCGGACTGCGTTTCCCGATGAGGCTGGAGGCGAAGCGGCGCTGGAGGTCTTCCGGATCGCGGAAGATTTCCGCGCAGCCGGCCCGCAGCAGGTCCTGCTCCGCGAAGCCGCCGCACAGCACGCCCACCACGGTCAGCCCGGCGCGACCGGCGGCCTTGGCGTCCCAGGGGCTGTCGCCGACCACCACCGCCTCCTCCGCCGGCAGGCCCAGCTTCTCCAGCACCGCCTGGAAGATGTCCGGATGGGGCTTTGACCGGTCCGCATCGTCGGACGAGGTTTCCACGTCCACCAAGTCGGCGATCTCCGCCGCGCGCTTGTAATGCTCCAACTCGTCCCCCTTGGAGGAGGAAGCGAGCGCGATGCGCAGACCCTCGGCGTGCAGGTGCTGGAACAGGCCGCGCACCCGGCGGAAGCCGCGGACCTTCGGCATGTATTTGCGGGCGAACAGCTCGTGCCGGAAATGGTCCAGTTCCTCGGCGACGCGCGCCAGATCCCTTTCCGGGACGAAGACGGGCATCAACTGGTCGCCGCCCTTGCCGATCTGGGAGCGCACCGCGTCGAATTCCGCGTGGTAGCCGAAATGCCGGATCGCCTCCACCCAGGCATGAGCGTGCAGATCCACCGAGTCGACCAATGTGCCGTCCACGTCGAAAATGACGGCCCTCAGAACGCCGCTCATCGCCGCCTCCTCACCATGGTTTCCGCGTGTCTTTGGGGGTATTCCTCTTCGAACAGGCGGCGCGGAGCGGCGTTCCTTATGGCGACGTGCAGCGCGATGGAATCTGTCACATGAACCCGGCATAGCTGCGGTCCGTTCACCCTTCACACAGGCCGGGAAGAACGGACATGCCCACGACGCTGAAGACCTACGCCTCCCTCATCGGCCGCGCCCGCGACGCCGTCCGGCGCTTCAGCCGCCGCCGCGCCCGGCGAACGCCGATGGAGCATCTCGACCTCGGCCTGTTCCAGAGCGACATCCGGTTGTGAGCGGCCTCCCGACAGTGGGCCGGACGCCCTCCGTAGGAAGCGCTCCCTTCGCGCCCGCAATCCCGCCCCGCCATAGGACCCGCCCTCCGTCCTAAGCGGGCAAGCGGAATTTCTCCACTGGAGCGGGTGCGCTATCGTCGCGCGGTCCTTCCAGCGGAGCGCCAGCGCCCATGACCGCCAGTTTCGAGGAACAGTATTTCTCCGGCGCCGCCCTCTACGGCGACGACTTCGATGCGGCCCGGATCGCCGATTGGTATGGGATCGAAGCACGGGACCCGGCGGAGGGCTTTTCACGGACGGCGCCCGACCGGCCCGGCTACCGCTACGAATACCATGCGCTCAACCACCGGCACGCCTTCCGCTTCCTGGCCGGGCGGCGGTTCCGGCAGGCGCTGGCCTTCGGCTGCGCGGCGGGGGACGACGTGGCGCCCATCGCCGGGCAGGTGGACCGCTTCCTGGCCGTGGAGCCCATCGAGCGCTTCTGGAAAACCGACATCGCCGGCACCCCCGCCGAATACCGCCGGCCCACGCTGGGCGGGCGGATCGACTGCGCGGACGGGGTGAACGACCTGACCGTCTGCCTTCACACGCTGCACCACATCCCGAACGCGGGCGCCCTGCTGGCGGAGTTCGCCCGCGTCACCGCTCCCGGCGGACTGTTCGTCCTGCGCGAGCCGATCAGCACCATGGGCGACTGGCGCCGCCCCCGCCGTGGCCTGACCGCCAACGAGCGCGGCTTTCCCGTCCAATGGCTGGAGGAGCGCTTCGCCCGGCTGGGCTTCACGGTGCGGCAGCGCCGCTTCTGCTCCTTCCCGCTGACGGAGCGGCTGGGGGCGCTGCTCGGCGTCGGCCTGCCCTACGGCAACCCCCTGCTGGTGCGCCTGGACGAGGCGGCCTGCGCGCTGACGCGGTGGAACATCGCGTACCACCGCGACTCGCTCCGCAGAAAGTTCGCCCCCGGCGCGGTCTATTACGTGCTGGAACGCGACACCGCTACGACGACGCCAGCGCGTCCGTAAAGGTCGCCGGATCGACGTTGCCGCCGCTCAGCACCACCACGACGGTGCGCCCCGCCGCCGGCAGCTTGCCCGTCAGGACGGCGGCCAGCCCAACCGCCCCGCCCGGCTCCACCACCAGCTTCAGCACGGTGAAGGCGTAGGCCATGGCGGCCTTCACTTCCGCGTCGGTGACGGCGAGGCTGCCGGACAGCGTGCCCTTCATCACCGGGAAGGTCAGGGCGCCCGGAGTGGGCGTCAGCAGCGCGTCGCAGATCGAGCTTTGCCCGCCCGCGTTCGCCACCCGCTCCCCCGCGGCCAGGGAGCGCGCCACGTCGTCGAACCCCGCCGGTTCCGCCGCCCAGAGGCGGGCATCGGGAAAGGCGTGGCGGACCGCCGTGGCGACCCCGGACATCAGACCGCCGCCGCTGCACGGGGCGATCACGTCGTCGGGAACGGCGCCGATGGCCTGAGCCTGCGCCGCGATCTCCAGCCCGACCGTGCCCTGCCCGGCCATGATCTGCGGGTGGTCGTAGGGCGGCACGGTGGCGGCACCCCGCTCCTCCGCGATGCGCTGGGCGATGCCCTCGCGGCTTTCGGTCCAGCGGTCGTGAAGCACCACCTCCGCGCCATAGCCGCGGGTGTTGGCGATCTTCAGGGCCGGGGCGTCGCTGGGCATGACGATGACCGCCGGAATGCCGAGCAGCGCCGCCGCCGCGGCCACACCCTGCGCGTGGTTGCCCGACGACCAGGCGACCACCCCGCCCCGGCGCTCCTCAGGCGTCAGTTGCGACAGGCGGTTGAAGGCGCCACGGAACTTGAAGGAACCACTGCGCTGAAGGACCTCCGGCTTCAGCAGCACGCGCCCGCCGACCCGTTCGTTCAGCAGGGCGTTCTCCAGCAGCGGCGTGCGCACGGCGAAGCCGTCCAGACGGCCCGCGGCCTCCACGATGTCCTGATGGCCGATGGCGAAACGGGTCGAAGCGGTCATGGTTCAGCGGCCTCCGGAAACGTTGAGAAGGGCGCCGGTCACACGGGACGCGGCGTCGGACAACAGCCCCGGCACGGTTTCGGCGTCGATTGCGTGCCGGACGACATGATGGGTCAGCCCTCCTTCGGGTTGCCGGCCAGTTTCTCGAAAACCCGGACGAGCGCGCCGTCGCTCTCCCGCCCCAGCCCCGTTGCGGCGGCCATGGTGAAAAGTTGCAGGGCGGAAGCGGCCAACGGGGTCGGGACGGTCATCCGCCGCGCGGCGTCCATCACGTTCCCCAAATCCGTTCCCACGATCTCCAGCGGCCTTTGCGACGGGATGTGGAAGGGGCCGGCGGCGAGGATCTCGGCCAGCCGCTGCGGATCGACACCGGCGCGGATGCCGAAAGCCGTGGCCTCCGCCACCGCGGCGGCGTGGATACCGGTCAGCATCTGCTCCACGGCCTTCACGGCGGAGCCCTGGCCATGCACCTCCCCCACGCGGTGCAGGGTGCCCGACGCGGCGGCGATCAGGTCCTCCGCCCGTGCGAAGGCGTCCTCCGGACCGGAGGCCATGACCACCATGCGCCCTTCCGCCGCCCGCACCGGCCCGCCGCCGACCGGCGCGTCCAGCATCAGCAGGCCCCGTTCGGCCAGACGACGCCCGATGGCGGCGGCCATGTCGGGCGGGATGCTGGTGGACTGCACGACCACGCCGGCCTTGGGCAGGGTGCCGGCCACGCCCTCCGCGCCGAACAGCACCTCCTCCACCTGTTCCGCCGTGGCGACCAGAAGGATCACGCGGTCCACCCGGCGCCCGACATCGGCAGGCGAACCCGCGGCCTCCCCGCCATGGGTGACGAGGCTCATGCATCTGGCGGCGTCCAGGTCGCAGCCGACGACACGGAAGCCGGCGCGGAGCAGCGACAGCGCCACCCCCATTCCCATGGAGCCAAGCCCGATGATGCCCGCGCTGCGGGCCGGTTCTGCGCCGTCGCTCATGAATCCTTCCTGCGGCCGTTGCGTCGAAGTGTCGGGGGTGCGGCGGAGATCGTCAAGCCACCGCGAGAACGGAGCCTGCTTGGCCTCAGACCCGTATCCGTTTCGGAACGCGCAGAAGCACCCACAGCACAAGCAGATGCGCCGCCGCCCAGGCCACCGCCGCCGCAGGGATCAACCAATCCGGCGCCGTGCTGGCCGCGGCGACCCGCAGCGCGGCGGACAGGCCGACCAGCCCGATGGCGGCAGTGGCGGGCCAAGGGAAATCCGGGGGCAGCGCCTCCCGCTGCAAAGTCACGCGCACCATCATGGAGGCGGCCAGCGTGCCCAGCGCGCCCACCCCGAGCACATGCCAGCCCGCACCGCCGGTCAGCGGGTCCAGCCGCTCGACGCCCAGGAACAGCCAGCCGAGGCCGAGCCAGCCGTACCCCAGATGCAGGCTCCACAGGTCCGGGCGCTTCTGCACCGCGTCCGTCCGCCAGCGCGCCAGCCGCGCCCAGGCCGTCACCCCGGCCAGCGCGGCGCCCGCCGCCCCGATCCAGGCCAGCGGCCCGAAAGGATCACCGGCGGCCACGGTAAGGGTAGCCAGCACCGCGCCGCCGACCCCCGCCCATTCCAGGCGGGGCTGCACGCGCTCCACCAGCGTCCCGCCCTGCTTGCGCACCTCCCCCGCCGTGGCGGACGGGATGATGCGCCCGCCCATCACCAGCATCAGGATGCCGACAAGATGCAGCGCGAACAGCGCGCCCGTCCGTCCGCCGTCGCCACCCCACCAGACCAGCGCCTCGGCCAGGGCGAAGGCGCCGATCACCGGCCCGAAGAGAAAGTTGTGGCTGCTCTTGGCCGCGCGCAGGAAGGGCACGCCCGCCACCGCGAACAACGCCACCGGATAGGCCAGCGCCACCGGCGCCGCGATCTCCGGCGGAAGGCCGCCCAGCATGGCCAGCCGCCCGGCCAGCCACGCGGCAAAGGCGACAGCCAGCGCCACCCGCGACGGGCGCGTCAGCAGGAAGCCGCCGACCACCGCCAGCGCGTAGCCCATCAGCATCTCGTGCGCGTGCAGCGCCGGGGTCCAGCCGATGCCGAGCCAGCCGAAGTAGCCGGCCACCCACAACGGCACGCTGAGCGCCCCGTAGAGAGCCGCGGCGGGAAAGAACAGGCGGTGCCCCCAGGGACGTTGCGGGGCGGGCGGAACGAAGGCGCTCATGACGGGTCCGGTCGCGGTGATCTGCGAGCATAACCGGACCGGCGCTCCATATCTCCCGTTGCGTTGGCGGGCTTTGTGCACCGCCTTGCCCCGCCGCGGTGGCCGCGGTGGCCGCGGGCCGGCGTGAAGGCCGGCAGCAAGGCTTCCTGACATCCGGGAATGGTGGTTTCCATCCCTTATGATCGTCCGAACCCGACGGCGAGAGGGGTTGGGGCGGCGGATGAGCCGTGTTATGGGAAAGGGAATTCTCCACCGCCCTTCCCCGCACCGTTCACGTCGAGGACACCGCCATGCGCCCGGTCAAGATCGCCCCGTCCATCCTCTCCGCCGACTTCGCCCGGCTGGGCGAGGAGGTGCGCGCCGTCGATGCGGCGGGCGCCGACTACATCCACATCGACGTGATGGACGGCCATTTCGTCCCCAACATCACCATCGGCCCGGCGGTGGTGAAGGCCCTGCGCCCGCACACGGCGAAGACCTTCGACGTGCATCTGATGATCTCCCCGGTGGACCCGTACATCACCGCCTTCGCGGAGGCCGGCGCCGACATCATCACCGTCCATCCGGAAGCCGGCCCGCACGTCCACCGCACGATCCAGCTCATCAAGTCGCTGGGCAAGAAGGCGGGCCTGTCGCTGAACCCGGCCACCCCGCTGGAGGCCGTGGATTATCTGCTGGAGGACCTGGATCTGGTTCTGGTCATGACGGTCAACCCCGGCTTCGGCGGGCAGAGCTTCATCTCCAGCCAGCTTCCCAAGATCCGTGAGCTGCGCCGCCGCATCGACGCCCTGGGCAAGCCAGTCGACCTCCAGGTGGACGGCGGCATCAACGGCGACACCGCCCGCATCGCCATCGAGGCGGGGGCCGACGTGCTGGTCGCCGGAACGGCCACCTTCACCGGCGGGCCGGACCGCTACGCGGCCAACATCCGTTCCCTGCGGAGCTGACGCCGACCCGTCTCTCTCCCTCCCGGCCAGGCTCCAGGTGGGTTCATCCGCAATGGGTTCCACCTTCGGGCAGAACCAAACGCCGTTTTGAGCGTTATGGCTGCGTGGGATCGAGGACCCAGATACTGGAGGGAGAGAGGTTATGGGTATTCTCTGGACGATCATCATCGGCTTTCTCGCCGGCGTCGTCGCAAAATTTCTGATGCCGGGCCGCGATCCGGGCGGCTTCATCATCACCACGCTGCTCGGCATCGCGGGTGCGTTCGTCGCCACCTATCTGGGCGAGGCCGTCGGCTGGTACCGGGCGGGCGAAGGGGCCGGCTTCATCGGCGCCATCGTCGGCGCCATCATCATCCTGGCCATCTACCGCATGATCGCCGGACGCCGGACCACGGTCTGATCGGTTCACACGGCGGCGCAAAAGCGGCGGCGCAAAATGGAAAAAGGGCGGCTCCCATGGGCCGCCCTTTCCTGCTGTATCGGTCTTGCCCCGGTCAGGCCAGCGCCACAGGGCTGGGCATGAAGACCGCGCGGGAAATCGCCGCCTGGATCGCCTCGTTGGTGAAGGGCTTGCGGACGATCTGGCCCAGATGGCGGGCGTCCGCCTCTTCCAGGTCGCCGTCGAACGCGGTGACGAAGATGGTCCGCATGGCGCGCTTCTGGCGCAGCCGGCGGGCGACCTCCACCCCGCTGCCGCCGTCGGCCAGCCGGACGTCCAGCAGGGCCAGGGTCGGCTTCGCGGCATCCAGAAGTTGCAGGGCCTCCTGCTCGTTGTTGGCGGTGCCGCAGACGACATGGCCCATGTCGGTGACCAGCGAGCCGATCTCCATCGCCAGGATCGGGTTGTCCTCCACCACCAGCACCCGCTGGGTCAGGGCGTTGCGCACCTTGTCGCGGGCCACGGTCAGCCGGTCCTGGGCCTCCGGCGCGGAGATCTGGAGCACCTGGGCGGCTTCGGGGACGGTCAGACCCTCCAGCGTGATCAGCAGATACATGCGCCGCTCCCCTTCCGGAAGGGAGGCCAGCACCCGTTCGATGGGGTGCGGCGACGGCGCGGGACGCCCGTCCCCGTCTTCGTCGAACAGCAGGTTCAGCAGGGCGTAAAGCGGCACCCGCGCGCCCGATTCCAGCCCGAAGCGCGATGGCGCCATCACGGCAACCTCGACGCAGCGCGTCACGAGATCGTCACCGCGCTCGGTCGCTCCGGTCAGCGCCCGCGCGTAGCGGCGCAGGTAAGGGAGATGGTCGTAAAGCTGGCGTGCATAGACTCGCATGACCAGTCCTTCCGCGCCGGTGGGTGGGTCCGCCCGGCCTTCGGCACCGGAAAGCGCCGGCCGGTCGGGCTGATTAACGACCTGTTAATACGCTGAAACACTAACACGGCCTCCCAAGGACGGCGAACCGAAAAAAGGCCGAGTCTCCTTCCTCCGTTGGCAGAGCCCGCATGGCCGAAGCGGACCGCCGGTCTACCGTGCCTGCTCCCGCTGCTGACGGGACCGCCATTGCCAGGGCTTTTCCACCTTGCCGGCCCACAGGCCCAGCCGGCGGCTCTGCGCGAAGGCTTCGCTGGAGGCATAGGCCGGCGACAGGCTGCGGTAGGCGAAGGCCCAGCCTCGGGACACCATCGCCGACCCCAGATCGACGCCGAGCACCCGGCACTCGCCCATCTGCTGCCCGTTGCGGTCCCGTTCGGCGATGATGCACGTCACCTCCCGGTCCTTGATCAGGCTGGCCAGCACCGCCGTGGCGATGCGGAAGCAATCGAGCTCATGCCCATAGCGGTTCCGGCATTTCTGCCCCACCTCGGGCGCGTCGATGCCCATGAGCCGGACCGGCGTGCCCGAGACGGACAGCAGGTCGCCCTCCATGGCGACGCCCCGCCCTTTCAGCGTCTGGTTGGGGGTGTTGGCGAACTTGCCATTGGCCGTCCCTCCCTGGGCATGGGCCGTCGCGGTCGAGCCGAGGAGGAGAAGCGCCGCCAGAAGAGCGCGCCCCTTAGAACAGGGTCGGCGCGTCATTGGTCGGCGCGTCATCGAGGGGGGACGCACAGTCCTCGTCGTCGTTGCGCACGTTGTTCACGCGCGGTCCCACCGGATACGCCTCCAGCAGCGCATCGGGTGCGGGCTTCAACAGCCCTTCCAGAAGCGGGAGCGGGGCGGCGGGGTCCAGCCACAGGTCCCAGTTCGTCTCGTCCAGGATCACCGGCATGCGGTCGTGCAGCGGCTTGAGCACCGTGTTGGCGGTGGTGGTGACGATGGTCAGCGTCTCCAGCGGCTCCGCAGGGGCCGGGCCGTCGCCCTTGGATTCGTTCGAGGGGGGTCTGTTCGAGCGGGGTCCGTTCCAGCGCTCCCACAGGCCGGCGAAGGCGAAGGGCGCGCGGTCGCGGCGGCGGATGGCGTAGCCCTGCTTGCGCTTGCCCTCCGTCTTCCACTCATAGAATCCGTCCGCGGGGACGAGGCAGCGCCGCTTGCGGAACGCGTCGCGGAAGGACGGCTTTTCCGCCAGGGTTTCCGCCCGCGCGTTGATCAGCCGCGCGCCGATGGACGGGTCGTCCGCCCAGAAGGGGACGAGGCCCCAGCGCAGGGTCACCAGATGGCGCCCATCCTCCTCCCGCCGCACGGCGGGCACCGGCTGGGTGGGGGCGACGTTCCAGCGCGGCTTCAGGTTCGGAAGCTCGGGAAAGCCGAAGAGCCGCTGAACCTCCGCGACGGGGGTCGCAAGTATCATGCGTCCGCACATGGCCTTAGAATAGGTGGCCCGACGCCGGCACGCCACCGCCGGCTTACGCCCAACCGATGGTTTCCCCCGACCGCGGCGGCGCCTATCTTCAGCGGATGCCCACGGTTGCCAAGGAAAGTCCCCGCCCCATGATGAAGTTCGGTATCGGCCAGCCGGTCCCCCGCACCGAAGACGCCCGCCTGCTGACCGGCGGGGGGCGCTACACCGACGACGTATCGCTTCCCGGCCAGAGCTACGCCGTGTTCGTGCGCTCCCCGCACGCCCATGCCGACATCCGTGGCATCGACGCGGCGGAGGCGGCGGAGCAGCCGGGGGTTCTGGGCATATACACCGTCGCCGACCTCGAGGCCGACGGCATCCGGCCGATCCCCTGCGCCGCGGCGCTGACGCAACGCGACGGCTCCCCCTACGTCGCCCCGCCCCGCCCGGCGCTGGCCAAGGCGCGCGCGCGCCACGTCGGCGATCCGGTCGCCGTGGTGGTGGCCGAAACGCTGGAGGCCGCGCGCGACGCGGCGGAACTGGTGATGGTCGACTACGACGACCGGCCCGCCGTCACCGGCACGGCGGAAGCGCTGGAGCCCAACCGCCCGCAGGTATGGGACGAGGCCCCGGGCAACCTCTGCTTCGACTGGGACCAGGGCGACGAGTCGGCGGTGGACTCCGCGCTCGCCGGGGCCGCCCGCGTGGTGGAGTTGGAGATCGTCAACAACCGCGTCGTCGCCAACCCGATGGAAGGCCGCGCCTGCCTCGCCGCGGTGGAGCCGGACAGCGGGCGGCTGGTCATCTACGTCACCAGCCAGGGCGTGCATGGCCTGCGCAAGCAGTTCGCCCAGCTTTTCGGCCTGCCGGAGAAGACATTCCGCGTCGTCACCACCGACGTCGGCGGCGG
>JAEYPE010000164.1 GCA_023411035.1 Pseudomonadota bacterium
AGGCTGAGCGGAAAGCGGAAGTCCAGCCGGACCGCCGCCGCAATGATCTCGGCGGGATGGCGGTAGCCGGCGTAGCGCGGATCGGGGCGCGTCGTCATGCCGTTCCATACCCCGCAACGACACGGCAGGGCACGGCAACTGGGTGGTCAAACAAGTTGACGGTGCCTCACTGGCATGTGGTCACTGGGCTATCATGACGACTCCAAACGGCGCTGGCGGTAGTGCTCGCGCAGGTCGCGGCGCAGGATCTTGCCATAGTGACTTTTCGGCAGATCCTCCACCACATCGACCGAGCGCGGGCGGCGGTCGGTCGGCAGCCGGTCGCGCGCCCAGGCGAGGAATGCGGCCGGGTCGAGCACGCGGCCCTTCTTGACGGACACGACGGCGTGCACCGTCTCGCCCCACAGCGGGTCGGGCAGGCCGATCACCGCCAGCTCGCGCACGTCCGGATGCTCGTACAGCACCTCCTCCACCTGGCGCGGATAGACGTTGTTGCCGCCGGTGATGATCATGTCCTTCTTGCGGTCGGTGATGTAGACGAAGCCGTCCTCGTCGATGTGGCCGAGGTCGCCGGTGCGCTGCCAGGGGCCGGCACGCAGTTCGGCCGTCGCTTCGGGATTGTCGAGATAGCCGATCATCAGATGCTCGCCCGTGGTGGCGATCTCACCGGTGCTGCCGGGGGGCAGTTCGTTGCCGTCGTCGTCCAGCACGGCGACGCGGGCGAAGGTGCCCGGTTTGCCCGCCGATTGCAGCCGGTGCGGCGCGTGACGCAGCGCCTCCACATGCTCCCACGGCTTGAGGTGGGTGAAGGCAACCGGAGCCTCCCATTGGCCGTACCCCTGGATGAGCGTCGGACCGAACAGATCCAACGCCTCGGCCAGCCGATCGGCGGCGAAGGGCGCGCCGCCGTAGAACAGGCTCTTCAGCCGCAGCGCAGCGGGATCGACGCGCTGCGCGTGCTGCATCAGCAGCATGATCATCGTGGGCGCCATGAAGCTGGCGGTGATTCCCTCGGTGGCGAGCAGCGTCAGGATGCGCTCGGCATCGAAATGGTCGATCACGTAGAGCCGGGCGCCGCGCGACAGATGCGGCAACACCAGAGAGCCGGTGGCGTGGCTCAGCGGCGCGGCCAGCAGCGCGGTGTCCTCGCGGGAGGCGGTGGGGAAGGCGTCCAGCAGATGGGCCGTGGTGATGGTCGCCCAATTGCGGTGCGCCAGCACCACGCCCTTGGGCCGCCCGGTGGTGCCCGAGGTGAAGTACAGGCTGTGCACGTCGTCGAGCGACGGCGCGACCGGCGACGGTGCCTCGGAGGCGCGTGCCAACAGATCGTCGTAGGCGTGCGCCCATCCCGGCGCCGGGCCGCCGACGGCGATCCAGTGCTGGACGTCCGGCAACTGCGGACGCAGCGCGTCGATGTGTTCGGCCAGCACCGCCTCGAAGACCAGCGCCTTGGCGCGGCTGAACTCCAGGCAATAGCGGTGGTCGGCGGCGGGCGCGCGGACGTTCAGCATCGTGCGCACCAGCCCGAAGCGGGCGGCGGCGAGGTCGAACTCCACCATCTCGATGGAGTTGTGCTGCACGGTGGCGATGACGTCCCCCGGCCGCAGGCCGAGGCCGAGCAGCGCGTGGCCGAGCCGGCGGGTGCGCCGGTCCAGTTCCCGGTAGGTGAAGCGACGCCGGCCGTCGTCGAGTGCGATGCGGTCGGGGTAGCGGGAAAAGGCGTTGTCGAGCAGGGCGGTCAGCGACATGGCGTTCGTCCTGCCCCTTATCGGCCACGCCACACGGGCGGACGCTTCTCCAGGAAGGCGGCGATGCCCTCCTGCGCGTCGGCGTGCTGCAGGTTCACCGGCAGAAGCGTGCCCGTGTAGGCGAAGGCGTCGCCCAGCGTCAGCCCGCGCTGGCGATAAAAGGACTCCTTGCCGAGCGACACGGCGTAGGAGGATTTCGACGCGATGGTGCGCGCCAATTCCTCCACCGCGCCATCCAGCTCGTCGACCGGCACCACGCGGTTGACGAGACCGATGCGGAAGGCGTGCTCGGCGTCGAACAGCTTGCCGGTGACCAGCAGTTCGAAGGCGTGCTTCGGGTGCACGGTGCGGCTGAGCGGCACTTGCGGCGTCAGGCACCACAGACCGATGTTGACGCCAGGCGTAGCGAAGCGGGCGCCGCTCTCGGCGATGGCGAGGTCGGCGGCGGCCACCAGTTCCAGCCCGGCCGCCGTGGCGACGCCGCGCACCTTCGCGATCACCGGCTGCGGCAGCCGGACGATGGCCTCCACCACCGCCGAAGCGGCGTCGGCCGCAGCGCGCAGCGCCTCCGCATCGGATTCGGCGAGAAACTCGCGCAGATCATGGCCGGCGCAGAACACGCGGTCGCCGATGCCGGTCAGGACGACCACCTTGACCGAGCGGTCGGCGGCAATGGCCTCCAACTCCCGCTTCAACGCGTCGACCAGCGCGTGCGACAGCGCGTTTCCGGCCTGCGGGCGGTTGAGCGTCAGCGTGGTCACGCCCCCGTCGTCCAGCCGCAGCAGGACGGGCTCGGCATCGGTAGAGGGCAGCGGAGTTTGGGACGCTTGGATGGACATGCGCTCCTCGTGCGGAGGCCGAAGCCTCCATTGGTTGTGACGGCTGTGCCTGCGCGCCGGCCCCGGACCGTTGCGGCATGGCAAATCCCGATGATGGCCCAACAGGCGGCGACGGCGGGCTGTCGATCCCACACCCGCCTTCCTGCGCGCCGCTCTTCCGGATGGACCCGATGATCACCGGGCCGGACCCGGCCTACAGTCGAACCGTTGAAACGGTCGGAACCGTACAATTTTGCATTCTTTAGCGCTTATTATCCAGTGTCAAGATGGATTTTTGATAGCCAAATCACGAACTGTTATAGCTGTTTTTTTGTGGTGGCCGGCATGACCAAGGCATAGCCGCATCCGATGATCCGGTGCTCAGCAGCCCTATCAACCGTATTTGTTCTGCGGAAAAGTGATATATATACATCTTTTATAATGTATAAACTAAGCAGTGACACTGGTCGGGCTGTCGCGCGGATGGAATCGCTGTCACAGGCAGCGGCCCCACCTCCGTTCAGAGTCTGTTCTGAAAGATTATTTCCTGGCGAGGGGCTGGAGCATTTGAGAGCCTGTACGGGCACCGTCGACTTGTTGACCGCCGGGCAGAGCGAGGGCGGCGGGCGGCAAGCGTCTGCGGATTATGCCGCCAGTGGTGCGCCGGCGACTTCGGCCCGGACCTGGAACGCCTGGGCGCGGGCCTTCCGATCGTCAGTGACGGAACTGTGGTCGCGGCGGCGTCGGACTTCAGCTTGTCG
>JAEYPE010000111.1 GCA_023411035.1 Pseudomonadota bacterium
GCCATCGCCTCGATGATCAGCACGCCCGGCATGACGGGGCGGGACGGGAAATGCCCCTGGAAGTAAGGCTCGTTGATGGTGACGTTCTTCACGCCGGTGGCGCTTTCGCCCAGCGTGATGTCGATCACCCGATCGATCATCAGAATCGGATAGCGATGCGGGATCATTTCCATGATCCGCGTGATGTCGAGGTCGGCTATCTTCTTGTTGTCCGCCGTCACATCCATGGTCCGGCCGCCCGCCTTTCAAAGTCCAAGGAAAACACCCGCCAACACGCCACACGCGGCGCCGGGCGAAGCCCCTTGTGCCCCATTTCCCGAGATTTGGCAATCCCGACGCCGCCGGGGTTCCGGCACATGCGGAAAGCCGCCACGCCATCCCTTGGAGGCGCGGCGGCTTTACCCTGCTGCCCTTACTGCTTGGGAACGGTCAGTGCGACCTGGGGCAGCTTCTTGTTCACCCGCTCAAGCACCACGTCGGTGACGTCGAGCTGGGTGTCGACCAGGACAAACTGCTGGCGGGCGAGGACCAGATTGGCGCCGCGCTCACGCGCTACATCGGCCACGATCTCCACCATGTTCTTGTGGACGACGGCCATTGCCTCGTTCAGCGCGTTTTCCAGGGCGCGCTTGCGGCTCTGAACCGTCTTCTGGACCTCGCCGACCTGCTTCTCGAAATCGCGGCGCTTGTTGGCCAGGGCATCCGGAGCCAGAACGGTCTGCTGCTTACGCAATTCTTCTTCGGACTTGCGCAGCTTGTCCTCCAGCGCGGAGATTTCCTTCTGATAGGTCTCGCGCAGCGATTCGAAGGACTTCGACACGCCCTTGGAGGCGTTCGATTCCTGCATGATCTTCTGGACGTCGACGACGGCGATGACCGGCGCCTTGAGGTTGTCGGACGGCTTGTCCTGGGCGAAGGACGGCGTCGCCATCGCGACACCCGCCAACACCGCACCGGCGGCGACCAGCGCCCTGAGCTTGCTGAAGTGCATGTTAGAACCTGGTTCCAAAGCTGAAACGGAAGATCTCTTTCTTGTCGTAATCTTCCTTTAGAATCGGGACCGCAAAGTCAAGGCGGATCGGCCCGAAGGGCGACCGCCAGGACACGCCGGTGCCGACCGACAGGCGGATCGATTCGTCGTCGGGGACAAGAGGATCGTTGATATCGACCTTGCCCAGCGTGCCGACGTCGGTGAAGGCGTGGCCCTTCAACCCGAATTCCTCGGGCAGACCGACCGGGAAGCTCATCTCCAGCGAACCGCGGTAATAGCGGGTGCCGCCCAGAGCGTCGCCGGTGCGCAGATCGCGCGGACCGATGCCCGCGGTGTTGAAGCCCCGCAGCGTGTCGCCGCCAATGAAGAAGCGATCGGACAGGGCCACGCCATCGTCACCGATGCCGATGATGTAGCCGACCTCGGCGGTGGCGCTGACGACCCAGTTCTCATCGAACAGCGGCAGGTAGTAGCCGGCGCCGAGACGGTTGCGCAGGAAGCGCGCATCGCCGCCCAAGCCCGCAAAATCGTTGGTCAGCCGGATGTAATAGCCTTCGGTCGGGTTCAGGCGGCTGTTGCGGCGGTCGTAGGTCAGTTCCTGCCCGATCAGCGAGGTCAGGCGCGCGCCCTTCTGATCTTGAATGTAGCGGGACGCGGTGCTGGGCACGCTGGTGATGTCGGTGTTCTGGAGCTGGTAGTAGACGCGCTGGCGCAGGTTTTCCGTCAGCGGGTAGCCCATGCGCAGCGCCAGACCGGTGCTCTTCTCGTCGAAGGAACTTTCGTCCTGATAATCGCGGGTGATGCGGAACAGGTCGAAACCGGCGGACAGATCACGGTCCAGGAAATAGGGCTCCGTGAAGGAAACGTCGTACTCCTGGCGGCTGCCCGACACGGTGGCGCCGAAGCGAAGATCCTGGCCACGGCCCAACAGGTTGCGCTCGCGGATCGAGAAGTCGGCCAGCGGACCGTCGGAGGTCGAGTAACCGGCGCCGATGGAAATCTCGCCGGTGGACTGCTCCGTCACCTCCACGTTCATCACCGTGCGGTCGGGCGCCGAGCCCTCCGCGGTCGTGATGTTGACGCGCTCGAAATAGCCCAGATCCTTGATGCGCTGCTCGGAGCGGCGCAGCTTCGTGGAACTGAACGGGTCGCCTTCGGACAGCAGCATCTCGCGCCGGACCACCTTGTCCAGTGTGCGGACATTGCCGGTCACGTCGATGCGCTCCACGAAGACGCGCGGTCCCTCGACGATGTCGTAGGTGATGTCGATGGTCTGGTCTTCGCGGTTGCGCGAAATGCGCGGGCGGACGTCCACGAAGGCATACTGCAGGTCGCCGACCGCGTTGGTCAGCTTGTTGATGGTGTTCTCCACCTCCTGCGCGTTGTACCAGTCGCCCTCGCGCGTGCTCAGCACGCTGCGGAGCTGTTCGGGGTCCAGCGCCTTCAGCGAGGTGCTGATGTCCATCTTGCCGAACTTGTACCGCTCGCCCTCGTCCACCGTGAAGGTGATGACGAAGTCTTCGCGGTCCGGCGTCAGCTCCGCCACGGCGGACACGACGCGGAAATCGGCGTAGCCTTCCTTCAGGTAATAGCGGCGCAGCAGGTCGCGGTCGTAGTTCAGACGATCCGGATCGTAGTTGTCGTCCGACGTCATGAAGCGCCACCAGGCGGATTCCCGCGTCTGGATCGCGTCGCGCAGCGTCCCGTCGGAGAACTTCTCGTTCCCGATGAAGGTGATGCTGCGCACGCCGGTGCGCACACCCTCGTTGATCTCGAACACCAGATCGACACGGTTCTGGTCGAGCTGGATGATCTTCGGCTCGACGGTCGCGGCGAAGCGGCCCTGGCGGCGGTAGATGTCCAGGATGCGCTGAACGTCACTCTGCACGCGGGTGCGGGTGTAGACGACGCGGGGACGAAGCTGGATTTCCTTCTCCAGATTCTCCTTCTCGATGCGCCGGTTCCCTTCGAAGGCGATGCGGTTGATGATCGGGTTTTCCGTCACCTGGACCACCAGCACATCGCCGTCGCGCTTCAGCACCACGTCGGCGAACAGGCCCGTGTTGAACAGAGCCTTCAGCGACTGGTCGATTCGGTCGGGATCGAAGGGTTCGCCGGGCGCGACCGCAAGGTAGGAGCGGACGGTCGTCGGCTCGATGCGCTGGACGCCTTCCACACGGATGTCCCGGATGGTGCCACCCGAGAACATCTGCGCCACCAGCGTTCCGTCGCCATAGGCGGCGGATTTCGGCACGCCGGCCTTGGCGGCGCCGGCCTGGGCCCAGGCTGCGTGGGAAAGGGCAAGAGAAACCGTCGTCATGGCGCAACCAGCCATCAGGCCGACCGCCAGAACCCTGCTCGACACCCGCAAAGCTCGCTCCCTGGCTTTGGGGGCGTCCGTCAGGACATCAGCCCCCGAAAGAAATCGACCACGCGGAGCTGAACGAGGTCGTTCCACGTGGCGAAAACCATGAGCGTTAATACCAAAGCAAGGCCGATGCGGAAACCGTATTCTTGCGCTTTAGGTCCAAGAGGACGCCCCCGCAGCCCTTCCAGCGCATAAAACATCAAATGCCCCCCGTCCAGCAGCGGGACCGGGAAGAGATTGATGAGGCCGAGGTTCACCGACAGGAAGGTCATAAACCAGATCAGCGGGTACCAACCGGACTGCGCGACCTCTCCGGACATCTGCGCGATGCGCAGCGGCCCGCCGAGTTCCTCCGTCCCGCGCGAGCCTTCGACCATCTGGCCCAGCGCCACGAAGGTGCCCGACACCATGCCCACCACTTCACGGCCCGCCTGCCACAAGGCCGTCAGCGGGTCGTGCCGCTTCGTCTCCGCCCCGCCGCGCATGATGCCGAGCTGGCCGATGCGGTGGGTATTGCCGAGTCGGTCGGTGACCTCCCGCACATCCGGTGTCGCCGTCAGTTCGACCGTACGCCCGTCGCGCTTCACCACCATCTCCAGCGGTGCGCCCGGCTGCATGGAGACGATCTGACGGATTTCCTCGAATCGCTGGATGCCGCTGCCGTTGATCGAAACGATCAGGTCGCCCGGTTGAAGCCCGGCGCGTTCCGCCGCACTGCCCGGCTGCACGCCGCCGACGTCGGGCGGGGTGAAGGACTGGCCGGCGGTGGCGAACAAAATGGTCAGGGCGACGATGGCGAACAGGAAATTCGCGATGGGTCCCGCCGCCACGATGGCCGCCCGTTGCCCGAGCCGCTTGTGGTGGAAGGACACCGCCTGCTCCGCCGCGGACATGCTCTGCGTGTGGGCGCCGGGCGTGCTGGCCGGGTCGGCGTCGCCGAACATCTTCACATAGCCGCCGAGCGGAATGGCGCTGAACTTCCAGCGCGTTCCGGACCGGTCGGTCCAGCCGAACAACTCCGGCCCGAAACCGATGGAGAACACCTCGATCCGCACGCCGTTGCGGCGCGCCACGAGATAGTGACCGAGTTCGTGCACAAACACGAGCACGGTGAGGACCAGCAGAAAAGACAGAAGCGTGGTCCCGAAGCCACCCATGACGTCCATCACATCCCTTGCAGCCCGGCGAGGCCCGAACCTGGCCCCTCTCCGGAAAAAGACTCAGCGCCCCAGCGCCGATACCCGGTCCGCCGCGGCCCGGCGCGCCTCGGAGTCGGTGTCGCGCACCTCCCCCAGGTCGCGGAGCGGCCGATGCGGCAGAGCCCCCAGCACCTCCTCGACGATCCGTTCGATGTCGAGAAAGCCGATTCGGCGGTCCAAAAACGCCTGCACGGCCACCTCGTTGGCGGCACTGAGAATAGTAGGAGCGCCCCCACCGCTTTGCAAGGCGGCCCGGGCAAGCCGCAGGGCCGGGAACCGCTCGGGGTCCGGCGCCTCGAAGGTCAGGGTTGCGGCCTTGACGAGATCCAGCCGTTCGGCGGGCGTGGGGATGCGCGCCGGCCAGCCCAGCGCGTAGGCGATGGGCGTACGCATGTCCGGCGTGCCGAGCTGCGCCAGCACGGAGCCGTCGACATACTCCACCAGCGAATGCACCACCGACTGGGGATGAACCAGCACATCGATCTTCGGCTCCGGAACGCCGAAGAGGAAATGCGCTTCGATGATCTCCAACCCCTTGTTCATCATGGTGGCGCTGTCGATGGAGATCTTGGCGCCCATGTCCCAGGTCGGGTGAGCCACCGCCTGCTCCCGTGTCGCCGTCGCCATGAAGGCGCGGTCCCTGGTACGGAAGGGGCCGCCGGAGGCTGTCAGGATCAGACGCAGAACGCTGCCCAGCCGGTCGAAGTCGAAAACCTGGTAGATGGCCGAATGCTCGCTGTCCACCGGCAGCAGCGTGGCGCCGTGGCGGCGCACCTCCTCCATCATCAGGGCGCCGGCGCAGACCAGCACCTCCTTGTTGGCGAAGGCGACGCAGGCGCCGCGACGGACGGCGGCCAGCGTGGGTTCCAGCCCGGCGGCGCCGACGATGGCGGCCATGACCCAGTCGGAGGGACGTTCCGCGGCCTCGGCCACCGCCTGCGGCCCGGCAGCGGCCTCGACGCCGGTGCCGGCGAGAGCTTCCTTCAGGTCGCCGTAGGCGGCGGGGTCGGCGACGACGGCCAGCTTCGGGCGGAGTTGCCGCGCCTGCTCGGCCAGAAGGGCGACGTTGCGGTTGGCGGTCAGCGCCTCCACCGGGAAGCGCTCCGGATCGCGGGCTACGAGGTCCACCGTCTGCGTGCCGACCGACCCGGTCGAACCGAGGATCGTCACGCGGCGCGGCGCGTCTCCCACCCCTTCAGCCTTCACAACCATACCCCGTCACCACCATGCGATTGCCGTGCCGATGGTCGCGTGGAACAGGGCCAGCACCGGGGCGGCGGTTAGCAGCCCGTCGATGCGGTCCAGGATTCCCCCGTGACCAGGAATGAGATGGCCGCTGTCCTTCACGTTGTAACGGCGCTTGACCGCGGATTCGAAGAGGTCGCCCGCCTGCGCCACCACGGCCAGGATGGCGCCCACCGCAAGAGCCAGCAGCGGCCTTTGCGCCCCTGCGGCCAGAGCCACTCCCCAGCCCACCAGGGCGGAGGAGGCCATGCCGCCGATCAGGCCGGCCCAGGTCTTTTTCGGGCTGATGCGCGGGGCCAGCTTCGGCCCGCCGATGGTCCGTCCCGCGGCATAGGCGCCGATGTCGGTCGCCCAGACCGCCAGCATGGTGAAGAGGAACAGCGCAAGGCCCGCGTCCGGCACGTCGCGCAGCCACATCAGCCCGGCCAGACCGGCCACGACATAGAGGACGCCGCCCCCGGCCAGTCCGCGGTCCGGTCCGCCGGACACCGTCGCAACGGCGACGGTCGCGGCGATGGCGACGACCAGGGCCGCCCAGGGTCCGGCGGCGATCTGTGCGGCCAGCGCCGCCAGAACACCGGACACCGATAATGCGATGGACGCGCCCCGGCGTTGGCAGGGAACGAGATTGCCCCACTCCACCGCCGAAGCCACGGCGCCGAGAGCGATGAGGCCAAGGAACGCCCAACCCCCGGCCCAGACGGCGCCAAGCACAAGCGGCGCCAGGACGAGCGCCGAGATGGCGCGGGTCTTCAGGTCGCCGGATTTAGCGGGTGCCGGCGGTTGCGCCGAAGCGACGTTCCCGTCGGTGGAACTCTTCAATCGCCGCCTCCAGGTCACGCTTGGTGAAATCAGGCCAGAGCGTGTCCACGAAGACCAGCTCGGCGTAAGCCGCCTGCCAGAGCAGGAAGTTGCTGATGCGCTTCTCGCCGCTGGTGCGGACGATCAGGTCGGGGTCCGGGATGTCGGCGGTGAACAGCCGCTCGGAGAGCCGATCCTCGGTGATTTCCGAGGGATCGAGCGCTCCCGCCTTCACCTCTTCGGCCAGACGCCGCGCCGCCAGGGTGATCTCCTGGCGGGAGCCGTAGCTCAGCGCCACCACGAGCGTCAGCTTGCGGTTGTCGCGGGTCAGGGTCTCGGCGTTTTCGATCAGCCCGACGATATCGGTCGACAGGCGCGACCGGTCGCCGATGACGCGCAGGCGCACGCCGTTCCGGTGAAGGTCCGCAATCTCGCTGCGCAGGTAGAAGCGCAGGAGTTGCATGAGGTCGGACACCTCCTCCTCCGGCCGACGCCAGTTCTCGGACGAGAAGCTGAAGATCGTCAGATAGCCGATCCCCAGGTCGCCCGCAGCCTCGACCGTCCGGCGGACGGCGTCCACGCCCTTTTTATGGCCGGCGGTGCGGGGCAGCCCTCTGGACTTCGCCCAACGCCCGTTGCCGTCCATAATCACGGCCACGTGCGCGGGCGGGCGCAGGGGGCGGCTTTCTTCCGCGTCGCGCATGCCGTCAGACCTGCATGATTTCCTTTTCTTTCGCCGCAAGCACGTCATCGATCAGCTTGATGTACTGATCGGTCAGCGCCTGGACCTTCTCGCCAAGACCCTTATGCTCGTCCTGGGAGATGTCGCCGGCCTTCTCGGCCTTCTTCAGAGCGTCCATGCCGTCGCGGCGTACGTTGCGCACGGCGACGCGGGTCTGCTCGGCGTACTTATGGGCGACCTTGGCGAGTTCCTTGCGGCGCTCCTGCGTCAGGTCGGGCAGCGGCACGCGGATCGACTGGCCTTCCGTCTGCGGATTCAGGCCGAGGCCCGAATCGCGGATGCCCTTCTCCACGGCCTTGACCATGCCACGGTCCCAGACCTGGACGACGATCAGCCTCGGCTCCGGCACGCTCACCGTGCCCACCTCCTTGAGGTGCATCCTGGCGCCGTAGGCCTCGACGGTCACGGGCTCAAGCAGGCTGGCGGAGGCACGACCGGTGCGCAGACCGCTCAACTCCTTGCGAAACGCCTCAAGCGCTCCTTCCATGCGGCGCTTGAGATCCGATGCGTCGGGCGCAGCCACGGGCTCACTCCGTTTCTTCGTTTATGATCGTAAACTTGCCCCGGCCCTGCATCACCTCGGCGAAGGCGCCGGGCGTGTGGATCGAGAACACGAGTATGGGGATACGGCTGTCGCGCGCCAAGGAGATTGCGGAGGCGTCCATCACCTGCAAATCCTTCGCCAGGACTTCCAGATAGCCGAGACGCTCGTACCGCTCCGCGTCCTTCACCTTCTTCGGATCGGCGGTGTAGACGCCATCCACCTGCGTGCCCTTCAGCAAGGCATCGCAGCCCATTTCCGACGCACGCAGCGCCGCCGCGGTGTCGGTGGTGAAGAAGGGGTTGCCGGTGCCGGCGGCGAAGATCACCACACGGCCCTTTTCCATGTGCCGGATGGCGCGGCGCCGGATGTAGGGCTCGCACACCGAGGACATGGGAATGGCCGACTGCACACGGGTGACGACGCCCATCCGCTCCAGAGCGCTCTGCATCGACAGGGCGTTCATCACGGTGGCGAGCATCCCGATGTAGTCCGCCGAGGCGCGCTCCATACCGCTCGCCGCACCCTTCACGCCGCGGAAGATGTTCCCGCCACCGATGACCAGGCAGACCTGGACGCCCAGTTCGATCACCGCCTTCACCTCGTTGGCGACGCGGTTGACGACGTCCGGGTCGAGGCCGTAGTCGCGCTGACCCATCAACGCCTCGCCCGACACCTTCAGAAGGACTCGTTTGAAGCGGATGCCGTCAGCCGGCTCGGTGGTCCCGGTGCTCTGGGCCATGGAGGACTTTCTCCCGGTTGGTGTGAAGAGTGCGTGCGGCGGGACGCCGGTTCCTTACTTCTGGCCGGCGGCGGCGGCGACTTCGGCGGCGAAATCGCTCTCCGCCTTCTCGATGCCCTCGCCCAGCGCGTAGCGGACGAAGCCCGTCACCTTGACCGGGGCGCCGATGTCCTTGGCGGCGTTCTCCACCACCTTGCGGACCTTGGTCTCGCCGTCGATCACGTAGGTCTGCTCCAGCAGCACCACTTCCTCATAGTACTTGCGGATGCGGCCTTCGACCATCTTCTCGATGATGGCTTCCGGCTTGCCCGAGGCGCGGGCCTGCTCGGACAGCACGTTGCGCTCACGGTCGAGCGACGAGGTGTCGACGTCGGCGATGTCCAGCGCGTCCGGACGGGCGGCGGCGATGTGCATCGCGACCTGCTTGCCCAGCTCGTTCAGCTTGGCGGCGTCGCCGGTGGACTCCAGGGCGACCAGAACGCCGATCTTGCCCAGGCCCGGCGCGATGGCCGAGTGGACGTAGGACACGACCACGCCCGCCGGAACCGACAGCTTGGCCGAGCGGCGGATGTTCATGTTCTCGCCGATGGTGGCGATCAGGTTGGTCAGCTCTTCCTGGACGGTGCGGCCGGCGTCCGGATAGGCGGTGGCCTTCAGGCCCTCGACGTCGCCCGAACCGGTCAGGGCCAGCTCGGCGGACTTCAGCGCGAACGCCTGGAACTTGTCGTTGCGCGCGACGAAGTCGGTCTCGGCGTTCACCTCGACGACGGCGCCCGCGGTGCCGGCGGTGGCGACGGCGACCAGACCCTCGGCGGCGACGCGGCCCGACTTCTTGGCGGCGGCGGCGAGGCCCTTCTTGCGCAGCCAGTCAACGGCGCCCTCGAGGTCGCCCTGGGTCTCGGCCAGCGCCTTCTTGCAGTCCATCATGCCCGCGCCGGTCTTCTCGCGCAGTTCCTTGACGAGCGCGGCGGTAATCTCGGCCATGGTATCGCCCTCTTCCTTCCGAACGGATCCAAGCGGATCGGGTTGATCCTAACAACTCATAAAAAAGGCAGCCGGGCCATAGGTCATAAGGCCCGGCTGCCCCGCAACAACGGGATCAGGCCTGGGAGGATCAGGCCTGGGCCTGCTCGGCCTCGGCCTCGACCCCTTCCACTTCCGGCAGCTGCTCGGCCGGAGCCTCCTCGGAGGCGCCCACGTCGATGCCGGCGGCGCTCATCTCAGCCTGCAGACCGTCGAGCACGGCGCCGTTCACCAGCTCGCAGTACAGGTCGATGGCGCGCAGGGCGTCGTCGTTGCCCGGGATCGGGAAGGCCACGCCGTCCGGATCGGAGTTGCTGTCGATCACCGCGATGACCGGAATGCCCAGCTTGTTGGCTTCCTTGACCGCGATCGACTCCTTGTTGGTGTCGATGATGAAGAGGACGTCCGGCAGGCCGCCCATCTCCTTGATGCCGCCCAGAGCGCGCTCCAGCTTGTCGCGCTCGCGGGTCAGCTCCAGGATTTCGCGCTTGGTCAGGCCCGAGGTGTCGCCGGACAGACGCTCTTCCATCTCGCGCAGGCGCTTGATCGACTGGGAGATGGTCTTCCAGTTGGTCAGCATGCCGCCGAGCCAGCGGTGGTTGACGTAGTACTGGCCGCACTTCGACGCGGCTTCGGCCACCTTCTCCTGGGCCTGGCGCTTGGTGCCGACGAACAGGACGCGGCCGCCGCCGGCGACGACGTCACGGACGGCCTGCAGGGCGCGGTGCAGCGCCGGAACGGTCTGCTCCAGGTCGATGATGTGCACGCCGTTGCGCACGCCGAAGATGTACTGGGACATCTTCGGGTTCCAACGGCGGGTGTGGTGGCCGAAGTGGACGCCGGCTTCGAGGAGCTGGCGCATGGTGAAGGTCGGGATAGCCATTTGGAAAAGTCCTTTTCCGGTTGCTCCGCCGCGGGCACTGTCCCTGTGACAGGACACCGGATCGGGCCATCGGGGTAAAGCCGAGGGACCGCCAGCCCGCGTGAGGTTTTGACGACGGCGCTTACATAGCCCGCCGGAACCGCTTTGGCAACACCGGTTTGGCAATTGGTTCGGGGGGAATGCGGTGCGGCGCGCACCGCATCGGAACGGACGGGACGCCCCCTAAAGCTCCACCACCTCCACCACGCCCGGCACGGCCTTCAGCGCGGCGCGGCTCTGGTTCGTGATGTTGAAGGAACCGGGGAGCTGGATCTCCACCTCCTTCAGCGGGTCGATCTCGACCAGCAGATGGATCTTGCCCTTGCCGCGGGCCAGCCGCTCCAGCATGCCGCGGATGCTCTCCACCGGCCCATCGTCGCGCACCACCACCTTCAGCCCGTCCGAAACCTGGGCGACGGCGTCCTCCAGGGGCTTCACCTCCTGGCAGGTCAGGCGGATGTCCTCGCCGTTCATCTGGACGTCCACGGTCATCAGCACCGGGCGCCCGGCCTCCAGAAGATCGCGGTTGGTCGCCAGGACCTCGGAAAAGACCGTCACCTCGTAGCCGCCGCTGGAGTCGGACAGTTCCACGAAGGCGAAGCGGTTGCCCGACTTCGCGGTCTTCTCCTTCCGGCTGACCACGATGCCGGCCACGCTGCGCCGGGTGGAACCGCCGCCGGACACCGCCGCGGCCAGATCCGCCGACCGCACCACCCTCATCCGCGCCAGCGGACCGGCAAAGGCGTCCAGCGGGTGGGCGGACAGATAGAAGCCGATGGCGCCGAACTCGTGCTTCAGCTTCTCCAGCGGTTCCCACTCCGTCACCTTCGGCAGGTCCGGCTCCTTCAGCCCGCCGCCGCTGCCGCCGAACAGGTTGCCGATACCGCTTTCGCGCTCCGCCGTCTCCGCCTGGGCGTAGCGGATCAGCGTCTCCAGCGCGGCGTGCACCTGGGCGCGGTTCGGGTTGATCCCGTCGAAGGCCCCGGCGCAGGCCAGATTCTCCAACTGGCGCTTGTTGATGGTCTTCAGGTCGAGGCGCCGGGCGAAATCGAACAGGCTCTTGTAGGGTCCGTTCTTGCGCCGCTCCTCCACCACCGCCTTCATGGCCGGCAGGCCGACGCCCTTGACGGCGGCCAGCGCGTAGCGCACGGCCTTGCCGCCGTCCGGCAGGGTTTCCACGCCGAAGATGGAATCGGACCTGTTGATGTCCGGCGTCAGCAGCTTGATCTTGAGGCGCGCCAGTTCCTGCCGGAAGACGTTCAGCTTGTCGGTGTTGCCGAGGTCGAGCGTCATCGACGCCGCCATGAACTCCACCGGATGGTTCGCCTTCAGATAAGCGGTGTGGTAGGCGACCAGGGCATAGGCGGCGGCGTGGCTCTTGTTGAAGCCGTAGCCGGCGAACTTGGCCACCTGATCGAAGATCATGCTGGCCTGTTCGGGGTCCACACCCTTGTCCTTGGCGCCCGCGACGAACTTGTCACGCTCCTTGTCCATCTCCTCTTTGATCTTCTTGCCCATGGCGCGGCGCAGAAGATCGGCCCCGCCCAGCGAATAGCCGGCCAGCACCTGGGCGATCTGCATGACCTGCTCCTGGTAGATCATGATCCCGAAGGTCTCTTTCAGGATCGGTTCCAGGGCATCGTTCATGTAGTCCGGCGGCTCCTCGCCGTTCTTCACCTTGATGTATTTGGGGATGTTGTCCATCGGGCCGGGGCGGTAGAGCGACACCAGCGCGATGATGTCCTCCAGCCGGTTCGGCTTCAGCCGGCGCAGCACGTCGCGCATGCCCGAACTTTCCAACTGGAACACGCCGGTCGATTCCGCACGTCCCAGGATCTCGTAGCTTCGGGGGTCGTCGAGCGTGACCGTGGTCAGGTCCGGCTTTTCCGGGATCAGGTCCACCGCCGTCTTCAGTACGGTCAGCGTCTTCAGGCCCAGGAAGTCGAACTTCACAAGCCCGGCCTGCTCCACGAACTTCATGTTGAACTGGGTGACCGGCATGTCCGAACGCGGGTCCCGGTACAGCGGCACCAGATCGTGCAGTGGGCGGTCGCCGATCACCACGCCCGCCGCGTGGGTCGAGGCGTGGCGGTACAGCCCCTCCAGCTTCAATGCGATGTTGATGAGGCGGGCCACCGTCTCGTCCCCGTCGCGGGCCTGGCGCAGCATCTCCTCGCTGTCCAGCGCCTGCTGGAGCGTCACCGGGTTGGCCGGGTTGTTCGGCACCAGCTTGCAGATCTTGTCCACCTGCCCGTAGGGCATCTGGAGCACGCGCCCGACGTCGCGCAGCACCGCGCGCGCCTGGAGCTTACCGAAGGTAATGATCTGGGCGACGCGGTCGTAACCGTACTTGTCCTGAACGTAGCGGATCACCTCTTCCCGGCGGTCCTGGCAGAAGTCCACGTCGAAGTCGGGCATGGACACGCGCTCGGGATTCAGGAAGCGCTCGAACAGCAGGCCGAAGCGCAACGGGTCCAGATCGGTGATGGTCAGCGCCCAGGCGACGACCGAACCGGCACCCGAACCGCGCCCCGGACCGACCGGGATGCCGTGCCCCTTGGCCCATTTGATGAAGTCCGACACGATCAGGAAGTAGCCGGGGAACTTCATCTTCACGATGACGTCCAGCTCGAACTCCAGCCGCTCGAAGTATGTCTTGCGGGTCTCCTCGCGCTGCTCCGGCGTCATGTCGGGGGTGTAGACGACGCTGTTGAGCCGCATGTCCAGACCCTCGCGGGACTGGGCGCGCAGTTCCTCCCCTTCGTCGCGGTCGCCCTCGCAGGGGAAGGGCGGCAGGATGGGCTTGATCGGCTTCAGCAGGAAGGAGCAGCGTTTGGCGATGGCGACCGTGTTGTCCACCGCCTCCGGCAGATCCTTGAACAGCTCCCGCATTTCCTCCGCCGACTTGAAGCGGTGGTCGGGGGTCAGGCGGCGGCGCTCGCTCTGGCTGATGTAGGCGCCCTCGGCGATGCAGAGCAGCGCGTCGTGCGCCTCGTACATGTCCTCGGTCGCGAAATAGCAGTCGTTGGTGGCGACCAGCGGCAGGTCGTGGGCGTAGGCGAGGTCGATCAGCGCCGGTTCGACGGCATCTTCCATCACCTGGAAATGGTCGCTGTGACGCTGAAGCTCGACATAGAGACGGCCGGGGAACAGCCGCTTCAGCCGTTCCAGGACCTCCAGCGCCAGATCCTTCTGCCCCTCGCCCAGCAGCCGCCCGACCGAGCCCGCGGGACCGCCGGTCAGCGCGATCAGCCCGCCGGAATGGCCCTCCAGGGCGTCCAGCGGAATCTGCGGCCCGGCCATGGGGTCCGATTCCAGGAACGCCTTGGACACCAGCTTCATCAGGTTCCGGTAGCCCTCGTCGGTCTGGCAGAGCAGGACGATCTGGTCGGGAACCGAGGCCGCCTTGCCCGGCAGGCCCGGCTTGCCGTTGGCGGGGCCGACTCGGGTGATGCCCAGAACCGTGCCGATGATCGGCTGGACGCCCGAATCGGCGGCGGCCAGCGCGAATTCCAGCGCGCCGAACAGATTGCCGGTATCGGTCACCGCGACCGCCGGCATCCCCTTCTTCTGGCAGAGCTTCACCAGCTCTTTCACCTTGATGGCGCCCTCGGACAAGGAATAGGCGGAGTGGACGCGCAGGTGGATGAAGTCGGCGTGGGGCATGGCGGGGATGGTCACCGGTTCCGGCAGAGGAAAAGAACGGACCCCTAGTCTGTCGCGCATCCGGCACGGCACTGCAAGAGACCAAGCGCAGGCACGGCCATGGGCAAGGGAAGATTCCCCGATCTTGCGTGTTCGTGCTATCGAAAGAGGCAGAACCACGATCCGAGATGACCAGTCCCATGCGCCGTATCCGCTCCGGCGCCGCCCTGGCGGTGCTGGCCGCCACGCTTCTCACGGCTTGCCAGACCACCGGCGCCCCCGCCCCGGTCGCGGAGCAGCCCCGGCCGCCACAGCCCGAAAAGACCGCCTCCCCCCTGTCCGACGCGCCGGGACGGGTCGTCGCGCAGAACAAGGGCTGGGTCGTGCGGGCGCATCCGGCAAGCAATACTGGTTCCGCCTACTGCTTCGCCACGCGGACGGACGATTCCTCTCCCCTGTCCTTCCGGGCGACGGCGAAGGGCGCCGCCATGCTGGTGAACGCCGGCCCGCATGCCCAGGCCAAGGACACGGAAAGCCGCCTGACCGCCATTTTCCCGGACGGCGAGACCATGGCGCTGGAGGCCAGCCCCCTGCCCGACGGCGGCGTGGTGGTGCCGGTGGAGTTGCCGAAATACGAGGATCTGTTCGAACCGTTCATGCGGTCGCGCGCGGTGACGCTGCAACATGAGGGCGGCGGGGCGGACATCGGCGACGTGAATCTCGGCGGTTCCTCCTGGGCGCTGAACGCGCTGGACGAATGCCGCATCCTGCACACGGACGGTTGAGCGAAGCTGACCCGCGCGAGGTGCAACGGCCACCGCGTTGACGAGGCCCGGTTGCGCCTCTTAGCCTCACACCCATGCGCACCGCTCACATCGGCCTTGCCGTCGCCGTCGCGGCGATCTGGGGCTTCAATTTCGTCGCCATCAAGGTCGGCCTGGCGGACTTCCCGCCGATCCTCTTCTGCGCCCTGCGCTTCGCGCTGGCGGCGCTGCCGCTCCTGGTTCTGGGGCTGCGCGGCGGGCCGCCGGTGCCCTGGCGCTTCATCCTGGGCATCGGGCTGGTGCTGGGGGTGGTGAAGTTCTCGCTGCTGTTCGTCGGGATGGACATCGGGATGCCGGCGGGGCTGTCGTCGCTGGTGCTGCAATCGCAGGCGTTCTTCACCGCCCTGTTCGCCGCGGCGGTGCTGGGCGAACGGCCCGGCCCGAAGCAGATTCTGGGCATGGCGGTGGCCTTCTCCGGCATCGGGCTGATCGCGACGGAGATGCCGGCGGGCGATTCGCTGCTCGGGCTGGGGCTGGTCATCGCCGCCGCGGCGGCCTGGGGGGTGTCGAACCTGCTGATGAAGCAGGCCAAGGCGCCGGACCTGTTCCGTATGATGCTGTGGGTCAGCGCGGTGCCGCCGATCCCGCTGTTCCTGCTGTCGCTGGGGCTGGAGGGGCCGGACCGGGTGTGGCACGCCCTGACGAACCTGACGCCGCTGGGCGTCGGAGCGGCGGCCTACATCGCCTTCGGCGCGACGCTGTTCGGATTCGCCGCCTGGGGCTTTCTGCTGCGCCATTACCCGGCCAGCCTCGTGGCGCCCTTCTCGCTGCTGGTGCCGGTCTTCGGGATGAGTTCCAGCGCGCTGTTCCTGGGGGAGAGCTTCACGCCGCTGAAGATGGCCGGCGCGCTGCTGGTCCTCGCCGGGCTGGCGGTGGCCGTGCTGAAGCTGCCCTCCGCACGGCCCGCCACCCCTCCGCCCTAACGGATCAAGGGGCCTGACGGATCAAGGGACCTGACGGGTGTCAGGTCAGGTTCTTCTTCAGGAACTCCACCGAGCGGCCCCAGGCAAGGTCCGCCGCCTCCTTGTTGTAGCGCTCCGCCGACGTGTCGTTGTGGAAGGCGTGGTTCACACCGTCGTACATGAACAACTCGTAGGACTTGCCGGCCTTTTTCAAAGCCTCTTCATAGGCCGGAACCTTGGCGTTCACGTTCTTGTCGAGCCCGGCGTAATGGAGCTGGAGCGGTGCCTTGATGGTGGTGACCAGCGCCGGATCGGGCGACGGGCCGTAGAAGACGACGCCCGCCTTAAGGTCCGGCGCCTTGATGGCCAGCCGGTTGATCACGCCGCCGCCCCAGCAGAAGCCGATGGCCCCGACCTTGGCGTTGGCGTAGCGGTAGGCCATGAGGTTGCTCATCGCCGCGATCACGTTGTTGACCGTCTTATCGGGGTCGAGCTGGCCGATCATCTCGCGGGCGCGGTCCGGGTCCTGCGGGGTGCCGCCCAGCGGGGACAGCAGGTCCGGCGCCATGGCCACGAAACCGGCCACCGCCAGCCGCCGCGTCACGTCCTCGATGTAGGGATTCAGGCCGCGATTCTCGTGGACGACCACCACCGACGGCGCCTTGTCCGTCAGCTTCGGCCGGGCCAGATAGGCGCGGACGTTGCCGGTCGCCCCCTGGTAGGTGACGCGGTCCATGGCGATACGGCTGTCGTTGTCCGGAACCTCGGCGGCCAGCGCGTAGTTCGGCTCGATCTGGGCGAGGATCGCCGGAACGGCCGCCGCACCGCCCGCCAGCACCGCCAGCCGTTCCAGGAAGACCCGGCGCGGCAGCGGCTTGTGGGTGTACTCGTCGTACAGGTCGATGATCTTCTGATCCATTCCACACCCTCCCGATCGCTTTTTTCACCTCAAGCCTGTGCGGGAGTGTGGGGTGTGGGAGCGGATCTGGCAACCGTCCGCCCGTTCACTTTTCGCCGTGGTCAGGCCGGACTGCGCACATGCTCCACCAGCAGGCCGTCGCGCATCTCCAGAACCCGGTCCATGCGTTGCGCCAGTTCCAGGTTATGGGTGGCGATCAGCGCGCCGACGCGGGCCTGCCGCACGAGGGCGGTCAACATCGCGAAGACCCCCTCCGCCGTGTGCGGGTCCAGGTTGCCGGTGGGTTCGTCGGCGATCAGCAGCCTCGGCGCATTGGCGAGCGCGCGGGCGATGGCGACGCGCTGCTGCTCGCCGCCGGACAGACGGGCCGGACGGTGACTGGCGCGCGGTTCCAACCCGACCATGCGCAGCAATTCCATGGCGCGCCCGCGGGCGTTGCGCTTCGGCACGCCGTTGATCATCTGCGGCAACACGATGTTCTCCAGCGCGGAGAATTCCGGCAGCAGATGGTGGAACTGGTAGACGAAGCCGATGGAACGGCGGCGCACCTCCGTCCGCTTGCCGTCGTCCAGGGCGGACACATCGGTCCCGGCGATCCGCACGGTGCCCCCGGTGGGGCGTTCCAGCAGGCCGGCGATGTGCAGCAACGTCGATTTGCCGGCGCCCGAGGGACCGACCAGAGCGACCAGTTCGCCCGCGCGGACGATCAGATCGGCCCCGCGCAGCACCTGAAGCTCCGTCCCCGCCTGTTCGAAGGTGCGGACGATTCCCGACAGTTCCAGCATCGGCTCACTCATAGCGCAGGGCCTCCACCGGATCGAGGCGGGCCGCCCGCCAGGACGGGTAGACGGTGGCGGCGAAGGACAGGCCCAGCGCCATGACGGTGACCTGCACCACCTCCGACCAGTCGATCTTCGCCGGCAGTTGCGACAGGAAATAGATCTCAGCGTTGAACAGGTTGGTGCCGGTCAGCGCCTGGATGCCCTGGCGGATCGTCTCGATGTTCAGGGCGAAGGACACGCCCAGGATCAGCCCCAGCAGCGTCCCCGCCACGCCGACCGAGGCGCCGGACAGGAAGAAGATCCGCATGATCATGCCGCGCGTGGCGCCCATTGTGCGCAGGATGGCGATGTCCCGCCCCTTGTCCTTCACCAGCATGATGAGGCTGGAGATGATGTTGAAGGCCGCCACCGTGATGATCAGCGACAGGATCAGGAACATCACGTTGCGCTCCACCTGAAGCGCGGTGAAGAAGCTGGCGTTCGACTGCTGCCAGTCCACCACGCGCCCCACCCCGGCCACCGCCGACTGGATGGCGTCGCGCGCCGCCCGGATCTGGGTCGGATCGCGGACGAACACCTCCAGCGATGTAACCGCGTCGCCCGTGCGGAAGAAGGCTTGCGCTTCCGGTAGCGGCAGGAAGATGAAGCTGTTGTCGTATTCGAACATGCCCACGTCGAACACGGCGCCGATGGTGAAGCTGCGCATCCGCGGCACGGTGCCGAAGGCCGTCACGTTGCCCTGCGGCGCGATCAGGGTGAGCTGGTCGCCGACCGACAGCCCCAGCCGCTGCGCCATGCGGATGCCGATGGCGATGTTGTCCTCGCCGAAGGCGTCCGCCGTGCCGCGCACGATGTTGCGGGAGAGAGTCGGGCGCACCCGGAAATCCTCCGGCCGCACGCCGCGCACCACCGCGCCGGAAGCGACTCCGCGCACCGACACCAGCGCCTGCCCTTCCACCGTCGGCGTCACCCCGACCACGCCGGGCACGCCCTGGAGCCGCCGCACCAGCGGATCGTAGTCCGGCAAAGGCCCGCCCTGCACGTTGTAGACGTTCAGATGGCCGTTCAGTCCCAGCACGCGACCCAGCAGTTCCGCCCGGAAGCCGTTCATCACCGACATCACGATGATCAGCGTCGCCACGCCGAGCGCGATGCCCAGCAGCGAAAAACCGGCGATGACCGAGATGAACCCTTCCTGGCGGCGCGCCCGCAGATAGCGCATCGCGACCATGCGTTCGAAGGCGGAGAAGATCATGCGGCTCCCGATGAGCGAAGGGCGGGCGGCGGAGGCCCGGCAAAAGCAAAGGCAGCGGACCGCAACCAGCCCGCCGCCCCGCAACATAAATGCTTAACCGTGGCGGGAAAAGGGCGAGCTTTCATGGCGCCCCCTCCCCTGCCCCACGATGTCACACCGAGAGCTTCTCCAGCGCGCTTTCCACCGACAGTTCCTGCTTCTCGCCGGTGGCGCGGCGCTTCAGCTCGACTACGCCGTTCTTCAGACCGCGCGGGCCGACGACGAGCTGCCACGGCAGGCCGATCAGATCCATGTCGGCGAACTTCACGCCCGGACGCTCGTCGCGGTCGTCGTACAGCACATCCAGCCCGTTGGCGCGGAGCTTGTAGTACAGCTCCTGACACACGCGGTCGGTCTCGGCGTCGCCCACCTTCAGGTTGACGAGACCGACGTTGAAGGGCGCCACGGCGTCCGGCCAGATGATGCCGTTGTCATCGTGGCTGGCCTCGATGATGGCGCCCATCAGGCGCGACACGCCGATGCCGTAGGACCCCATCTCCACCGGAACCGGCTCGCCGCCCGGACCGGCGACGACGGCGTTCATCGGCTTCGAATATTTGGTGCCGAAGTTGAAGATATGGCCGACCTCGATGCCGCGGGCCGAGACCAGATCGGCTTCCGGAACCGGGCAGTTGCCGGGCTCGTGCTTCTCGTCGGTCGCCGCGTAGATCGAGGTGTAGGTGTCGAAGAAGGGCTGGAGATCCTCGTCGAAGCCCGGCGCGTTCTGGAGCACGTCCAGGGTCAGCCAGTCCTTGTGGCAGAACACGCCGCTCTCGCCGGTCTCGGCCAGGATGATGAACTCGTGGCTCAGGTCGCCGCCGATGGGGCCGGTGTCGGCGCGCATCGGAATCGCCTTCAGGCCCATGCGGGCGAAGGTGCGCAGATAGGCCAGGAACATCTTCTGGTAGGCGCGCCGGGCGCTGGCCGGGTCGATGTCGAAGCTGTAGGCGTCCTTCATCAGGAACTCGCGCCCGCGCATCACGCCGAAGCGGGGGCGGATCTCGTCACGGAACTTCCACTGGATGTGGTAGAGGTTCAGCGGAAGCTGGCGATAGCTCTTCACGAAGGCGCGGAAGATGTCGGTGATCATCTCCTCGTTCGTCGGGCCGAACAGCATCTCGCGGTCGTGGCGGTCGGTGATGCGCAGCATCTCCTTGCCGTAATCGTCGTAACGCCCGCTTTCCTTCCACAGCTCCGCCGACTGGATGGTCGGCATCAGCAGTTCCTGGGCGCCGGCGGCGTCCTGCTCCTCGCGGACGATCTGCTCGATCTTCTTCAGGACCCGATGGCCCAGCGGCAGCCAGGCGTAGATGCCGGCGCTGGTCTGGCGGATCATCCCGGCCCGCAGCATCAGGCGGTGCGAGACGATCTGCGCCTCGGTCGGGGTCTCCTTGAGGGTCGGCATGAAGAAGGTGGACAGCCGCATGGCTCTGCTCTCGGTTTCGAGGTGATTCGTCCGGCCCTTCGCCGGACCGCAACAGGGACAGGGACTTTAGGAAGCCTCCGCGCGATTGTCCATCGTCACGGCATGCATCAGGGGGCGGGCCGCATCACCGGACGGTGCGGCAATAGGCGTACAACTCCGCCTCGCCCGGTCCCCCGATGGGCTGGCCGTTGAAATAAAGCCGGTTGGCGTACCAGGTCAGATAGCCGACCTCCACGCCCGGCGCCGCCCCACCTTGCGGCACCGGAAAGCCCATGCGGCGGGCAAAGTCCACCGTCACCGGAATGTCGAACCGCTCCGGCGGAGGAGCCACACCCGCGGAGCCCGGAAGGTCGGCGGGGGCCACGGGCTTGCCCGTCACATCCACGCCCGGACTGTATTCCACCCCCGGCGCCGGGCGGTGGGCCGTCAGGAATTGGCAGGCGGACAAGTCGATCTGCGCCACAGCCCCACCAGGAAACGCCAGCAGGGCGGCGAGGAGAACCGCGGGACGGAGGATCATGGCCGACCTCAACCTTGGGACGCGGCGGAATGATGCATGGATTTCCAGTATGTGGCCAGATAGGGCATGTTCTTCTCCGCCTCTTCCTGGGTGCGGGCCGACTGCCGGATGTATTTGCCGATAAAGGGCTTGTTCACGAACTCCATGTCCACGGCGGCCTTCAGCACCAGGAACTCGCCGATCCGGTCCGGCAGGTTGTAATGCCATTTCTGAAGACAGTCGGAAGTCACCCCCGGCTTCGCCTGATCCTGACCGGAGAGGTAGAATTCCTGGTGGTGGTACTGGTTGATTTCCTTCCATGCCTGGAAGATGCGCGCCGGCTTCACGCGGACCAGCCCCTTCAGCACCTTGATGTCGTCATGGAACAGCGGCAGATAGCCGCGCCGGTTCGCCTGCTCGTTCAGCATGGTGTACAGGCCCGCCAGCACATCACCGTCCGCGCCCTGGTCGGCGGTCCTCGCCTCCGGCTTGGCCGCCTTGCGCCCGAACAAAGAGGAGAAAAAGCCCTTCTTCTTGGCCGGCGCCGAGGAACCGCTGTCCGTCCCCACCTTCCGCTCATCCCACAGCGCGTCCCAGGCATAGTCCCAGGCGGTGAAAACGGCGTTGGAGCGGTCGTCCAGGACGGTCAGAAGATAGTCGCGCCCGTCCCGCGGCCAGTCCACATCGCCGACGATGGCCCGCACCGGACGGCGGCTGAGCACCACCGGGAAGACCCCGACGCGCACCAGTTCGACATACATTTCCTGGAAGGAAGGCGTCAGCGCAAAGGGAAGCTTCGTTACCGGCTGCTCTTCGGGAGTCAGCAATTCCAGACTTTTGCGGGTGCGGTCGAGCAGTTCGGTGGTCAGGATGGCCGCGAACTGCTCGAATTTCTCGTTTTCACTCGCGGTCATCGGCGCCTCGACATCGTTCTCCCTGCTGACGACCGCATGTCCTGGCTGCGAACGCCGCCGCGCTTGAATCCAAGGTTGGAACGGACGCTCGCCCGCTTCCTTCGCAATTGGATGAGCTATATCCGCTAAGGGTTAATTCATTCTGTATCAAAGCACAACGCTCCGCCCTCACAAGTGGCAAAGGCGGCTGCGATGACCATGAACAGGGCCGGGGCGAAAAAAGGACCGCGCGGCGATCGCGGCGCGGCCCGAGTTTAGGGAGGAATCGCCACCAGGCGTCGGAAAAGAGAGAAGAACCCCTCTCGTCACAGCAAGTACATTGACCCCACAAAGCCCCGATGACAAGACAGATTTTTGAATAAGCCAAGTCCTCGCCCAATAAATCTTAATTCGTGCATATAATATATGCAATTGATTGCATGAAGGGCATTTGATTGGTGTTTTTTTAGGCTTTGTAACCTGAAAAGCCTTGCCGAACAGCGGCCATCCAGGGAGGATCGAGCGCGGCGACTCCGGCCCAGATCGGACAATGTTTCTGATGCGCGCCCGGCAGGTAGCCGAGGCTCATCAGGAACTCCCCCGTGATTTCCCCGCCTGTGAAGCGGAAGCTGCGCTTGAACAGGCGGACCCATTCCGCCTTGCTCAGCGGATGATGAGCACGAAGCCACCCGTCGAAGGAGCCGTGGGTCTCGCGCAGGGCCACGATCCGCCGCGCGTTCTCGATGGCGGCGTCGATCTTCAGCCGGTTGCGGATGATGCCCGGATCGGCCAGCAGCCGCTCCCTTTCCGCATCGCCATAGACGGCAACGCGGTCGATGTCGAAGCCGTCAAAGGCGGCGCGGAAGGCGCCGCGCTTCTTCAGGATGGTCAGCCACGACAGGCCCGCCTGATTGATCTCCAGCACCAACCGCTCGAACAGCACCCGGTCGTCGGTGCTGGGAAAGCCGTATTCGCTGTCGTGATAGGGGCCGTGATGGACATGGCCGGGCGCCACGTCGCAATAGGTCAGGCTCACGGGCGCACTCCTCCAGATGCCGATGCCACGACATCATACCGTCGGCACCTGAAAGCACCGCCGGCATATCGCTGTCGATCAATGCCGACGCACTGGTCTTCCGGGCTTCACGGATGGAAAATGAAGAAAGCGATCATTGTCCAACCGTCTCAGCGCGGCTTGGCCATCTCACGGAAGGAAATCAGGTCCGATTGGACCACCGCGTAGATGCCCAGCCACACGACCGCCGCGACCAGGGTCGTGACCGCGAATTTCAGGAGGATGCGCGGGTGTTCGGGCGCGCTGTCCGCCATGCCCGGCTCGGGTCGGGCCGGAGTCCGCACGCCCCAGGGCAGCACCGCGAACAGCACCACCCACCAGACGACCACATAGACGCTGATGCCCGTCACCCAGCCCATGGCATTCCCCCGGCCTCGATCCTTGGGCGCCCGTCCTCCGGGCCTGTTCGCTCATGCCTGCTCCAGTTCCACCAGGGTCCCGCAGAAGTCCTTCGGGTGGAGGAACAGCACCGGCTTGTCGTGGGCGCCGATCTTCGGCTCGCCGTCGCCCAGCACGCGGGCACCCTGCGCCTTCAACCGGTCGCGGGCCGCCAGGATATCGTCCACCTCGTAACAGATGTGGTGGATGCCGCCGGAGGGATTCTTCTCCAGGAAGCCGGCGATGGGCGACTTGTCGCCGAAGGGGTGCAGCAGTTCGATCTTCGTGTTGGGCAGGGTGACGAAGACGACCGTGACGCCGTGCGGCGGCAGGTCCAGCGGCTGAGAAACGGCGGCGCCAAGAGTGTCGCGGTAGAGCGCCGTGGCCGCCGGCAGATCCGGTACGACGATGGCGACGTGGTTCAGCTTCCCGATCATGGGTCCTCCCGAAAGGCGAAAAGTCGAACGTGCTTATACACGGACCAGATGCACTTCCGTCACCGGCTTCTTGCCGTGGGTCGCGTTGAAACAGCGCCGGACGGCGATACGGGCGGCGGCGCGCACCTGCTCGTCGTCCAGCTTGGCCGATTTCGGCAGTTCGGCCACCGCCTCGCGCACCGCGTCCACCACGTCCAACAGCATGTCGCGGTCCGCCGAGTCGTCCAGCAGTCCCATCACCGCGATCTGCGGTGCGGTCACCAGTTCACCCTTCCCGTTCATCACCAGGGTGGCGACGGCGGCGCCGTTGTGCACCATCCGGTGGCGCGCCCGCATCAGACCGGTGTCGAGCGGCACGAGACGCTTGCCGTCCAGAGCCATGCGCCCGGAGCGGACCTGCGCCACCACCCGCGCCGGACCGCCCGGCCCCAGCCGGATCAGTGCGCCGTTGCTGGCGATCAGCGCTTCCGGCACCTGACAGTCGCGAGCCAGCCGGGCGTGTTCCAACTGGTGTCGCTGCTCGCCATGCACCGGGACGGCGATGCGCGGGCGCACCCACTGGTACATGCGGACCAGTTCGTCCTGCGCCGGGTGGCCGGAAACATGGACCGGCGCCTCGTCGGCGGTGACGATGCGGATGCCCTGGCTGACCAGCAGATTCTGCATGCGGCCGATGGCCCGCTCGTTCCCGGGAATCTCGCGCGAGGAGAAGATCACCACGTCGCCGCGCTGGAGCGACACCTGCGGATGATCGTCCGAGGCGATCCGGGCGAGCGCGGAGCGCGGCTCCCCCTGGCTGCCGGTGCAGATCAGCACGAGCTTGTCGCGCGGCACATAGTTGGCATCGTGCTCGGTCAGGAAGGCGGGCACATCGGCCAGATAGCCGTTGGACCGCGCGGCCTCGTTGATCCGCCACAGCGACCGTCCGACCAGAGCGACATGGCGCCCATGGGCTGCGGCGGCGTGGGCGATGCTCTCCAGCCGGGCGACGTTGGTGGCGAAGCAGCTCACCGCGACGCGCACGTCCGGATACTTCCCGATCAGCTCCGTAAGCGCCTTGCGCACCCCCGCCTCGGATCCCGAGCTGCCGGGGACCAGGGCGTTCGTGCTGTCGCCGACCAGTGCCAGCACCCCTTCGTCGCCGATGGCGCGCAGCCGCTCCTCGTCGGCGGCTTCCCCAACCAGCGGGTCGGGGTCCAGCTTCCAGTCGCCGGTGTGAAGCACCGTGCCGGCGGCGGTGCGGATCGCCAGGGCGTTCGGTTCCGGGATGGAATGGGTGACGGTCACATATTCGACGGAGAAGGGGCCGACCTCCACCGTGCTGCCGAGCGCGACCTCGGTCACCGGCACCACCCCGGCGAGCCCCCGCTCATGCAGCTTGGCGCGCAGCACGGCGGCGGTGAAGGGCGTGCAGTAGACGGGAACTCGAAGCTGCGGCCACAGATACTGGATGGCCCCCAGATGGTCCTCATGCGCGTGGGTCAGCACGATGCCCAGCAGTTCGTGCCGCCGCTCCACGATGAAGGCCGGGTCCGGCATGATGACGTCCAGCCCCGGCATCGTGTCGTCCGCGAAGGAAATGCCGAGATCCACCATCAACCACTTGCCGCGATGGCCGTAGAGGTTGAGGTTCATGCCGATCTCTCCCGAACCGCCCAGCGGGAGGAAGTAGAGCGCGTCGTCCTCGGGAGAGAACAAGTCGCCGTCTCCCTCGACCGGGTGGGCGGAGAGAGCGGAGTCGGGTTGAGTCATTGGGCCGTGTTGCGCTTGTGGATCAGGAGGAGACCGCGCAGCGTGAGTTCGCCGTCGGTGTGTTCGATTACATGGGTAGCCTTGGCGAAAAGCACACCCAATCCTCCGGTCGCGACGACCGTCATCGGCTCGCCGTACTCCGCCCGGATGCGGTTCACCAACCCTTCGATGAGGCCGACATAGCCCCAGAAAACACCGGACTGCATGCATTCGACGGTGTTGGTGCCGATGACGTGGCCCGGTTGCTGGATCTCCACGCGCGGCAGCTTGCTGGCCGCCATCTGAAGCGCTTCCAGCGAGAGGTTCAGCCCCGGCGCGATGACGCCGCCGCGGTAATTGCCGCCGCGGTCAACCACGTCGAAGGTCGTCGCGGTGCCGAAGTCGATGACGATCAGCGGCGCCTGGTAAGTGGCCGCCGCCGCCACCGTGTTGACCAGACGGTCAGCGCCGACCTCTTCAGGCCGATCCACCAGCGCCCGCGTGCCGAGATCGACGCCCGGCTGCCCGACCACCAGCGGCTCGCAGCCGAAATGATCCTTGCACAGACGCTTCAGATTGAAGGTCGCGCCGGGCACGACGCTTGCGATGATCGCGCTGTCGATGTCCGCCGGCCGCAGGCTTTTCAGCGCCATCAGGTGGGTCAGCCACACCATGTACTCGTCGGCGGTGCGCTTCTTGTCGGTCGCCGTCCGCCAAAGGCCGCACTGTCGGTCGCCGTCATAGATCGCGAACACCACATTGGTGTTTCCGGCGTCGATGGCGAGCAGCATCTCAAGTCTCCACCACGGGTGGGAAAAACACGTCACCGGCGGCGATGCGCTGGCGCCCCGCCCCGTCATCCCGATCAAGCAACAGAACGCCGTCGCTGTCCAGATCGGCGAAAGTCCCAGTCAACGTCCGGTCCGGCAGACGGACGACGATGGGCGCGCCCAGCCCCCTCGCCCGCTTCAGCCACGCGTCGCGCACCGGGCCGAAGCCATGCTCTGTCCAGACGGCGTACCAACGGGCCAGATGCTCCGCGTAGATTTCCAGAAGCGCCGCGGGCTGGAGCGCTGGCGCCCCCTCCGCCACCAACGAGGTGGCCGCGAACTCGGTGCCCTCGGGAAAATGCCGCAGGTTGATGCCGACGCCGAGCACCAGCCAGGAGATCCCTCCCCCGGCGGAGGCTTCCGATTCGAGCAGGATGCCGGACAGCTTGCGTCCATGCACCAGCACGTCGTTCGGCCATTTGCAGCGGACACCCTCCGGATCGGGAAGGACGGAGGCCGCCGTGTCCGCGATGGCAAGGGCCGCCACGAACGAAATCTGCGCCGCCTCGCCCGGCGGGCGTGAGGGACGCAGGATGGTCGAGATGTAGAGATTGCCTTCCGGCGAGGTCCAGACCCGGCCCCGGCGGCCCCGGCCCGATTCCTGCCGCTTCGCCCAGACGACGGTGCCCTCGGCAGCCCCCGAACGCGCGAAGGCCTTCGCCTCGTCATTCGTGCTGCCGACGGAGTCGAAGGCCATCACCCGGAAGCCCGGAGGCAGGCGCAGGCGCGCCGCCTCCGGATCATGTCCAGCGCTCATCCGGCGAACAGGGACGCCGCCGCCGACGCCGCGTAGTTCAGGACCGGGGCCGGAGCCACGAAGAACAGCAGCGTGAACAGGCCGGTGGCGATCAGGATACCGGTCATGCCGTCGTCCTTGATCTTGTCGAACGCCTCCACCGGCTCATCGAAGTACATGATCTTGATGATGCGCAGGTAGTAGTAGGCGCCCACGACGCTGGTCAGCACGCCGATCACCGCCAGCGTGTAGAGCTGCGCCTCGATGGCGGCGAGGAAGACGTACAGCTTGCTGAAGAAGCCGGCCATCGGCGGGATGCCCGCCATGGAGAACATGAACACCGCCATCGCGCCCGCCAGCAGCGGGTTGGTGCGCGACAGGCCAGCGAGGTCCTTGATCTCCTCGACCATGCGGCCCTGCTGCTTCATGCACAGGATGACCGCGAAGGTACCGATGTTCATGACGATGTAGACCGCCATGTAGATCAACACGCCGCGCACGCCTTGCTCCGTCCCGGCGGCAAGTCCGACCAGGGCATAGCCGACATGACCGATGGAGCTGTAGGCCATCAGGCGCTTGATGTTGCTCTGCGTGATCGCCGCGAAGGAGCCGAGCGCCATCGACAGGATCGAGCTGACGATGATGATCTGCTGCCACTGATGGGCCAGATGGCCGAACGGCTCGATCAGCAGGCGGGTGATCAGCGCGATGGCCGCGACCTTGGGGGCGGCGGCGAAGAAGGCCGTGACCGGGGTCGGTGCCCCCTCGTAGACATCCGGCGTCCACATGTGGAAGGGCACGGCGGAGATCTTGAAGGCCAAGCCGGCGACCACGAAGACCAGGCCGATGATCACGCCCGCCGACGGATACGCACCGCTGGCGAACAGGGCGGCGATCTTGTCGAAGGAGGTCGTGCCGGCGAAGCCGTAGACCATCGAAGCGCCGTACAGCAACATGCCCGAGGAGAGCGAGCCCAGCACGAAGTACTTCAGGCCCGCTTCCGACGACTTGGTGTTGTCGCGCCGGAAGGCGGCGATGACGTAGAGCGCGAGGCTCTGCGTCTCCAGGCCGACATAGAGCGAGATGAGGTCGTTGGCCGACACCATCATCAGCATGCCGAGCGTGGCGAAGAGCATCAGCACCGGGAATTCGAACCGGGCCATCTTCTCACGCTCGTTGAAGCCGAGCGCCAGCAACACCGACAGCGCGGCGGCGACGAGGATCAGTACCTTCATGAAGACGCCGAAGGCGTCCATCACGAAAAGGCCGTTGAAGGTGACGACCCGGCCCGAGCCGTAGCCCATGGTCAGGATCGCCGCCAACAGCAGCGCCACCATCGTCATGTAGCCAATCGGACGGGTGAATCCGTCACCGCGGAACACGCCGATCAGCAGCAGGGCCATGCCGGCGCAGGCGAGGAAGATTTCCGGCAGGGCCGGCCAGATGTCGGGAAACACAGCGGTCATGTCGGAACCTCTAGCGCGCGGCGACGGAGACGTCGCCGGCCCCGCCCTGAGCGGCGGCCAGCTTGGTCTGGTAGGTCTGGATCAGCTGCCCCACGGACGCCGACGTGACGTTCAGGAAGCTGTTCGGGTAGATGCCCATCCACAGCACCACGGCGATCAGCGGCAGGAAGATGGCAACCTCGCGTGTGTTCAGGTCGAACATCGCACGGACATCCGCCTTGACCAGCTTGCCGTACACGACGCGGCGGAACAGCCACAGCGCATAGGCCGGGCCCAGAATGAGGCCGGTGGCGGCCAGGAAGGCGACCCAGGTGTTGTCGCGGAAGGCGCCGAGCAGGACCAGGAACTCGCCGACGAAGCCGGAGGTGCCCGGCAGGCCGACCGAGGCCATGGTCATGAACAGGAACACCACCGCGTACTTCGGCATGTTCTTCACCAGACCGCCGTAGCGGGCGATCTCGCGGGTGTGCAGGCGGTCATAGACCACGCCGACGCAGAGGAAGAGCGCGCCCGAGACGATGCCGTGCGACAGCATCGTGAAGATGGAGCCCTCGATGCCCTGCTGGTTCAGCGCGAACATGCCGATGGTGACGAAGCCCATGTGGGCGACCGACGAGTAGGCGATCAGCTTCTTCATATCCTCCTGCGCCAGGGCGACGAGGGAGGTGTAGATCACCGCGACGATCGACAGCGTGTAGACGAGCGGGGCGAAATACTCGGTAGCCTCCGGCAGCATCGGGATGTTGAAGCGCAGGAAGCCGTAGCCGCCCATCTTCAGCAGCACGCCGGCCAGGATGACCGAACCGGCGGTCGGCGCCTCGACGTGGGCGTCGGGGAGCCAGGTGTGCACAGGCCACATCGGCACCTTCACCGCGAAGGAGGCGAAGAAGGCCAGCCACAGCCAGAGCTGCATGGTGCGCGGGAAGTGGGTCGCCGTGATCGTCGGGATGTCCGTCGTGCCGGCCGCGAAGTACATGGCCAGGATGGCCAGCAGCATCAGGACCGAGCCGAGCAGCGTGTAGAGGAAGAACTTGAACGCCGCGTAGACGCGCCGGGCACCGCCCCAGACACCGATGATCAGGAACATCGGAATCAGCACGCCCTCGAAGAACATGTAGAAGAGGACGAAATCCAGCGCGCAGAACATCCCCACCATGAGGGTTTCCAGCACGAGGAAGGCGATCATGTATTCCTTCACCCGGTTCTGCACCGCCTCCCAGGAGGAGAGGATGCAGAGCGGCATGAGGAAGGTGGAGAGGATGACGAACAGCATCGAAATGCCGTCCACACCGATGTGGTAGGAGATCCCGAATTCGGGAATCCAGTCCGCCTTCTCCACGAGCTGGTAGCCCGGATTGCGCGGGTCGAAGTTGAACCAGATGAACAGCGACAGGACGAAGGTGATGACCGTCGTCCAGAGCGCGACGTAACGGACGTTCCGAACCACATCCGGCGTGTTGCCCCTGCAGAAGAGCAGGATCAGCGCCACACCGGCCAGCGGCAGGAAGGTCGTGAACGACAGGAGCGGCCAGCTAGCCATTGTTCTTGTTCCCCTTCAAACCGCTCAACCGAACACCGAGAGCCAGGCGACCAGCAGGACCACACCGATCACCATCGCAAAGGCATAGTGATAAACGTAGCCGGACTGGAGGCGGCTGGCGCGCGCCGCGACGTCGCGGGTGGCGGCGGCGATACCGTCCGGACCGACACCGTCGATCACGGCGCCGTCGCCGGATTTCCACAGGCCGTAGCCCAGATACTTGGCCGAGCGCACGAACAGACGGTCATACAGCTCGTCGAAGTACCACTTGTTGTACAGGAACTGGTGCACACCACGGAACGAGGCGGCCACCTTCGCCGGCAGTCCCGGCATCGCCATGTACATGACGTAGGCGAGCGCGATGCCGATCAGGCCGACGACCAGCGGAGCCAACTTGACCCAGCCCGGCGTGTGGTGGTGGGCAGCCTCGATGCTGTTGTGATCCGCCAGCACCAGGATCGTCTTGCCCCAGAAATGCTCCATGTCGTGGCCGATGAACAGCTGGTGGAAGCCGACACCGGCGAACAGAGCGCCCAGCGCCAGAATGCCCAGCGGGATCAGCATGACCAGCGGCGATTCATGGGCATGGTCGAAGACCGACTTCTCCATCCGCGGCTTGCCGTGGAAGGTCATGAACAGCAGGCGCCAGGAATAGAAGGCCGTCAGCAGAGCGGCGGCGATGCCGAGCGCGAAGGCGAACTTGCCGACCGGGCTGGCCGAGGCGAAGGCCGCCTCCAGGATCATGTCCTTGGAGTAATAGCCGGCAAAGAAAGGCAGGCCGGCGAGCGCGAGGTTGCCGATCCACATCACCGCGTAGGTGAAGGGGATCTTCTTCCAGACGCCGCCCATGTTGCGCATGTCCTGCTCATGATGCAGGGCGTGGATCACCGAACCGGCGCCGAGGAACAGCAGGGCCTTGAAGAAGGCGTGCGTGAACAGGTGGAACATCGCCGCGCCGTAGGCGGACACGCCCGCGGCGAAGAACATGTAGCCGAGCTGGCTCATGGTCGAATAGGCGATGACGCGCTTGATGTCGAACTGGGTGAAACCGATGGTCGCCGCGACGAAGGCCGTCAGGGCACCGACCACGGCGACGATCTCCAGCGCCGTCGGCGCGTACTCGAAGACCGGGGACAGGCGGCAGACCATGAAGACGCCGGCGGTCACCATGGTGGCGGCATGGATGAGGGCCGACACCGGGGTCGGGCCTTCCATGGCGTCCGGCAGCCAGGTGTGCAGGCCGAGCTGCGCCGACTTGCCCATGGCGCCGATGAAGAGCAGCAGGCAGGTGATCGTCAGCGCGTCCATGTTCCAGCTGAGGAAATGGAACTTCTGCCCGACCAGCTCAGGAGCCTTGGCGAAGATCGCGTCGAACTGGACGGAACCCGTCAGAACGAAGATCGCGAAGATGCCGAGCAGGAAGCCGAAGTCGCCGACGCGGTTGACCAGGAAGGCCTTGATCGCCGCGTTGTTGGCCGAGGGCTTCTCGTACCAGAAATTGATGAGCAGGTAGGAGGCGAGACCGACGCCTTCCCAGCCGAAGAAGAGCTGCACGAGGTTGTCGGCCGTCACCAGCATCAACATGGCGAAGGTGAACAGCGACAGGTAGCCCATGAAGCGCGGCTTCTGCGGGTCCTCGGCCATGTAGCCGATGGAGTAGAGGTGCACCATCGCGGACACGGTGTTCACCACCACCAGCATGACCGCGGTGAGCTGGTCGACGCGCAGCGCCCAGGACACGTCCAGGCCGCCGCTGCGAATCCAGCTCATCAGTTCGATCGTGCGCGGGTGGCCTCCGACGGCGACGTCGAAGAACAGCACCCAGGACAGGACCGCGGAAAGCAGCACGGCGCCGGTGGTGACGAACTGCGCGGCCCGGTCGCCCGCAGTGGGCGGGCCGGCGACCACATGATGGTCGTCGTGGCCGTCGTCATGCTCGTCGTGAGCATGCGCGTCGTGCCCATGGGCGTCGTGACCGTGACCATGGTCGTGACCGTGATGGTCGTGGCCGCCGGCGTGCGCCGGCTCGACCTTCGGTCCGCCGAACAGGGCGATCGAACCGGCGACGAGGAACGCCAGGAGCGGGAGGAATACGACAAGGACTTCCATGGCGCTGCCTTAGCCCCTCATCAGATTGATGTCTTCGACCCGGATGGAGCCGCGGTTGCGGAAGTACACCACCAGGATGGCGAGACCGATGGCCGCCTCGGCGGCGGCGACGGTCAGGATGATCATGGAGAAGACCTGCCCGACCAGATCGTTCAGGAACACCGAGAACGACACCAGATTCAGGTTCACGGCGAGCAGCATCATCTCGATCGACATCAGGATGATGATGACGTTCTTCCGGTTGAGGAAGATGCCGAGCACCCCGAGCGTGAAGATGATGGCCGAGACCGTCAGATAATGCCCGAGACCGATTTCCATGATCACACGCCCTCCCCGGTCGGCACCTTGCGGATGGCGACCACGTCCTCGCGCCGACGGGCGAGCTGGGAGCCGACGTTCTGTTTCCGGACACCCTCACGCTGGCGCAGGGTCAGGACGATGGCGCCGATCATGGCGATCAGCAACACGATGCCCGACGCCTGGAACAGATAGACGTAGTGGGTGTAGATGAGTTGGCCGAGCTGTTCGGTGTTGGTCGCATTCCCCATCGCCGAAACCGGCGCCGAGGTGGCCTTCACCGCCGCCGGGGCGATAATCCAGCCGCCGAGCACGGCAGCCAGTTCCGCCAGCAGGATCAGACCGATCAGACCGCCGATCGGCAGATACTGCAAGGCGCCCGCCCGCAGTTCGCGGAAGTTGATGTCGAGCATCATCACCACGAACAGGAACAGCACCGCGACCGCGCCCACATAGACGATCACCAGGATCATCGCGATGAACTCGGCCCCGAGCAGCACGCACAGGCCGGCGGCCTGGAAAAAGGCCAGGACCAGATAAAGGACCGAATGAACCGGATTCCGCGCCGAGATGACCATCACACCGGAGGCCACCAGCAGCGCGGCAAAGACGTAGAAGGCGATGCCTTGAACAATCATCGTTATCCCCGTTTCCGCTTACCGCACTGCATGGAGTTACCGGTACGGCGCCTCGGCCGCGAGGTTCTGGGCGATCTCCGCTTCCCAGCGGTCGCCGTTCGCCAGCAGCTTCTGCTTGTTGTAGAAAAGCTCTTCACGGTTCTCGGTGGAGAACTCGAAGTTCGGACCCATGACGATGGCGTCCACCGGGCAAGCCTCCTGGCAATAGCCGCAGTAGATACACTTCGTCATGTCGATGTCGTAGCGCGTGGTACGGCGGCTGCCGTCCTCACGCGGTTCGGCCTCGATGGTGATGGCCAGGGCCGGACACACCGCCTCGCACAGCTTGCAGGCGATGCAGCGTTCCTCGCCGCCGGGATACCGGCGCAGAACGTGCTCGCCGCGAAAGCGGGAGCTGATGGGGCCCTTTTCGAACGGGTAGTTCAGGGTCACCTTGGGCTTGAACATATACCGCAGGGTGAGCCCGAGGCCGCCCAACAGTTCGGTCAGGAACAGGCTGCGCGCCGCACGATCGAGGAACGCCATGGCCTCTTCGTCTCCTTCCTTGCGGGCGCCCCGTTCCGGGTGACGCCCGCGCTTTCTCTTTGAATCTCGATCCGATGGTCCGCTCAGGCGCCGATCACTTCGGCAGCCAGCCGAACGTCACCAGAACGCCGGCCGTCAGAACGACCCACAGCAGCGAGAACGGCAGGAACACCTTCCACCCGAGCCGCATCAGCTGGTCGTAACGGTAGCGCGGCATGGTCGCGCGCACCCACACATAGACGAACAGGCAGAAGGCGATCTTCAGGGCGAACCAGATCGGACCGGGTATCCAGGTGAAGGGCGCGAACGGCAGCGGCGGCAGCCAGCCTCCCAGGAACAGGATGCTGGTCATCGCGCTCATCAGGATCATGTTGGCGTATTCGCCAAGGAAGAAGAGCGCGAAGGGAGCCGAGCTGTATTCCACCATGAAGCCGGCCACCAGTTCCGACTCCCCTTCCGGCAGGTCGAAGGGCGAACGGTTGGTTTCCGCCAGCGCCGAGATGAAGAAGATCACGAACATCGGCAGCAGCGGGATGGCGAACCAGATCGTCTCCTGCGCTTCCACGATCTTCGTCAGGTTCAGCGAACCGACGCAGAGCAGGACGCTGATGATGACGAGGCCCATCGAGACCTCGTAGGACACCATCTGCGCCGCGGAGCGCAGCGCGCCCAGGAAGGCATAGCGGGAGTTCGACGCCCAGCCGGCCATCACGATGCCGTACACGCCCAGCGACGAGATCGCGAACAGGTACAGGATGCCGACGTTGATGTCGGCCAGCACCATGCCGTAGTCGAAGGGAATGACCGCCCAGGCGACCAGCGCCAGGAAGAAGGTCAGCATCGGCGCCAGATAGAAGAGGAGGCGGTTCGCCCCGACCGGCAGGATCTGCTCCTTCGCGAACAGCTTCAGGCCATCCGCGAAAGGCTGCAGCAGGCCGAACGGGCCGACGATGTTCGGACCTTGGCGAAGCTGCATGGCGCCCATGATCTTACGCTCGGCGTAGGTCATGAAGGCCACCGCCACCAGGAGCGGCACGACGATCGCCAGGATCTTGAGGACGATGATGATCAGCGGCAGCAGGAAGCCGCTCCAGAACTCAGCCATGGGTACCGGTCCTCTCCTGAGCGCTCTCGGCGGGCTTCACGAACGTCTCGGTGCAACGAGCCATGGTCACCGAGGCGCGGCTGATCGGGTCGGTCATGTAGTAGTTCGCGACCGGCGACTGGAACGGGGCCGCGTCGAGCGCACCCTCCGAACCGAACGGCGCCCAGGGGGCCGGAGTCACCGCGCCGACCGCCGCGAAGACCGGATTGACCTCGGCCAGACGGCGGCGGAGCTGGGCCAGGCTGTCGTAGGGCAGTTTGTGGCCGAGCTGTTCCGACAGGGCGCGCAGGATCTTCCAGTCCTCCCGCGCCTCGCCGGGCGGGAAGGTGGCGAGACGCGCCTGCTGCGGACGACCCTCGGTGTTGACGTAGATGGCGTTCTTCTCGGTGTAGGCGGCACCCGGCAGGATGACGTCGGCGCGGTGGGCGCCCTTGTCGCCGTGGTGGCCCTGGTAGACCACGAACGCTTTGCCCAGAGCGGCGGTGTCGATTTCGTCGGCGCCCAGCAGGAACACCACGTCGATCTCGCCCTTCCCTGCCCCCTCCAGGATGCCGGCGGTGCTGCGACCGTTCTCACCCGGTAGGAAGCCGATGTCGAGTCCGCCGACGCGGGATGCCGCGCTGTGCAGCACGTTGAAGCCGTTCCACCCCTCCTGAACCACGTTGTAGGTCTCGGCGAGCTTGCGCACCGCGGCCTGGACAGCGGCACCGTCCTTGCGGCGGAACGCACCGGCACCGAGGATGATCATCGGGTTCTTGGCGCCGCGAAGCACATCCGCGAAGGCGTGCGAACCGTCGAGAAGCTGCCGCAGAGCGTCGGTCCCCGTGCCGAGATGGCTATAGGGGTAGGTCAGCTCGCGGGCTTCGCCGATCACCGCGACCTTCAGGCCACCCATCAGGTAACGCTTGCGGATGCGGGCGTTGACGATGGTGCCTTCCCATCGCGGGTTGGTGCCGACCAGCAGGATGGCGTCCGCGCGCTCGATCCCGGCGATGCCGCTGTTGAACAGGTAGCCCGCGCGGGCCGACGTGTCGAACAGGGCGCCATCCTGGCGGCAGTCGATGTTGGCGGAGCCGAGACCGGCCAGAAGCTCCTTGAGCGCCAGCATGGACTCGGTGTCGGCCAGATCGCCCGCGATGGCGGCGATGCGGTTGCCCGCGACGCCCTTCACCTTGGCGGCAATGGCCTGGAACGCCTCCGCCCAGGTGGCAGGCTGGAGCTTGCCATCCCTACGGACGTACGGACGGTCGAGACGCTGCCGCTTCAGGCCGTCGTAGGCGAAGCGCGTCTTGTCGCCGATCCACTCCTCGTTCACGTCCTCATTGACGCGCGGCAGAACGCGCATCACCTCGGGGCCGCGGGTGTCGACGCGGATGTTGGAGCCGACCGCGTCCAGGACGTCGATCGTCTCCGTCTTACGCAGTTCCCACGGACGGGCCGTGAAGGCATAGGGCTTGGACAGCAGAGCACCCACCGGACAGACGTCGGCGAGGTTGCCCGACAGTTCCGATCCGATGGCCTTCTCCACGAAGGTGGTGATCTCCATATGCTCGCCGCGGTAGACCGCGCCGAGATCGGGAACACCGGCGACCTCGTTGATGAAGCGGATGCAGCGCGTGCAGTGAATGCAGCGCGTCATCTCGGTCCGGATCAGCGGACCCATGTACTTGTCTTTGACGGCGCGCTTGTTCTCGCCGTAGCGGCCACGGTCGAAACCGTAGGCCATGGCCTGATCCTGGAGATCGCACTCGCCGCCCTGGTCGCAGATCGGACAGTCCAGCGGGTGGTTGATCAGCAGGAATTCCATGACGCCCTTGCGGGCCTTGTGCACGACCTCGGTGTTGGTCTTGACGACCATCCCGTCACCGCAGGGCATGGCGCAGGCGGCCACCGGCTTCGGCGCACGCTCCATCTCCACGAGGCACATGCGGCAGTTCGCCGGCACGCTCAGCCGCTCGTGGTAGCAGAAGCGCGGGATTTCGATGCCAAGCTGTTCGCAGGCCTGCAGGATCGAGGTGCCCGGCTCGACTTCGATCTCGATCCCGTCGATGGTGAGTTTCGGCATTGGAAACCGGGCTCCTTACTCGGCCGCCAAGGACTTGGCGGCGTTGCGGTAGTCGAGGATGCGGCGCTCGACCTCCGGCCGGAAATGCCGGAACAGGCCCTGGATCGGCCAGGCCGCGGCATCGCCGAGCGCACAGATGGTGTGCCCCTCGATCTGCTTGGTGACCTCCAGCAGCATGTCGATTTCCTCGACGCGCGCGTTGCCGGTCACCATGCGCTGCATGATGCGGTTCATCCAGCCGGTGCCCTCGCGGCACGGCGTGCACTGGCCGCAACTCTCATGAGCGTAGAACTGCGACAGGCGCGCGATGGCCTTCACCACGTCGGTGGACTTGTCCATCACGATCACCGCCGCGGTGCCCAGGCCCGAGCGCACCTCGCGGAGCGAGTCGAAATCCATCAGCACCGTGTCGCAGATCGACTTCGGCAGCAGCGGCACCGACGAACCGCCGGGGATGATCGCCAGCAGGTTGTCCCACCCGCCGCGCACACCGCCGGCATGCTTTTCGATCAGCTCCTTCAGCGGAATGCCCATCTCCTCTTCCACGTTGCACGGCTTGTTCACATGGCCGGAAATGCAGAAGAGCTTGGTGCCGGTGTTCTTCGGACGGCCCAGACCGGCGAACCACGCGGCACCCCGACGCAGGATGGTCGGAACCACCGCGATGGATTCGACGTTGTTCACCGTGGTCGGGCAGGAGTAGAGACCGGCCTGAGCGGGGAACGGCGGCTTGTTCCGCGGCTGGCCCTTCTTGCCCTCGATGGACTCGATGAGCGCGGTTTCCTCGCCACAGATATACGCGCCCGCACCGCGGTGGATGTAGACGTCGTAGTCGTAGCCGGTGCCGCAGGCGTTCTTGCCGATCAGCCCCGCCGCGTACGCCTCGTCGATGGCGCGCTGGACGTTGGAGCCCTCGTTGTAGAACTCGCCACGGATGTAGATGTAGCAGGCCGAGGCACCGATGGCGAAGCCGGCAAGCAGGCAGCCCTCGATCAGCTTGTGCGGATCGTGGCGCAGAATGTCGCGGTCCTTGCAGGTGCCCGGCTCGCCCTCATCGGCGTTGATGACAAGGTAGACCGGCTTGTCCGTCACGTTCTTCGGCATGAAGGACCACTTCATGCCCGTGGAGAAGCCGGCGCCGCCGCGCCCGCGCAGGCCGGATTCCTTGACCTGCTCGATGATCCACTCTTTGCCCTGTGCGATCAGGGCCTTGGTGTTGTCCCAGTCACCACGCTTCCGGGCGGCGTCCAGGCCAAAGCTCTGGTAGCCGTACAGGTTGGTGAAAATGCGGTCCTCGTCACGAAGCATCGCATCCCCCTCAATCGGCCTGGGTGGTGGTGAAGGCCTTCAGAGTCGTCGGGCCGCCCACCGGTTCGGAGGACTGCCGGCCGATCTGCGAGCCGTGTTTGGGGATCTCGCCGCTCTTCAGGACGTCGATGATCTTTTCCATGTGTTCCGGGCTGACGTCTTCATAATAGTCGTCGCCGATCTGGACCACCGGCGCGTTGACGCAGGCGCCCGAACATTCGACCTCGCGCAGCGTGAACTGGCCGTCCGCGGTGGTTTCGCCAACACCGATGCCCAGCTTGCGCTCGCAGGTATGCACGATGTCGTCGGAACCGCGCAGCCAGCATGGCGTGGTCGTGCACACCTGGATGACGTGCTTACCGACCGGTTCCTTGTTGTACATCGTGTAGAAGGTCGCGACCTCGTACACGCGGATGCGCGGCATGCCGAGCAGGTCGGCGACGGCGTCCATGGCGACGCGCGGCAGCCAGCCGTCGTTCTGGCGCTGGGCCAGATCGAGCAGCGGCATGCAGGCGCTGGCCTGCTTGCCCGCCGGGTACTTCGCGATGATGGCCTTCGCCCGCTCCAGATTCTCCGGAGTGAAGGCGAAGGAGGCCGGCTCCTTAGCCGGGTCGTGAGCCGGGGCGCTCATCGGTCAATCTCTCCGAACACGATGTCCATGGACGCGATGTTGGCCACCGCGTCGGCCAGCATGTGGCCCTTCGACATGAAGTCGAGGCCCTGCAGGTGGGCGAAACCCGGCGGACGGATCTTGCAGCGGTACGGCTTGTTCGTGCCGTCCGACACCAGATACACGGCGAATTCGCCCTTCGGCGCCTCGATGGCGGTGTAGGTTTCGCCCGCGGGAACGTGGAAGCCCTCGGTAAAGAGCTTGAAGTGGTGGATCAGCGCTTCCATCGACCGCTTCATCTCCCCGCGCGGCGGCGGTGCGACCTTGCGGTCCTCCACGCGCACCGGGCCGTCGGGAAGCTCCTTCAGGCACTGGCGGATCATGCGGTTCGACTGGCGCATCTCCTCCATGCGGACGAGATAGCGCGCCCAGCAGTCGCCCGTCAGGCCGACCGGCACGTCGAAATCCATGCGGTCGTAGACCTCGTAGGGCTGCGACTTGCGGAGGTCCCAGGCGACGCCGGAGCCGCGGAGCATCGGGCCGGTGAAGCCCCAGTCGTAGGCCTCTTCCTTCGTGACGATTCCGATATCGACGGTGCGCTGCTTGAAAATGCGGTTGTTCGTCAGCAGATTGTCGATGTCGTCAACGAACTTCGGGAAACGCTCGGTGAACTCCCAGATGTCATCGGTCAGACCCGCGGGGAGATCCCAGGCCACACCGCCGGGACGGAAATAGTTCGCGTGCAGGCGCGCACCGCACACACGCTCGTAGAACTCCATGAGGATCTCGCGTTCCTCGAAGCCCCACAGCGCCGGGGTAATCGCGCCGACGTCGAGCGCGCCGGTGGTGATCGACAGGATGTGGTTCAGGATGCGCGTGATTTCCGAGAAGAGCACGCGAATGTACTGGGCGCGCAACGGCGCCTGGATCTGCAGCAGCTTCTCGATGCCGAGCACATAGGCGTGCTCCATGCACATCGGGCTGACGTAATCCAGCCGGTCGAAATACGGAACGGCCTGGAGGTAGGTCTTGTACTCGATCAGCTTCTCGGTGCCGCGATGCAGCAGCCCGATGTGCGGGTCGCAGCGCTCGACCACCTCGCCGTTCAGTTCCATCACCAGCCGCAGCACGCCGTGAGCCGCAGGGTGCTGCGGCCCGAAGTTCATGGTGTAGGGCTTGATCTGAGTCTTGCCGCCGGCCGGACCGGCGGTGGGGTGTGCGGACGTGGCGATGGTCACGGCTTGCTCCCGGTGTCAGGTGCCTGGGCCTTCTCGTCGCCGGGCAGCATCACGTTGGTCATGCCTTCCCAGGGCGACAGGAAGTCGAAGGTGCGGAAGTCCTGCGTCAGGCGGACCGGCTCATAGACGACGCGCTTCTGGTCCTCGTCGTAGCGGCACTCGACGTAACCCGTCAGCGGGAAATCCTTGCGCAGCGGATGCCCTTCGAATCCGTAGTCGGTCAGAATGCGGCGCAGGTCCGGATGGTCGGAGAAGAAGACCCCGTACATGTCCCAGGTCTCACGCTCGAACCAGTTGGCCGCGCTGTACACCGGCACTGCGGAGGCCACGGGGGTGTCCTCGTCCGTCGTGACCTTCACGCGGATGCGCCGGTTGTGCTTGTAGCTCAAAAGGTTATAGACGACTTCGAAGCGTTCCTCCCGCTCCGGCCAATCCACCGCGGTGACGTCCAGCAGCTGCTCGAACGAGCAGGTCGGATCGTCACGCAGGAAGGTCAGCGACTTGATGAGCGAGGGCCGGCGGACGGTCACCATCAGCTCGCCGAGTTTCAGCTCGACCTTCAGGACATCGTCGCCGAGCGTCGCGGCGATATGGTCCCCGAGTTCCTTCAACGCCTGTTCGGACATGGGCCAGGACCTGCCTTTTTTCTTATTCAGCGAGCGATGCGGTTGCCGCGCCGGATCTTTTTCTGGAGCTGCAGAATGCCGTAGACCAGCGCTTCCGCGGTGGGCGGACAGCCCGGCACGTAGATGTCTACCGGAACGATCCGGTCACAGCCGCGCACCACCGAGTAGGAATAGTGGTAGTAGCCGCCGCCGTTGGCGCAAGAGCCCATCGAGATGACCCAGCGCGGTTCCGGCATCTGGTCATAGACCTTGCGGAGCGCTGGGGCCATCTTGTTGGTCAGCGTGCCCGCCACGATCATGCAGTCGGACTGGCGGGGGCTGGGGCGCGGGATGACACCGAATCGGTCCAGATCGTACCGGCTCATGTAGGCGTGGATCATTTCCACCGCGCAGCAGGCCAGGCCGAAGGTCATCGGCCACAGCGATCCGGTGCGGGCCCAAGCGAGCACGTCCTCGTACTTCGCCGTGATGAAGCCCTTTTCCTGGATCTCCTCGGTAACCGCGCGGAGATAGGCGTCCTGTTCCGGTCCGGGCGGAATCGGCGCCAGCTTGGCAGCCTCTACTCCCATTCCAGAGCTCCTTTCTTCCACTCATAGATGAAGCCGATGGTCAGAATCCCGAGGAACACGATCATCGACCAGAAGCCGAACAAGCCTATGTCCCCGAGCGCCACGGCCCATGGGAACAGGAAGGCGACCTCAAGGTCGAAGATGATGAACAGGATCGAGACCAGGTAAAACCGCACGTCGAATTTCGCGCGGGCGTCCTCGAACGGCTCGAAGCCGCATTCGTAGGGGGAGAGCTTTTCCGAGTCCGGATTCTTCGGGCTGATGACGTAAGAAGCGCCGACCATCACGACGGCCAGCGCGATACCGATCAGCAGGAACACCAGGATCGGAAGGTACTCAATGATCAGCGGGTTGGTCACCGCGGTCCTCCCATAAGCCCACGCCACGAACGCCGGTACGGCCATATCGGCCGACGCGCGGTGCCGTGGCTGGAATGCCTTGGATTAGCCCATCAGACGCGGCGGAATATATGACGAGTGCGTGATCAAGGAAAGCGCTTTGAATCGCTTTCGGCCAATGAATCCACCCTGCGGAAATGAGTGGATGTCCTTGGTATTACCAGACTTTTTAAACGCCCCTGAACTCTATCCAGCTTATCGGATATGCGGGGCCGATTTATCGGATATAGGGATCGGAAGCCCGCTGTTAAACCCGTATACGCTTCATTTCAATGGAGATGGGGAGCGGGAGATGGGAAGATGGGAAGTGGCGCGAGTGACGGGACTTGAACCCGCGGCCTCCGGCGTGACAGGCCGGCGCTCTAACCAACTGAGCTACACCCGCGCAACGCGGCGAAATGAAGTGCGCACAAACCAGCGTCCGTGTCATAGGATCGCAGCGCTGCTTCCAGGACCATCGCCCCGTCGCCGATGGGCGGTTTCTAGCCGCCCGATGCATCGCCTGTCAATCACGAATTTGAAATGCTGTCTTCGGCGGGATGGAGGCGCGCTGGTGGGCGATGAGGGTTTCGAACCCCCGACCCTCTCGGTGTAAACGAGATGCTCTACCGCTGAGCTAATCGCCCGCGCCGTGGCGTTGACCGGACCAACAACCGCCCTGAAAACGCAAAGCCGGCCGGCAACTGCCGACCGGCGCGCACTATGCCTGGGATGCCCTGACCTTTCAAGGCATCATCCGTTCAGAACATCCTTCAGAGTCTTGCCGGGCTTGAACTTCGGCTGCTTCGACGCGGGAATGTCGATCTTTTCGCCGGTGCGCGGATTACGCCCTTCGCCGGCGGCGCGTTCGGCAACCGCGAAAGTGCCGAAGCCGACCAAGCGGACCTCCTCTCCATTCTTCAGCGAGTCGGTGATGCCTTCAAAAATGGCGTCGACGGCCTTGGTCGCATCAGTTTTAGACAAACCCACAGCATCGGCGACATGCGCCACAAGATCGTTCTTGTTCACTTACTTCCCCCTTCCCAATCCGGAAAAGAAATCGGAAGCAAAGCCACGCCATGACTTCGCACTTTCAAACGATAAACACGACATCGCCCGCCCGTCAATTGCAGACGGGCGGGCGATGCGAGGCAGAGTAGCGCTTTTAAGCGGATTTAAAGCTCAAAGCATGGTCAGTGGCGCAGCACCTCGCCGCCGCCGTCGGCCTGCGGCTTGGCGACCGCCGGCTCGACCGACTCGGGCTCCTTCCACTCGATGGGTTCCAACTCACGCACCAGGGCGTGCTTCAGAACATCGTCCACCGTGCTGACCGGGATGATCTCCAGGCCGCGCTTCACGTTGTCCGGAATGTCAGCCAGATCCTTCTCGTTGTCCTTCGGAATCAGCACATGCTTCAGACCGCCGCGCAGGGCGGCCAGAAGCTTTTCCTTCAGGCCGCCGATGGGCAGAACCCGGCCGCGCAGGGTGATCTCACCCGTCATTGCCACGTCCTTGCGCACCGCGATGCCGGTCAGCACCGACACGATCGAGGTGATCATGGCCACACCCGCCGACGGGCCGTCCTTCGGGGTGGCGCCTTCGGGAACGTGGACGTGGATGTCCCGCTTCTCGAAAAGCGTCGGCTTGATGCCGAAGGCGGTGGCGCGCGACTTGACGTAGCTCTCCGCCGCCTGGACCGACTCCTTCATCACGTCGCCCAGCTTGCCGGTGGTGGTCACCCGGCCCTTGCCGGGCAGGCTGACCGCCTCGATGGACAGCAATTCGCCACCCACCTCGGTCCAGGCGAGGCCGGTGGTGACGCCCACCAGATCCTCCAGTTCCGCTTCGCCGAAGTGGAAACGACGCACGCCGGCATACTTGTCCAGGTTCCGGCGCGTGACCGTCACCTTGGCACCGGCGGAGCCCTTCATCAGGATCTCCTTGACGGCCTTGCGGCAGAGATTCGCGATCTCGCGCTCCAGGCTGCGGACGCCAGCCTCCCGCGTGTAGTAACGGATCAGGTCGCGCAGCGCGTCGTCGGAGATGGAGAATTCACCCTTCTTCAGACCGTTCGCCTCCACCTGCTTTTCGATCAGGTGGCGCTTGGAAATCTCGACCTTCTCATCCTCGGTGTAGCCGGCGACGCGGATGATCTCCATTCGGTCCAGCAGCGGCTGCGGCATGCGCATCGTGTTGGCCGTACAGACGAACATCACATCCGACAGGTCGTAATCGACCTCCAGGTAATGGTCGTTGAAGGTGCCGTTCTGCTCCGGATCGAGAACCTCCAGCAGGGCCGAGGACGGGTCGCCACGCCAGTCGGCCCCCAGCTTGTCGATCTCGTCCAGCAGGAACAGGGGGTTGGAGGACTTGGCCTTCTTCATCCCCTGGATGACCTTGCCGGGCATGGAGCCGATGTAGGTGCGCCGGTGGCCGCGGACCTCCGCCTCGTCCCGCACGCCACCCAGCGACATGCGCACGAAGTTGCGGCCCGTGGACTTGGCGATCGACTTGCCGAGCGAGGTCTTGCCGACGCCGGGCGGGCCGACGAGGCAGAGAATCGGCCCCTTCACCTTGTTCATGCGGTTCTGGACCGCGAGATACTCGAGGATGCGCTCCTTGACCTTCTCCAGGCCGTAATGGTCGGCGTCCAGGATCTTCTGGGCGAGCCTGAGATCCTTCTTCACCTTGGTGCGCTTCTTCCACGGAATGGACAGCATCCAATCCAGGTAGTTGCGCACCACCGTGGCCTCGGCGGACATCGGGCTCATGGAGCGCAGCTTCTTCAGCTCTGCCAGGGCCTTGTCGCGGGCCTCCTTGGAGAAGCGGGTTTTGTTGATCTTTTCTTCGAGTTCAGCCGACTCGTCGCGGCCATCCTCGGTCTCGCCAAGTTCCTTCTGGATCGCCTTGAGCTGCTCGTTGAGGTAGTACTCGCGCTGCGTCTTTTCCATCTGCCGCTTCACGCGGTTGCGGATGCGCTTCTCCACCTGCAGCACGCCGATCTCGCCTTCCATGAAGGCGTAGACCCGCTCAAGCCGCTCCGACACCGTGGCGCATTCAAGAAGCTGCTGCTTCTCCGGAATCTTCAGCGCGAGGTGCGAGGCCACCGTATCCGCAAGCTTGCCCGGTTCCTCGATCTGGTTGATCGAAACCAAAACCTCCGGCGGAATCTTCTTGTTCAGCTTGATGTACTGCTCGAACTGGGAGACCACCGCACGGCCAAGCGCCTCAAGCTCCTGGCTCTCGCCGACCTTCTCCTCGACGAGGTCGGCGTAGGCCTGGAAGAAATCCTCGTTTTCGGCGAACTTGGTGATGGACGCGCGCTGCCCCCCCTCCACCAGCACCTTCACCGTCCCGTCCGGCAGCTTCAGCAGCTGCAGCACAGTCCCAACGGTGCCGACGCTGAAGATGTCGGCCGGGGTCGGATCATCCTGCGCAGCGTTCTTCTGGGTGACGAGAAGGATCTGCTTGTCGTCCTTCATCACATCTTCCAGGGCGCGCACGGATTTTTCGCGGCCGACGAAAAGAGGCACGATCATGTGGGGAAAGACCACAATGTCGCGAAGCGGCAGGACCGGATAGAGGGCGCCACGGGAGATTTCGAACATCGATTGGGCCTCTTGATTGGGACGCCGTCAGCCCGGGATGGGCCTGAGGTGAACCCCACCTCGGGGGTGAGCGCGGGGAACGCATAGCCGGCACGGTTCTAACGTGGCACAGCCACAGCCCCCCTTCAAGGGCCAGCGCCCCAATTCCGCACCGCGATGCGGCATGGAAAAAGGCGGCGCGCGTGCCGATCCGCCCCTTTGTCCAAGAAAGCCGCCACAACGACGAAGGGCGCCTTGCGGCGCCCCTCTTCTTTACAAACCCGTTCGCTGCTCAACGCTCTGGGGTGGGGTGGATCAGGCGCCCGGCGCCTGCTGTTCCCCGCGGCGTTCGGCGTGGACGTAGAGCGGCTTCGCGCGCCCTTCGACGACTTCCTTGTTCACCAGGATGCTCTCCACCCCGGATAGGCCCGGCAGATCGAACATCGGGTCGAGCAGAATCGACTCCATGATCGAGCGCAGGCCACGCGCGCCGGTCTTCCGCTGAATCGCCTTGGTGGCGATGTTGCGCAGCGCGTCCTCGGAGAACTCCAGATGGACGTCCTCCATCTCGAACAGGCGCTGGTACTGCTTGACCAGGGCGTTCTTCGGCTTGGTCAGGATCTCCACCAGCGCCGCCTCGTCCAGATCGGACAGGGTGGCGACCACCGGCAGACGGCCGATGAACTCGGGGATCAGGCCGAACTTCAGCAGATCCTCCGGCTCGACCTCGCGCAGGATGTCACCGGTGGTGCGCTCGTCCGGACCGCGCACGTCGGCGCCGAAGCCGATCGAGGTGCCCTTGCCGCGCTGCGCGATGATCTTGTCCAGCCCGGCGAAGGCGCCGCCGCAGATGAACAGGATGTTGCTGGTGTCGACCTGAAGGAATTCCTGCTGCGGGTGCTTGCGGCCACCCTGCGGAGGCACGGAGGCGACGGTGCCTTCCATGATCTTCAGCAGGGCCTGCTGCACGCCCTCGCCCGACACGTCGCGGGTGATCGACGGGTTGTCGGACTTGCGGCTGATCTTGTCGACCTCGTCGATGTAGACGATGCCGCGCTGCGCCCGCTCGACGTTGTAGTCGGCGGCCTGGAGCAACTTCAGGATGATGTTCTCGACATCCTCGCCCACATAGCCCGCCTCGGTCAGAGTCGTGGCGTCGGCCATGGTGAAGGGAACGTCGATGATCCGGGCGAGCGTCTGGGCGAGCAGCGTCTTGCCGCAGCCGGTGGGGCCGATCAGCAGGATGTTGGACTTCGCCAGTTCGACGTCGTTGTGCTTCGTGCCGTGCGCCAACCGCTTGTAATGGTTGTGCACGGCGACCGAAAGGACCCGTTTCGCGTGATACTGTCCGATCACGTAGTCGTCCAGCACCGCATGGATGTCACGCGGGGTCGGCACGCCGTCGCGGGACTTCACGAGGGTGGTCTTGTTCTCCTCGCGAATGATGTCCATGCACAGTTCGACGCATTCATCACAAATGAACACCGTCGGACCGGCAATCAGCTTGCGGACCTCGTGCTGGCTCTTGCCGCAAAAGGAGCAGTAGAGCGTGTTCTTCGAATCGCCGCTGCTGGACTTGCTCATCGGTACTCCGTCATCTCGCGGGGGACTGATCCGTACAACCTGTCAACCGCCTGCGGCGTCCCCCGACGCCGGTCCTTTCAAAGGTTGTCCCGGGCATGACCCGTGACAAGGTTAACGCATCGACTCACTCATCCTTCGAACCCGATCCATCGGACCGGTTCCCCATCATTCAACAACAGGGAACCGGCGCAATCAATCATTAGTTCGCGCGCGCGGTCAGGCCGCGCCGCCGTCTCCGGCCGACCCGGGGCGCTTCTCCACCACCTCATCGATCAGGCCGAAAGCCTTGGCTTCCTCCGGCGACATGAACTTGTCGCGCTCCATGGCCGCCTCGATGGTATCGAGCGACTGGCCGGTGTGCTTGACGTAGATGTCGTTGAGGCGCGAGCGCAGCTTCAGGATTTCCTGCGCCTGGATCTCGATGTCCGACGCCTGGCCCTGCGCGCCGCCCGACGGCTGATGGATCATGATGCGGCTGTTGGGCAGCGAGAAGCGCTTGCCCGGCGCGCCGGCGGCAAGCAGCAGCGAGCCCATGGAGGCCGCCTGCCCCATGCACACCGTGGACACCTGCGGACGGATGTACTGCATGGTGTCGTAGATGGCGAGGCCGGCGGACACGTAACCGCCCGGCGAATTGATGTACAGCGCGATGTCCTTGTTCGGGTTTTCCGATTCCAGGAACAGCAGCTGCGAGCAGATCAGGCTGGCAACGGCGTCGTTCACGCCGCCGATCAGAAAGATGATCCGTTCCTTCAGCAGGCGCGAGTAAATATCGTACGCTCGTTCGCCCCGGTTGGTCTGCTCGATGACCATCGGGACCAGAGCATTCATCTTCGGTTCGAAGTCGTACATGTCGGTCTTCCCTGCCCCCGCAGCTCGGTTCGTCGTCTGAGCAGCATTCATATAGGAATGGAAAGGGGCGACCGGTAGGCCGCCCCTCAACCTTTCCGACGATCAGGCCGCCTCGGCCGCCTCGTCGGGGTCCTTCATCAACTCCTCGGCGGACACCGGCTTCTCGTTCACCTTGGCCTGATCCAGGATGAAGTCGACGACCTTGTCCTCGAAGATCGGGGCGCGGAGGTTTTCCAGCGCTTCCCGGTTCTGCTTGAAGAACTCGAACACCTGACGCTCCTGGCCGGGGAAGCGGCGGGCTTCCGCGATCAGGGCGCGGTTGATCTCGTCCTGGGTCACCTGGATGTCGTTGCGGCGGCCGATCTCCGACAGCAGCAGGCCCAGGCGCACGCGGCGCTCGGCGATGCCGCGGTACTCGGCCTTCAGCTCCTCTTCCGGCTTGCCGGCGTCGTCACCGGCGGTGCCGTTCTTCAGCTCCTGCTGGAGGCGCTGCCAGATGCCCTCGAACTCGACGTCCACCATGCCCGGCGGCACCTCGAAGGAGTGGGCCTCGGCCAGCTTGTCGAGCAGCTGGCGCTTCACGCGCAGGCGCGACACGTTGGCATACTCGCTCTTGATGCGGTCGGCGATGGCCTCGCGGAGCTTCTCCAGGCTCTCCATGCCGAACTCCTTGGCGAGGTCGTCGTTGACCTCGGCCGGGACGTTCTTGCGGAGTTCCTTGACGTCCACCTCGAACACGGTGTCCGCGCCCTTCAGGCGCTCGTGCGGGTAGTCCGCCGGGAAGGTGACCTTCACGGTGCGGTGCTCGCCGGCCTTGGCGCCGACCAGCTGGTCCTCGAAGCCCGGAACGAACTGGTTGGCGCCCAGCTCCAGCGGGTAGTCCTTGCCGTCCATGCCCGGCAGGGCCTCGCCATCGACGGAACCGGCGAAGTCGATCACGGCGATGTCGCCCTTCTCGGCCGGACGGTCCTCGGTGACCGGGGCCTGCACGGAGTGGGCGGAGGCCAGACGGGTCAGAGCCTCGTCGACGGCCTTGTCCTCGACCGTGGCGACCGGCTTCTCAAGCTCCAGGCCGGCGAGGTCGCCCGGCTCGATGTCCGGCAGAAGCTCCACGCCCATGGTATAGGACAGGTCGCCGCCGTCCTCGTACTTCTCGACGTTGATCTTGGGCTGCATGGCGATGCGCAGGCCGCGCTCGCTCAGCGCCTGGCGCGAGCTGTCGGCGATCGCATCCTCAAGGGCCTCGGCCAGCACGCTGCCGCCGTAGCGCTGCTTGATCACTGCAACCGGCACCTTGCCCGGACGGAAGCCGGGGAGCTGCACCGTCCGGCGCAGCTCTTCGAGCCGGCCCTGCACCTTCTGTTCGATATCCTGGGCGGAAATGACGACCTTGTACTCGCGCTTCAGGCCGTCGGCGCTGGTCTCGGTGATGTTCATCGGAACGAAAGCCTATCTCGTTGTCCGGCCCGGCGGCGCCCGTCCGGGCGGCCCGAGACCGTGTGTTCCCATGCGGTCCAAGCTGTTGCCATGGTGCGGGCGAAGGGACTCGAACCCCCACGACCGAAGTCACCGGAACCTAAATCCGGCGCGTCTACCAGTTCCGCCACGCCCGCAATGGCATAGACAGCCCGCGACGGGTGCGGAACACCCGGCGGACTGCCAGCGAACCCGCTCTATAGCACAGGGTTCGCGCCGCAAACAGGCAAAATGGGCGCCTTTCCGCACGCCATTGGAGGGTGGAGCGGAACGAGGCGGAACGGCTCATCCCCCGCCCTTTCCCAGCGCCCGGATCGAGGAGGAGGCGTTGACCTTCCCCTCCCCCGTATAGGCTTCATGGTTGGCGTCGATTTCGCCCAGCTTGTAGCGGTAGTTGATCATCATCCCGCAGGACTGGCGCAGCCCCTTGGGCGAGCGATCGCCCAGCCAGTTCAGCCGCTCCATGCGGGCGCCGTTGCTGAGGTGGAAGTGCGCCACGGGATCGAGCGCCCGCACCGGCGCCGTGCCGGTCCGCTCGCTGCGGCGATCGGACCCGCGCACCGACATCAGATAGCGGGCGCACAGCCGAATCAGCGGACCGCGGAGCTGCTTCTGAAGCTCCTCCTGCGCCGGCCAGCCGGGCAACATCAGGGCAGCGGCCAGCACGGAGCGGTCTTCCGCCTCTCCATCTCCATCCGATTCGCGGGCGTCCGGGTGGGCGGCCATGGCCTCCGCGATGCGTTGCGCCTCCGGCGGGCTGAGCAGCGAATCGCCCCGCTCCGCCAGTTCCCGGTCCAGCCAGCGGCGGAATCCAGGGATCGGCGACAGGGTGGCGAAGTTCTTGATGTTGGGAAACTCCCCGGTGAGCCCGTCGACCACCCGCTTGATGAGGAAGTTGCCGAAACTGATGCCGGCCAGCCCCACCTGGGCGTTGGAGATGGAATAGAAGATGGCGCTGTCCGCGCTTTTCGGATCGCAGACCGGGGCGGACGGATCGAGCAGCGCCTGCACGTTGTCCGACATGCCCTGAACCAACGCCACCTCCACGAAGATCAGCGGCTCGTTCGGCATGCGCGGATGGAAGAAGGCGAAGCAGCGGCGATCGGAGTCGAGCCGGTCCTTCAGGTCCTGCCAGCCGCTGATCTCGTGCACCGCCTCATATTTGATGAGCTTTTCCAGCAGGGAGGCCGGGCTGTCCCAGGTGATCCGGTGCATCTCCAGGAAGCCGACGTCGAACCAGTTGCGCAGCAGGCTCTTGAGGTCGTCCTCCAGCGCCTGGAGCAGCGGTTCGCCGCGCGCCATCTCCATCAGCTCGGCGCGCAGGTCCACCAGGAATTTCACCCCTTCCGGCAGGGCGTTGAACTGGGTCAGCAACCGCAGCCGCGGCGGCTCCAGCGCGCGGCGCAGGGCGCGTTCGGCGTGGCCGCGCGACACCGGGTCGCCCGCCGCCAGGAAGGTCGCCATCGCCTGATCGACCGCGGCGCGGTCCACGTCGAAGTCGCGCGCCAGCATCATCAGGAAATTGCGCCGGCCCTGCCCGTCCAGCGCCAGATAGGTGCGGCCGAGCTGCGCCGCCCGCGCCCGCGCCGACACCTCGCCGCCACGGCCTTCCAGGCAGGCTTCGATCTGCTCCTTCAGACGATCTGCATCTTCTTTGGGCAGCGAGGCCCGCGGGGCGGCCCCGACCACCCCGCGGGCGGATGCGGCGATCTCGCGCCAGCGCGCGCGCAGCGTGTCCAGAGTACGGTCGAGCAGGCCCGGCGGCTGTGCCGCATTTGGGGCCGCGTTCGGGGCCGGTTCGGCGGTGTTGATCTCGGGCGTCTCGTTCATAAGCCGGAGTCTGGCGCGCGGGCGCGCGCTCGGCAAGCCATAGCTTGAGCCCAGCCATTGGGGGAATGCCCCCTGTCCGCCCGTATGTATGCCCGAAGGGGCAACGTCAGAGTTGGCCCGCCCTCAGCCGCTTCAGCACTCCCGGCAGGGCGTCCGGCAGATCCTCGGCGATCAAACCCGGCCCGATCGCGTTGGCTGCCTCGCCATGCAGCCAGACCGCGGCACAGGCGGCGTCGAAACCGTCCATTCCTTGGGCGATCAGACCGAGCGCCATGCCCGCAAGCACGTCCCCCGACCCTGCGGTCGCCAAATCGGGCGGCGCGTTGGCGTTGATGACGGCACGTCCGTCCGGCGCCGCGACCACCGTATCGGCGCCTTTCAATAGGACGACGGCGCCGCAGCGCGCCGCGGCGGCCCGGGCGCGCGTCAGTTTGCCGCCCTCCTCCGCCACGAGGTCCGGAAAGATCCGCGCGAACTCGCCCTCATGCGGGGTCAGCAAGCAACGTCCGTGCAGCCGGTCGTGCAGGTCGGCGGGCGACCCGGCGAAGCTGGTCAGCGCGTCGGCATCCAGCACACAAGCCTTTCCGGCCTCCAGCGCGGCCAGAACGCGCGCCCGCGTCTCCGCCCCCACTCCGGCGCCCGGCCCCAGCAGCACCGCGTTCTTGCGCGGGTCCGCCAGCAGTGTCCCGAAAGCGGCCTCGTCCGCCGCCTCGGTCACGATCAGGCTCGGCGAACCGGCGGCATAGATGGGCACCGATTCGGCTGGACAGGCCACCGTCACCAGCCCCGCCCCGGCGCGCAGGGCGCCCCGCGCCGACAGCCGCGCCGCGCCGGTCATCCGCGCCCCGCCCAGCACCACCGCATGCCCCCGCGCGTATTTGTGCGCGTCAAGGCGCGGCCAGGGATAGCGGCGGCGCCACAGATCCGGGCCGTTCACCAGCGTTCGCGGCGAAACGCTGTCCAGCACCGTATCGGGAATGCCGATGTCGGCGACCAACACCTCGCCGCACAGGGCACGGCCCGGCAGCAGCAGATGTCCGGGCTTCCGGCGGAAGAAGGTGACGGTCAGCGCCGCCTGGGGCGCCACCCCCATCACTTGGCCGCTGTCGCCGTGCACCCCGCTCGGCACGTCCACCGCGACGACCGTGCGCCCGTCCATCGCCTCGACCACCGCCTTCGCCATGCCGTCGAGCGGGCGGGCGAGCCCGGCCCCGAACAGCGCGTCGATGACCAGCGGGTTGCCTTCCAGAAGCCAGGGGTCGGCGGCCTCCACCGGACCGCTCCAGCGCCCCGCCGCCACCGCCGCGTCGCCGCGCAGGGCGGAGCGCGATCCCAGCAGGGCCAACCGCACCGGCCAGCCCGCCTCCAGAAGGAGGCGCGCGACGACGAATCCGTCGCCGCCGTTGTTGCCCGGCCCGCACAGGACGACGGTCGGGTGCGGCGCCCAGCGCTCGCACACCGCGCGCACCACCGCGGCGCCCGCCGCCTCCATCAGCACAGACCCCGGCACGCCGCCCGCCATGGTCAGCGCGTCGGCCCGGTACATCTCCGCAACGGAAAGCAGTTCATCCATCGCATCCACCTGCCGCATCCACCCGCCGCAATCCCGCGTCACGGTCATCCGGCACAATAAGCGCCGCGACGACCGCCGAAAAGACGGGCGCATGGGGAAATGGAATGGGCGGATCGGAGGGCGATTGGGAAGCGGGAATGGGGCGATGGATGGGACTCGAACCCACGACCACTCGGACCACAACCGAGGGCTCTACCAACTGAGCTACCATCGCCACCGGGGGACGGAATATCCGTCCGTCAACCCTTCACCCATCGGCTTGAGCGGTGCAACGCCAGCGGGAACGTCCGACCGGACACAGGCATCTGCCGATGAGGGGTACTGGGGCGATGGATGGGACTCGAACCCACGACCACTCGGACCACAACCGAGGGCTCTACCAACTGAGCTACCATCGCCGCAGCGGGGCCGCCTATTTGCCCCAAGGGACCCGTCGGGTCAAGTCCTAATTTCCTGTTGCGAAAAATCCGCCTCCACCCCTTCCGAAGCAGGGCAATTCAATTCAGGCGCTCCTGACGGCTCGAATAGCGGCCTTGGGGTTCGCGGCGAAAGCTTCGCGAGCGGGCTTTGGCTTGGTGCCTGATTTCCGGATGATGTTGAGGGCGCAGTTGCGG